>NZ_JSVA01000004.1:0-395322 GCF_001267955.1 Roseivirga seohaensis subsp. aquiponti
GATTTAAGCGCTGCATCGGATATGCTTACTGTCGCAGTTGGTATAGCTGTATCGATTACTAAATCCTTATTAGCCCCCAATGAATTGGCAGCAGCAGGCACTGGCAAAGTTAAGTTTGGTGTATTACCTGCAGCATCACTCATAAAAGAAGAATTCAAACTCAAAGAATTTGTAGCCACATAATCTAGGTCTGAATTCGTATCTCCAGCCTGTACAGTATAATTAAATGTTAAGGTATTTGTTCCTGTACCACCTGTGTAATCAACAACTCTGTCTGTTGCCCCTGTCTCCAAGGTAAGCTGCGGCACTTCGCCAACACAACCTGGGGTTACATTAACTACCTCACTAAAAGTTACTGTAATAGCGATGATCTCGCCTACTTTATAGCTACCGTTATTCTTGGTTGAACTTACACTCGTTACTGTAGGTACAATTCCATCAACTAAAACAGCTGCAGTAGAAGGAACCGCAGGCAAGGTTAGTACCAAATTATTACCTGCTCCATCTTTAATAGTTCCAGTTGTATTAAGGTCTAAAGATGCTCCTAAGCTAATACCATCAGTTGGGTCTGTATCTCCACTTTGAATTGTATATTGAAACCTTAGTAATGTTGTAGTAGAAAGCCCAGGCTGATAGGTAGCTTGTCGAGTAACGCCTCCTATATCTATGGGTAGTTGTGGAGTATTAGTTACCACAACATTTTCGTTAACCGTAACGGTAAATGTAAACGTAGAGCCAATATTATATAGACCATTGTTTGGTACACTTACACTGGTAATAGTTGGAGCCGTCACGTCATTTGTTACTCCAGGTGTTGGTGCCTGCGCTACAAATGCTCCTGTGCCATCAGGGCTTCTTGAAAGCGATTCTGTTTCAGCATTACCATTTGAGCTCTCATCATATGGTGTAACTACACCAAAAGCAGTTACAAGACTAGAGCGTTCTCCATTGTCAGGGCCGTAAACTAGAACATCTACCAAGCCATCTAAACTGATAGGAGTATCATTTGGAAAATCAGTACTATTACCAACATACAAGGCTACTGCATCGGCACCGTTTTGCAGGAATGAGGTAACACCTCTATCTAAATCTAAATTAGAAACCCCAGTGTTTCCTACCACGAAAAAGTCTGATGAAGCAATATTATTGCCATCTAAATCTGTTGAGGTGCCATATGATTGTAAATCTGCACCGTTAAAATAAACCAAAACAAGGCCATCTAAGCTGAATACGCCACCTGTTCCATTAAATAACTCTACAAATTCTGTTTCATCTGTTCCAGGGTCATCAGCATCAACCTCATTGATTTTAATATTCGTAGGGGTAACAAAAATATCGAAGGTTTGCGCTGGTGAAGTGTCTACACCACTATTGGCTGTACCTCCATTATCTGAAATGGTTACCGAAATGGTTGCTTTGCCAAATTTCGTTGCATCTGGCGTAAAGGTCAGAACACCTGTAGCACTAATGGCTGGTCCAGATGTAAATAAAGTAGCGTTAGTATTATTGGTGATATTAAACTGGACAGTTTGGGTTGCCTCTGCATCACCATCGTCAAATGTTGTGATAAAGCTGTTTATTGATTGCGCTCCAGCATTTTGAGCTACGGTTTGGTTTGCACCAATCGTAAAAGTAGGCGCATCATTAACTGCGGTAATATCTATATTTCCGCTGCCCACTTGAGGATTAACCGTAGCATCATTTGCGTTTAAGGTAAATGTTGCGGCATTATCGCCACTCACGTTTGAAGCTCCAGTGTATTTAATATTGGCTGGGGTATCAAAATAAGTATTGATATTGGCGGCTGTACCTGCCAAGGTAAGAGAAGCAGTACCTGAACCACTAATGGTCACGCCTCCACCCGAGGTTGCAGTAAAAGTACCTGCCGAAGCTGCTAATGTTGCAGTAAGTGCATCTCCATCAGGATCAACTAGTGTAACAGCCGAAAGATCAAAGTTGCTCGCAGCATCTTCAATCACAGTAACATCTGTAGGAACACCAGTTGCTGTTGGGGCGTCATTCACTGGGTTAATGGTAATATTAAAGGTCTGATTGGTTAATTCTCCGCCATCTGGATCACTTACTTTAAACACAAAGCTGTCGGAAATATCATTGTCGGTTGTACTGACATACCTGATTCTATCACTGTCAATATCGTTTTTAGTGAAAGTGGCATTCAATACAAGTTCCGTATCGCCTGCATTAAAAGTATTGCTTGGGTTGGTATCTATAAACAGGGTGCCTTTGGTAGTGGCCGTTGTAATCGTAAAAGTAAGTGTTCCTCCCTCTGTATCGCTGGCGTTTAACTTCCCTGAATCAATAAGCTCTGTGGCTCCTTCGTTTAAGGTTAGGCCAGTATTTACAGTTACCGTTGGGGCGTTATTTGTTCCGAAATTCAAGGCTGTGCCGTTTGTGATTCCTGCATAACTGTTTCCAGCAATATCATCTATAGCTGTGGCGGCAATTCTAACAGAGTAATTAGATGATAAATCCAAATTGCTACTTGGGTTGATGGTCAGTACGGCACCACTAATAGAGGCTTGTGTACCTGGAGAAGCTGCGTCTATTGTGAAAGAATTCGAACCATTGGTCTCGTCAATTACTTCAATATTTCCTGTTCCAAAGGCAATATTTTCATTGAAAGTAAGAGTAATATTTCCACTTGTATTTACCCCAGTTGCGTCATCAGCGGGACTGCTAGAGCTTAAAGTTGGGTTTGAAGTGTCTACTACAATTGACAAGGCAGCCGAGGCAGCACTTTCATTGCCTGCGGCATCGGTAGCTGTGAAAGTTATGTTATGGGTTCCTTCAGAAAGGGTTCCACTGATTGTTTGAAGCCAGTTGCCACTACCATTAGCAGTGGAAGTACCCACTTGACCATCAATTGATGAAATTATTTTTATAGAAGCATTGGCCTCTGTTGAACCACTAAACCTTGGTTGGGTATTAGAAGTAATATCATCAGAATTTGAGGTTCCAGTGTCCCAGTTAGCTGTCAAGTTTGGAGCACTTGGGGTAGCAGGAGCAGTCGCATCATAAGTTCGACTCAACTGTGTAGCAGCTGTATTGTTATAACCAAAAGCATCTTGTGCAGCTCCTGACCCCACATCAACAGTTACAGCACCATCCCCTGTGGGGGTGATATCTGCCGTGTAAGTAGTTCCTGACCCAGCAAAATTACCAGCCGACCCATTGCTCACTGTAATATCTCCAACGGCAAAGCCTGTGACAGACTCACTAAAAGTTATGGTTACAGAGAATGGAGAAGAATTTGTTGGGTTACCAGCTCCTGTTGTGATTGTAGTTGAAGGGTAGGTTGCGTCTTCATCATTGATGGTTATTGTAACCTGTTGAGTCCCACTTTCTACTGCATTGGTTGGTGCACCCATATCAACAATTATGGTTTCACTTCCTTCCTCAATGCCGTCAAATTGTGAAGTAACACGAACACTATCCATAATTTCTCCTGGAGAAAGTGTAATAGTAGTACCAGTCAATGAATAATCTGTTCCGCCACCAGTTGCTGTTCCACTGAATGACAAAGGTATAGTTACAGTTGTTCCTGCTACTGCATCAATTTTACCTCGGATGTAGGCTTGCCCTCCACTCTCATCGGTTATTGGATTGTAAATTGGCAGCACTTCCAATGTTGCATTCGGCTGAGAGTCGTCATCGATAATCGTAAATGTTCGTTGTTGAGTACCGTTTTCTGTTCCATTGCTAACGGAAGAAATATCTATTATCACGGTTTCATTCCCTTCATAAAGCGCATCTGGCACATTGGTGAGCACAATGGAATTTGTTGTATTTCCTGCACCAACAGTAATAGATGAAGAAGAAATAGTATAATCCACCCCACTACCAGTTGCTGATCCTGAAAACGACAGGTTAACCGTAGTATTTGCCCCATATGCATTTGATAGTGTGGCTGTCACTATACTTGCAGTAGTGATTGATTCACTTTTAGAAGTAGGTGTAATACTCAATGTAACCGTTGGCACTGCCCTCATTGTCAAAGTGGCTATATAATTACCACTGCTGTTTTCCGTACCATCATTCACTTCAAACTGAAAAGAAGTGTTTGAAGAACCATTCTGAATGTATTGTAGGTTACCTGCATTTATATTGGCTACACTGATTTGTTGCGAAACTGAAACTGCTTCACCTCCATCAAATACATCGTCATTATCTGCATCTAGATACAGGGTTCCATTTGTAGGTAAAGCTTCAATCAAAACACTGCTGAGCGGATCGCCATCACCATCGCTGTAGCCGAAATCGCTGGCAGAAAAGGTATAGGTCAAATTCTCAGAAGGGTTTGCTGTAAAAGAAGAAGCGGTTGGGGCGTTGTTGGAGGCTACAGCTGCCGCCAGCAAAACATCATCTATTGCAAAATTTGCTGGCGCAGGTGTGTTCATTGTTATTCTAATTTCATCAATATTACCCCACCCTGATGAAGCCGAAACATCTCCTGAAGTAACTGTAAAGTTGGTAACTCCCGGAGAAGATATGGTCTTAGTAATTGCCCCTGAAACTGCACTACCGTTATCATACCCTTGAACGGTTATATTCTGGGTTGTTCCTGTAGCCACTGCAAAAGCAAAGCTTGTAAGCGAAAAATTATTGGCAGAGTTATCTGACTTATATGAAAAGGATGTAACATTAGTTCCAGTGGCCTGCATAATTACTGCAAGATCAGAACCACCTGTAATGCCTGGCACGCTATTGCCAACAACTATAGTAACAATATTACCCGCTGTTACTGCAGAAACCCCTAGACCATGGCCATCAATATTTGTTACACTAGGGTTTGTAGAAGCCCCAATAAGTGTACGAGCCACCCCAGCCTCGAACGTGATCGTGGAACCTATAGTTTGAGCCTTACTCCCATTCAAAAAGAGAAAAAAGAAAAAAGGGAGAGCCAAAAAGAATCGCTTATTAAAAACTTCAGAAAAAGCCTTGTATTTAATATGAACCAAATTCATCGGATGGAAGATTAAATTAACAATACGTTAGAGTATATAAATTACTATAAACAATAAACTAAAATAAAATGACACCCAAGTGGGTATCATTTTATTTTTTTAACACAAAGAAATACAATATTAATTTCTTGAAGGGTATACTCCAAACATACAGATAATCCAATAGATCGTCAAGTAAGGCTGCATATTGGTATGGGATTGGTTACCTCCAGTTGACTCCACTGATACTGGCTGTCCAGAAGGTATTTGAGAGGTTCCTGAACTCAAAGTTACATCATTTCCTGCGCTTCCATACATGTTAGTTGGTGTAGCAGCAAAGTTCACCTCTGTATTACCTTTAGCTAATGACAGACCCGCAGCTGGCGTATCTGTAGTTGCAGCCCCATCTTTAGCAGTCATAGAAGTTGTAATTGTCATCGGGTTTGCAGTTGTAGCAAAGTGATGATGTGAGGGTAGCTGTAACAGATTCAGTGTAACGGTCTCAACCCCACCTCTTGACCCTAACCGATGATCGCTCAGCCCAGGGCCCATTCCAGCAGATATGGGTATTCTACCCCTTAGGTCTGGTAGGCCGAACGTTGTCCTACCATCTCCACCGTAGGTTGTACCCAGAATTGAAAACAATGCAGTATTCTGAGCTATTGACATTAATTGACCTGCACAAAAGGCCCATGATCGTGGGGCAAAATTACCTGCAAATCCTCTAATTTCTCCTATAGTTCCTTCCATAATAATTAGTTTTAAGTAAAATTTTAATTTCTTGATGGAAACAAACCTTGCATGCAAATAATCCAATAGATAGTCAAGTAGGGCTGCATATTAGTATGCCATTGACTTCCTCCTGTAGCTCCTACTGTCACTGACTGCCCAGCAGGTATTTGAGAGGAACCTGAACTCAGGACTACATTGTTACCCGTGCTTCCATACATGTTAGTGGGGGTAGCGGCAAAGTTCACCTCAGTATTACCTTTGGCCAATGACAGACCTGCAGCAGGTGTATCGGTAGTTGCAGCCCCATCTTTAGCAGTCATAGAAGTTATAACAGCCATCGGGTTGGTAGTTGCAGCAACGTGATAATGCGAAGGCATCTGAGAAGCAGTTAAAGTCACCGTCTCCGTTCCGCTTCTTGAACCTAGATTGTGATTACTGAGCCCTGGCCCTTGCCCAGCACTTATAGGTGCCCTGCCCCTTAAATCGGGTAGCGCGAAAGTAGTTCTTCCGTCACCTCCATACGTGGTGCCTAATAATGAAAATAAGGCTTGATTTTGAGCAATCGATAGTAATTGTCCGCTGCAAAATGCCCATGCCCGAGGCGCAAAATTACCCGCAAAACCGCGGATTTCGGCTAAATATCCTTCCATGATGTTTTAATAGTTGTAGGGTTATAAAAAATTATCTGTACTCTGTTTTAAGGTAATTCTAATTAAATTGTGTTGAAGTTAAAAATAATATTGAAAGATTATAAGTTTTAAGACTATTACTTTCAAAGTAGCTCTGAAAAAAAACTAGAACCTCATTAACGAATATACTATTACTTTCAAGTACTCTTTCGCTCGCACGATATCTAATTTGTAAATTGATGTCCTGTTAAAAAACCAAGGTTAAACAATTTTACCCCCGACAAAAAACCTTCCCCCGTTTGGGCTATAGTGATTCTCAGAAATTCATTGTTAATGCACGCCACCACTAAACCATAAACCACATCAGCATGCACTATTTGACCTGGTTCGGCCTGTATAGCGCCTTGCATGGTTACTGGGGTTACCTCTAAAATCCTCATTTCAAAACCTGCCAATTTGGTATTGGCCCCGCTATATTTTGGATTGGTTGCATTAATAAGGCATTCAATTTCTTCTGCGGTTTGTTTGTTCCAGTAAATGGTTAAATCTTCAATGCTTGGTTTGCTCTCATAGGTCTCAATTTCAGAATCTAGCTTTAAATAGTTGTTCTGATTATTTGACAGCTTTTCAATAAGTTTTTCAGTTAGAGTAGAGGTGAATTCTCCCAGACGTTTACAGTGCAAGCCATAATTTTCTCCTGGAATAATTCTTAATTCTTCTCTCATCAACACAAGCCCCTCGTCAATTTTATCATTCATAAGGTGAATTGTCACGCCTCCAATTTCCTCATTATTCTTTAACTGCCAGAAAATAGGGTCAGCCCCTTTGTATTTAGGAAGCATACCAAAATGGAAGTTAATAAACCCTTTAGGAACGGCATTGAAAAGCTCATTAGGAATGATCCAAGGAAAAGTAAGCACCCAAACTACCTCTATTTCATTTTTACGTATGAATTGGCTAAGTTCAGAGACCCAGTTTCTACGTTCCAAGGCAAGAATTTGATCTTCTTTCAGTCCAATACTTTTAAGCACTGGCTCTATTTGAGGTCTGCTTTTCTTTAGGATTCCCACACCTTCTACTGAGCCATTTTCCACCATTTTTTTAATTGTTGGTGCAGAAAGAGCGTCTGAATTGGTAAGTATTAAGGTCTTCATTTTACACCGCTAAATATGAGTTCATCCAAGAACTGCTTATAGCATCTCTTGACTGTCTTATTTTTTCATCATTTTTTAAGTCGGCATCAACTGAAATAATATCTTCAGATACCACCTGATTACCCGCTTTCACCTTATGCCTTACTAGTCGTATTTTTTCCTTTAAACATGGAATTTTAGTAGAGTCGTATTCTTTTCCACCATCTATTGCCAACATCTCTTTGATGAGCTCTTCTGCATCTATATTTTCCAGATTCTTGGCAATTACTCTTCCAACAGCGTGTCCGCAGTTTTTTCCCATGGTTTCAAAAATACCTTTCCACAACAAATCTCCCTTAGGTTGATTTTCGTGGGCTGTGGAAATCAATTCTAAACCTGATAAATCCTTTTCCTTCAATTCTAACAAATAAGGCAACCCGATTAATTTGGTTTTACTCATGAGTTCTCTTGAGTGAAACTCTTCCAGAAAGATTGTGGCTTCCTCTCCACAGAATAGAGGGAATACAAAGTCGTATTCGCTCATATCAATATTATCAAACGCCTCTTTAACTTGAGATAACTTACCTGGCTCTGGTAGCGGCAACAGTCTTAGGTCATGATCAAAATTCTCGTCTTCTGAGTATAAACCTAACTGGATGCAATTCAAAAAAGCATAGCCGGCATCGAACATAGAACTGAGAATAAGACCTTTTTTGCCCAGGTTTTGAGCTGCATATTGCCCCATTGCCCAACAGTGTTGCCAAAGGTGGGTTGAGTTGATTAAGACTTGACTATTATAGCCTTTACTCGGTATAAGGTGTTCTCCTAAATTATTGATAATTAAAGGAACCTTCCGCTTTTCAAATTTATCGACAAAGCTCCCCATGGCATGATTGGTGAACAAACCTGTAACTAAGTTAGCATCATGGTACCCAAAAAATTTATCGAGAGATTTCTCTATCATCACAGGATTTCCCTGTCCAATCATTTCGGTAATAATTTCAAGCTCACAATCAGTATTAGAGAGCTCTAACTTTATGGCCTTTTTAAAAGCCTTGTCAAATTGCTTGCCCATAGGCAATATACCTGAAGTAGGTATCATTATTCCAATAGTAATTTCTTGCATTCTTTTGTTTTGGTACGATGTGTTATGATGGTTCAATTATATTTCTGCCCACATGCGGATTAAATTACTGTAAATTTGCTGAAGCATAAGATGACTTTCCTTATGGTCGGTTACCGATAGTTCATTGAGTACCTGATTAATCTGATCAATAATTTCACGCTTATTTGCTTCTCTGATAGCACACTGCATCCAAGTAACTACAGCCAATCGTTTTCCTTGAGTAACAGGCAATACTTGATGCAGCCTTGTGGTTGGGTAAATCACCGCACTACCTGCCGAAAGTTTAAAGCGTTGTAGACCAAACTCTGTCATTATCTCCAATTCTCCCCCTTCATAACTACTAGGGTCTGATAAAAATAGAGTCATTCCCACATCTGTCCTTATAGTAAATTGATTGCCCATCAGTGGGCTATCAACATGAAGACCATAATGCATTCCTGATTCATATTGACTAACGAGCGGGGGAAGGATAACCTTAGGGAGAATGGCCGATTGAATCCTGCGATTTTTAGAAATGGCTTGATGCACAATTTGACCAATCTGTTGAGCGTGAAAATTATTTTCACTGTTTATCTGCAAATTGTTTTTAACATTTGCCGCATTTTCAGAAGCAGTACTTTTCCCATCTTTAAAGTTTGACTGCTCAATTAAATTGAGAATACTAGAGAGTTCGCTTGGGTTTATCAGCTGTGTTAACTCTAAGTAGTTTCCAGTTTCTATTATCATAGAATTACGTACATTCAAAATTCACCTAAGTATAACCATTGTTAAGAGATTAAAAAAAACATATATAAAATATTCAATACACTTTTAATAAAATAGAAAGCAATACTACCAACTCTTGATACGTAAGCATAAATTAAATAGCTTTCGAATCATAAACCACAATTAATGGATACTGCAAAGGACGAATCACTACTAGTACAGGCTAAATCACTTCAACAAAAAGGTGACTTAGTCAATGCAGAAAAGTTTTATCAACAAGCCTTAGAGAACAACCCTAATTCATTAGAGGCTATTTCTAGCCTTGCTATGCTATACCTTATGAAAGGGGATGCGCATAATGCGATTAGCAATTGGCAAAAGGCCTTAAAAATAAATCCAACCGACATAGAAAGCTTAAGCAACTTAGGCTATGTTTATTCTCAATTTCAAGATTTTAATACAGCTCTCCCTTATCTGGAATCTGCGCATAAGGTTGCCCCAGAAAGAGACGATATATGTCTTCAGATTGCTCAAATAAGAACACATCTAGGAAACCTTAGCGGGGCAAAAGAGGTTCTCGCCCCACTTATGGAAAGTGTTCCAATAAGTCCAAATGCATACTTAATGTATGCACAATTGGAGCTTTTAAGTAATGATTTCCCCAGAGCCAAAGCAACACTGAGAGAACTTCTGGATAAGAACCCTAATTTACCAGAAGCAATGATTAATCTGGGTTCAATTTTAGAGACAGAAGGAAATACAAAAGAGGCTTTATCCTTTTTTAAGAATGCCGCAGAGAAAGCCCCTTTTCACTTTCAAGCAAACCTAGAACTAGGTCGGTTTATGAGCAGTAATGGGCAAGTTGAAAACGGATTGGCACATTTAAATAAAGCGGCTGAAATTCAACCTACTGATTGGGGCGTTCATGTTCACCTTGGTAATGCTTATCAAGAAATTGGTGATTTTGACAAGGCAATTAACTCCTACAAAAAAGCACTGAGCATTAATCCAAATGATCTAGGCACAAGACAAAACCTCAGCAGGGTGACTTCAAGATTTGTACCCCCATGGCATTTGAAAATGCTAGCCGATCATGAGAGGAATGATGCTTTCGAGAAGGCTATTAAGAATACAGTTGGTGAGGAATCCGTAGTTTTAGATATTGGGACAGGATCTGGACTTCTAGCCATGATGGCGGCAAAATCTGGAGCTAAAAAGGTCTACGCTTGTGAACAGTCGAAATATATAGCAGACGCAGCCCTAGAAAATATAACAAAGAATGCCCTAAAGGACAAAATTCAACTTTTTCAGTCTAAATCTACACAGCTTACCAATGAAGACCTTGACCCAAAACCCAATGTTATAGTAGCTGAAATTTTTGACTCTGGCCTTTTAGGCGAGCATGCCATCCCTTCTTTCCGGCATGCTTTACAAAACCTATGCTCTAAGAATACAAAGGTGATTCCTAAAGCTGCAGAAGTAAAAGGAAAGCTCCTTTATGCGCCAAAGTTGGGCTCTGTGAATCCGATAAAAGAAATCTCTGGCTTTGATCTTTCTGGTTTCGATCAGTTCAGAATTCCTGAAGAGTATATCACTCAAAATCTTGCCGATATTACCCATGAATTTTGCTCAGAAGAGTTCAAAATAATTGATGTAGACTTTGAGAATCCCTGGCCGGCAATTGCTCCTAATCAATGTAGAAGATTTGAAATTCACGTTGAAGTAAATTCCGACCAACAAATACATGGAGTTGCTTTTTGGTTTATTTTATTGATGGATGATAAAATTAAATTGAGCAGTGCTCCAGGCAGAAAAGATAATCATTGGGGGCAAGCAATTTCCTTCTTTCCACAACCTCTATATGGCAAATCGGGACAGAAGTTACGGATGATAGTAAATTACACGGATACTCAAATTTGGTTTGAAGACCCTAAACTTATTTAGGATAAGAATAACGTTCTGAAGCCCCCCATTACTCCTGATTTTAAGTAAGGAGGTTGGGAAAGCAGTTATGAGTTGCTTTATACTCCTTACAATAGTGGGTTTAACACACCATCTATATTACATTATAAGTGCAAAGAAGAAACACGATGGCATACATTGCCATCGTGTTCTAAATCATCCCTTATAAATCAAACTTTATACCCTGCGCTAAAGGCAGTTCAGTAGAGTAATTTAGGGTATTGGTTTGTCTGCGCATGTAAGCTTTCCATGCATCAGAACCAGACTCTCTACCTCCGCCAGTTTCCTTTTCACCACCAAATGCACCGCCAATCTCGGCACCAGAAGTACCAATATTTACGTTTGCAATTCCGCAATCAGAACCTACCGCTGAAAGGAACTGATGGGCATCTCGCATACTATTGGTCATAATGGCTGAAGATAAACCTTGTGCCACTCCATTTTGAATTGCAATGGCATCATGCACATCGCCTTTGTATTTAATGATGTATAAGATTGGCGCAAAAGTCTCGGCTTGAACGATTTCGAAATCGTTTTTCGCCTCTATAATACAAGGCTTTACGTAGCAGCCACTTTCGTAACCTTCACCAGAAAGCACACCGCCTTCAACCAATATTTTACCTCCTTCAGCTTTTGCTGCTTCAATGGCTTTGTTATAGTTATTTACAGAGTCTTTGTCGATAAGAGGCCCAACATGATTCTTTTCATCTAATGGGTTTCCAATTCTCAACTGCCCGTAAGCACCAACAACTGCATCTCTTACCTTATCGTAAATGTCTTCGTGAACTATCAACCTGCGGGTTGAAGTACATCTTTGGCCGGCAGTTCCTACAGCGCCAAATACAGCTCCAATCACTGTCATTTTTATGTCAGCATCTGGGGTTACAATAATGGCATTGTTACCCCCCAACTCAAGGATAGATTTTCCTAAACGAGCCGCCACAGTTTGCCCAACAATTTTACCCATTCGGGTAGATCCTGTAGCCGAAATCAATGGAACTCTGTGGTCTTGCGTCATCCACTCACCCACCTTATAATCACCATTGATTAAACAGCTGATGCCTTCTGGCAGGTTGTTTTCTTTTAATACTTCTGCAATAATATTTTGGCAGGCAACACCTGTTAATGGAGTCTTTTCAGAAGGCTTCCAAACACAAACATCTCCGCAAACCCAAGCCAAAGCGGTATTCCACGACCATACAGCCACAGGAAAATTGAAAGCTGAAATAATACCAACAATACCCAATGGATGATACTGCTCTTGCATGTGATGCAATGGACGTTCAGATTTGATAGTTAATCCATGGAGCTGACGAGAAAGCCCTACAGCAAAATCACAGATATCAATCATTTCTTGTACTTCGCCCAAACCTTCTTGGTAAGATTTACCCATTTCATAGGAAACTAACTTACCCAAGTCCGCTTTATGCTCTCTTAACTTTTGACCAAATTGACGAACAATCTCTCCTCTTAAAGGCGCAGGAGTACTTCTCCAATCTTTAAAAGCAGCTTGAGCCGTTTCGATTACCTTATCATACTGAGCTTGTGTTGTCACACTTACCTTACCTATTAGTGCACCATCTACTGGAGAGTAAGACTCTATATAGCTATCTCCACCATGCGACTGCAAACCTGTTGAGGTTCCGTTGTTTTCAGCTGCTACACCTAGGTTTTTTAGGGCCTCTGTAAGACCAAATTCAGTTTGAATATTCATAATATTTTATCTGTCAATTAATTGAATTCATAGTTACGGGAATTTTCAAAGGACTGCAAAAAAGCCATTGACTAATTCAGAATAAAACGAAAAAAGCCAAACCCTTAAAGGTTTGGCTTGTAAACGACAGGTAAATAATCCTTACCAAGTAATTCTGTAATATTCTTTTTCTCCGTTAGGGTATTTCCCCATTACAAAGAAGTCTTTCGTCTTGGTATCGATTATTTTCTGAAACTGCTCTAAGCTGGTTATATCATCATCGCCAACTTTGGTTATTACAAAGCCTTCTTTCACACCGCTGGCCTTCCAAGCCCCTTCGCCCAATTGCGACAAATGTACACCCCCTTCTAAATTCAGGCTTTTTTTCAATTGACTAGACAAATCCTCAAATACGGCTCCAGCTATTTCGTAGGTCAGTGTGTTTTCAGACACACCATCTTCTTTTTCGAAAATAAGCTCAGGCTCGGCAAGATCTATAGCCGCTAAAGATTCCCTATTCTGAAGTTTAAGGGAGGTTTCTCTGTCGTCACCTTTACGTTTGTAACTAATAGAAACCGCATCTCCTGGCCGTTTTCGAGCGATTAACTCCTGTAACTGACTGGTAGTTTTTACTTCCTTTCCATCCACACCTGTAATTACATCTTCTTCTTTCAAACCAGCCTCATCGGCAGCGCCACCAGGAGAAACCCCCATAATTCGAACACCGGACAGTTCTACTGTACCCACACCGTCTGCATCTCGAATAGTAACACCCAAAAGGCCTCTTTTCACTTCGCCAAATTCAAGTAAATCATCCATTACTTTTTTAACCAGAATTGATGGTACCGCAAAGGAATAACCGCTGAAAGTTCCTGTATTTGTAGCAATAGCCGTATTAATACCTATAAGCTCACCCTGAAGATTCACTAAAGCGCCTCCACTATTGCCGCGATTTACTACCGCATCGGTTTGTAAAAAGGACTCAATTCCGTATCGGTTATCTGTGTTTCCAGTAATCAGGTTTATATTTCTTGCCTTAGCACTTACAATTCCTGCGGTTACTGTATTATTTAAATCGAAAGGATTGCCTACTGCTAAAACCCATTCTCCTACTTCTACTTGATCTGAATTACCAAAGTCTATATAAGGCATTCCTTTGGCATTTATCTTGATTAATGCCAAATCAGTATCAGGGTCTGCACCTATTATTTCTGCCTTAAGCCTTCTATTGTCATCTAATCTTACCTCAAGCTCATCTGCTCCTTCTACCACATGATAGTTGGTAGTGATGTAACCGTCTTCAGAGATTAACACACCCGAGCCAGTGGACTCCCTAAACTTAACTCCATTTCGCAACAGCCTTCTCCAACGACTGGAAGTACCTTTTATCTCTTCTCTATTGGTAATATGAACTACAGCAGGCACAATTTTTCTAGAGGCTTCAATAAAATTAACACCAGCAGGCACTGAATAATCGTGAGGCTCGTCACTAATTGTTCCAAAACTTGTAGCCACTGAATTGGAACGGTTTAATGAAAAAGAGCCATTAACGGTTTCTGTACCCCCAAAAAAACTAATCCCCAACAAAACAACCAGACCACCCAGCAATGAGGAAGCCAACATGCCCAAAATAAACTGTCTCTTACTCATAAAACATGACTTTAAGATTTACCTTTTCCGAAAAAGACTAACGCAATTTGAATACTGGTGTTCTAATTTATTTAATTTACATCAAGAATTAACCCCTTTTAACAAAAAAGAGCCCCGATAAATCGAGGCCCTTCCATCAACACAACCAAACTCAAACTATTTTACTGCAATTTTTGATTCCACTTTCTTCGTTTCATCTTTAGGAATTCTTAATTCTAGAATACCATTTTCATAAACAGCTTCAATTCCCTTTTCATCAATATTATCTGGCAATTGGAAGCTCTTATAGAACTTTCCGTATTCTGTTTGAATAGAGATGAAATTCTTCTCTTTATTCTCCTTTTCTAGCTTTCGCTCTCCGGTAATGCTTAGCTTACCTTCTTTCAAATCAATACTGAAATCATTTTTGTTAAAACCCGGTACTGCTACCTGAATTTCAAACGCCTTAGCAGTTTCAGCAATGTCTACCTTTGGTGAAAAACCGCTGTAATTTTTCTGCAAAGAATCATTGAAGAATCGATCAAAGAAAGCATCAACTGATGCGGGACCATACCATTCGGGATTTCTCTTAACTAAGTTCATATCGTTTTTATTTTTAAGTTTCTGTTTCATTTCCATCCCTATAATTCAAAACTATACCAATCCCTTTTTTCACTAAAATTACGCCACTATGTCTGCTTTTATTTAAAAATCAACCAGAATCAAGTCATAATGTCTGTAATTTTCATTTTTTTAGCGGTTATGGCGATACGAAAAGATTATCTATTTTTAGCTTTTGCAAGTTTATGAAATCAGACATTAGTAATAAGCTAAAGGCTTTTGGCCCAGGAATACTTTTTGCCAGCACTTGCATTGGCGTTTCACATTTGGTTCAATCTACTAGAGCAGGAGCCGACTTTGGTTTTCAATTGGTTGCCTTCATACTATTGGCCAACCTATTTAAATATCCATTCTTCGAGTTTGGATCTCGCTTTGCCGCAGCTACCAAAAAGAACCTTTTAGAAGGCTACTTAGCGGAAGGAAAGTGGGTACTGTGGGTCTATTTTATTTTGAGCTTGGCTTCCATGTTCACCGTTACAGCTGCCGTTACTTTTGTAACTGCCGGAATGTTCAACAACCTTACAGGAGTAACCTTAGACCCCGCCTATGTTTCAGGAATCATTCTAGCTATATGCACCCTAATTTTAGCGTTAGGAAAATACAGCATACTCGACACTCTGCTGAAAGTTATAGGTTCAGTATTGTTAATTTCAACCTTGGTGGCCTTTTTTGGAGCCCTTTCTAAAGGACAAGTAACTCTTGTCGAAAATTTTATTCCTAAAAACATCTTCGAACGCGACAGCATTATCTTCATTATTGCACTTATGGGCTGGATGCCAACTGCGGTTGATCTTTCTACATGGAATAGCCTTTGGACAATTGAAAGAATGAAGCAAACTGGATATGTTCCTAAACTAAAAGAGATTCTAGCCGATTTCAATTTTGGGTACATCGTTACTGCAGTATTAGCCATCTGCTTTCTTACTTTAGGTGCAAAAGTGATGTACGGAACAGGGATTGAGCTTTCCAATAACTCCACGATTTTCTCAGACCAAGTCGTTACGCTTTATACGTCCGCCTTAGGCAATTGGGCTTATTTAATTATTGCCACAGCAGCTTTCAGCGTAATGTTCAGCACTACCATCACGGTTGTAGATGGTTTTGGAAGAGCAATGGGAGAGACAACACGATTATTATTCTTTAAAAAAGCCGATGCTAAAAACACTTATAAATGGATGATGATTATAGTATCAGCTATTTCATTTTTGTTTATTCTGCTGCTTTCATCTAATTTAAAAGACTTAGTTGATCTTGCCACCACGCTATCCTTTGTTATCGCTCCAGTTATTGCAATTATTAACTATAGGGTAATTACCTCAAAACAAATTCCGGACGACTATAAACCTGGAAAAAAACTGCTCCTATTGGCCAAAAGCGGCATTGTTTTCCTTACAGTCTTCGCTGTCATTTACATTGCAGTGTATTTCTTTCTATAATCTGAAAAAAAATCTCAACAAGGTATTGGAATATATTTAACCAACCACTAATATTGCACTCCGTTTCGCAAGAAGAGTGAAACAAACCACAAATTCCTCCTTAGCTCAGTTGGTTAGAGCATCTGACTGTTAATCAGAGGGTCCTTGGTTCGAGCCCAAGAGGAGGAGCTTAAAAATCAGAAGGGTCAGCAGCAATGTTGACCCTTTTCTTTTATGAATACATTCGTAGTTTATATTCTCTTTTCGGCCTCATTAGACAAGTTTTATATTGGGTATACCTCGAATTTCGAAGAGAGAATAAGATTTCACAACGACTCGGTCAAAAACAATATATGGACCAAAAGAGGGCAGCCTTGGAAAGAATTCTTCATCATTAAAGACCTAACTAAAAGCCAAGCGCTCAAAATAGAAAAGCACATCAAGCGCATGAAGTCCAAGAAATATATCCAGAAGCTATCAAACGATCCCAAATTAGTAGAACAATTAAAAGCTCAGTTCGGTTAAAACAGCTGATCCCGAGAATCGGGAAGGGTCCTTGGTTCGAGCCCAAGAGGAGGAGCTTAAAAATCAACCAGTTACGAAAGTAACTGGTTTTTTTATGCATTAAGAATTTCCTCAGTCCTTCAGGAAATAACTTTCACAAGAATTGAGATAATGCTCAATTTTAGCAAAATCAGTATCCATAAAGTCAACCTGTTGCCCTTTGATCATTACTTTTTTAGCTGTTAGATACTTCGGTTCTATAGCATATTCTAACACATCGCTGAATAATAATGGATGTTTTAACCTAAACATCCTTCTTAAGGCGTTACAATAACCTTGATCAGCTGATTCTATTATAGGAATAGCTACATTAAAAAAGGCACCGACATTGTTTTTTGAAGTTTGAAACTTTGAAGAGGGATACTGCACACCAACAATTTTCTCTCCTCCAATTCTGTACTCGATTTTTGACCATTGATAGACAATTTGGGGCAAAATATACTCAGGCTTGAAAGTACTATCTCTATTCGCAACCATAATACTACACGCCATAATTAATGGCCATAGAGCCAGATACTTGAACTTTGCATCAAATGTATTCATTTACGGACAATTCATTAAATACAATAAGTATGGTCTTTCTTTCAAATCAGCGACATTATATTCAGTCACAAATAGGTTGTTATAATTAGGTTCATCAAGTTCTTTAAACGCTGTAAATGTATTTCCCGAGAGGTATAAACTTGGAAAACCTGGAATACTATATCGATATGATGGAATTTTGCTCCTTAATTGAAATGGTGGGTGAAACAAATCAGATTTGCTGTAAAGATTATTACCCACCCTCATTCTATATAGCCTTGGATAAATAGGCTGAAATGCAAACATACAGTTTGGCTGTAACGATTTACTCCTATCCAGATTGAAGTTAAAGCCAGCAGCAAATTCATTGTAAGCTTTGTGCGGATTACCCTCATTCAAATAAGACTCAACACATTTTCAAACTGTATGTAATGTGACAGTCGCAACTTGAATTAAAATTTCCTTATTCACATCACCGATAAAAGGAATAGTTCCTGATAATTCCACATCATTTACTCCTTTGAGTATGTCAAGATACCTATGCCCATATCCAGATATACCGGCCTGATAAGAACCATAACGATCTTTACTCCAACTTTTGGGAAGTTGAAGAACTTCATGGCCTAACAATTCATCCAAAGTCATATCTCTAATTGATATTCAAAAAATACCGGGTGCTCTTCAAATTTCCCGTCTTTATAAATGCCCCTATCTCCACCATTTTAGTCAGGTCTCGTGTTGCTGTTGCACTTGGTGCGCCTGAGATAGTTTGATAATTTTTAGCACTCAATCCGCCTTTGAACCCACCAAAACCTTCTCTGAAGACTCGTTCTACAACTTTCAATTGGCGCTCATTCAATTGTTTTTCAAAACGCTTATAAAACTTACCTTTTTCAATAATAAAGCTGATTGTACTTTGTGTGTAATCCTGAGCTTTTAAAACTATTTCACAAAAATATGATATCCAGTCACTGATATCTAAATCCTTATTGTTGCTTTCTAGAGCCTCATAATAGGACTTCCTATGCTCTTGAATCGTGTAAGAAAGAGCAATTAACATTGGCCTACCCAAGCTCTGAGATAATGATTTCTCTGAAATCGCTCTGCCTATTCTTCCATTACCGTCCTCAAATGGGTGAATACACTCAAAATACAAATGTGAAATAGCCGCTCTGATCAAAGCCGGTAATTCATTTTTCTCACCTTTGATTGTATGGTTGAACCATGCCAAAAAAGATTTCATTTCTTCCATTACTTGCTTTGAAGGTGGTGCTTCAAAGTGAACAATCGGTCTGCCCATATGACCAGATACAATCTGCATAGGATCTTCATGCGTTCGATAACGCCCAATGTCTATTAAATCTCTTCTGCCATTCGTTAGCATTTCGTGCCAAGAAAAAAGGGTTTCCTCTGTCAACGGAGTATCATAATTACGGTATAGATCAACCATCATTTCTGCAATCCCCTGCTCCGCAGGCTCTATTCGCTTATGATCTGTTTGCAACCCAAACTGTCTTCGAATAGAGGAATGTATGGAATCGCGGTTTAAAATCTCTCCTTCAATTTCTGAAGTTTTAACTGCCTCTTGGCTAATTAAGTCAATCTTCAAGTCCTCTTGATCATCCGCATCAATATGCTGAAAGCTGCCATAGAGTATGCCTGTCTTTTCAAAAAATTGCCGTTCCTGTTCTCTAAAATCCTCTTCATTATAAATAAATTGAGGCCAATTTTTATGTTTCCAATTCCACGTCATGATTGATCAACCTATATTTTAAAGCTCTTTATGTTGTATGCTTTGATCTATAAAACCGAGCGGTATAAATCATAATAGTATATAAATATGATCTATAAAAATCTATTTTACAAATCATTTAAAGGCAGAAAAATGATCTATAATGGCTGATGTTATAGATCACTGATCTAAAATTGTGATTAAGCGGCCTATTAGGCTAATCCTAAAATTCCTTCACTATAGTTATCTAAGGTACTATTCTTTAAACCAGCCAAATAAATCAGAGCTGTAGAATTCCGACCATGACCTAACATTGACTAATAGCGGTAATTGGAATTTCCATTTGATCAGCCAAAGTTGCAAACGTATGTCAGGCAACATAAGAGATTAATTTTTCATCAATTACTGCAAGTTCACCAAGTCGCTTCAACTGTTTAATATAGCGGTTTTGAGTGCACACCCCAAGATTGTTATTTTACATTTCGTGTTTTAACTCCTTTAGGAAATACTCCCATACTTTTTTCGTTATTTTTGGGCAATGCAAAAATTCATTCTTTTCATATTCTTAATGGCTTCTCCAGCACTTCTCGTTGCACAAAGCAAAAAAGAGAAGAAGAACGAAAAGGCGAAAACCGAGGAAATAGAGAAGCCCAACATTTCCATCGACTTAGATGCTGAAGACACACTGACCGATGTAGACTTAAAAGTTAAAAAAAACACTTTCTATGGTGAAAAAACCAAAAGAAGGTGGACTGTTACGGAAGTACAAGGCCGAAATCAAATCGAAGAATTCTATGTATTGAAAGAAGCCGTTGAAGTAGACGCCTATGCCCCTATTGTTTATGTTTACGACCACAACAAAAGGCAAATTGCAGATGCGAAATCGAGGGCTGGACTGATAGAAAATGTGCTTCACGGCCCATACAAAAGACTTATAAATGACGTAATAGTAGAAGAAGGCATGTACTTTCATGGGGTGAAGCATGAGAGATGGATAAGCTTAACAAGAGATCAAATGCTCACCGATAAAGAACACTATTCAAAAGGTTGGTATAGAGATTCGGAAATCACTTATTACGATGCCGAGAAGACCAAAGTAAAAGAAGTGATCCCCATTCAGTACGGAAAAAAAGAAGGCACCTATTATTACTTTTATGAAAATGGCCGAGTAGCCGTGCGCGGTTATTATGAGTTTGATAAGAAAGTCGGTGTTTGGACCGAATACTATAACAACACCACTCGGGTTATTGCAAAGCGTGAAATCCAATTCCCTCCAGACCCTTACCAAAAACATTTCAGAACCTATATTCGAAAAGAATCGGACAGGTTTGCCAATGTATTATACGAATCACCAAAAATAAAATAAGGCCTGCCCTTCTAATAAAAGGCATCTTCAAAATGCTCAATCTCTTCAATTTGGCCATTTTTATAAATCGCAATAATATCAAAGCGAATATCACCATGCCAATCTTCGTCCAAAACAAAAGCCTCAGAGGCCTTTAAAATTGCTTGCTCTTGGCTTTTTGAAACAAAACTCTCTGGTTGACCAAAAGCCTTACTTGACCTAGATTTCACTTCCACAAAAACTAACAAACCAGCCTTTGAACAAATAATATCAATCTCAGACTTTTTATATCTGAAATTCCGATGCAAAATTCGATAACCCTTCTTCTTCAGAAAGCTTACGGCTAAATCTTCTCCTTTTTTTCCAAACGATTGCATTGTATCAAAACAAGTCCTCCTTAATTTAGGCATTATAAAGGTGATGTCAATTCAAAAACGCAATGATGCTTCAATCTATTAACCCTACCCAGACTAAATCATGGGCTGCGCTCTCCAAACATTTCAGCGCAACAGCTGATGTACATATGAAGCAACTGTTTTCTGAAGATCCCAGAAGGTTTGAGAAATTCTCAATTCAATTCAACGACATCTTAATTGACTATTCTAAAAACCGTATTTCAGAAGAAACAATCAAATTACTACTCAGTTTGGCGAAAGAATGCCAGTTGAAAGAAGCAATTGATTTAATGTTTTCAGGTGAAGCAATTAATCAAACGGAAAACCGAGCTGTACTGCATACTGCACTCAGAAACCAGTCGAACAAACCCATAATGGTAGATGGGGAAGATGTAATGCCAGAGGTTAAAGCTGCTTTGTCAAAGATGAAGACTTTCGCCAACAAAGTAACTGCTGGCAAGTGGATTGGGTACACCGGAAAACCAATTACGCAAATTGTAAACATCGGTATTGGTGGCTCAGATTTAGGCCCAGTGATGGTTACGGAAGCGTTAAAGAACTACAATACTTTTGGCATTGAGACTTATTTTGTTTCAAATGTAGATGGCACACACATTTCCGAAGTATTAAAGAAGGTAAATACGGAGGAAACCTTATTCATGATTGCCTCAAAGACTTTCACTACTCAAGAAACCATGACCAATGCCCATACGGCCAAAACATGGTTTTTAAGCCAAGGAGGAAACCAAACTGACATTGCTAAGCATTTTATTGCCATTTCTACCAATCAAGAATCGGTAGTGGATTTTGGTATCGACCCAGACAATATGTTTGTTTTTTGGGACTGGGTAGGTGGCCGCTATTCGCTTTGGTCGTCTATTGGACTTTCCATTGCCTGCACCATCGGCTACGATAACTTTGAGCAGTTATTGATAGGAGCTTTTGAAATGGATGAACATTTTCAGCAAACGCCTTTCGAAAAAAATGCACCTGTAATTCTAGCCTTGCTGGGCATCTGGTACACAAATTTCTTTGGAGCCGACAGTGAGGCAATTCTACCCTACGACCAATACATGCATCGTTTTGCCGCCTATTTTCAGCAAGGAAATATGGAAAGTAATGGCAAATCAGTGGATCGTTCTGGACAGAAAATCAATTACCAAACTGGCCCAATAGTTTGGGGAGAACCAGGTACAAATGGACAGCACGCCTTCTACCAGCTTATTCATCAAGGCACAAAATTAATCCCTTGTGATTTTATTGCTCCGGCCATAAGCCAAAACCCGATAGGTAATCACCATTCCATTTTGCTATCGAATTTCTTTGCACAAACCGAAGCGCTTATGAATGGCAAATCGTATGACGAGGTTGTTAATGAATTAACCAAAGCCGGAGAATCAGAAACTGAAATTAATAAAACAGCCCCGTTCAAAGTTTTTGAAGGTAATAAACCCTCAAACTCTATCCTCGTTAAAAAACTTAATGCAAAAACATTAGGTTCTCTCATTGCGCTTTATGAACATAAGATTTTTGTACAAGGAATTATCTGGAATATCTACAGCTTTGACCAATGGGGTGTAGAGTTGGGCAAAGTATTAGCCTCCAAAATTCTCCCCGAATTGCAAGATGAAAGCGAAGTACAAAGTCACGATAGTTCTACCAATGGGTTAATAAATACATACAAGAAAATGACTCTAGGCAATGACTGACAAGAAATACCTCTATCCATTAAAATTCGACACCATTTTTAAAGAGAAAATATGGGGAGGAACAAAAATTAGAGATGTTCTAGGCAAAGACTTTTCACCCTTAAAAAATTGTGGAGAAACCTGGGAAATATCTGGAGTGGAAGGCAATCTCTCAAAGGTAAGCGAGGGACCGCTTAAAGGCATGACCATTCCCGAAATCACTAACATGTTTAAAGAAGAGTTTGTAGGTAAAAAAGTATACAAAAAATACGGCAACAATTTCCCTTTACTCATTAAGTTTATTGATGCCGCACAAGACTTAAGTATCCAAGTCCACCCGAATAACAAGCTTGCTAAAGAAAGACATAATTCTTTGGGTAAAAGCGAAATGTGGTATGTTCTACAGGCCAACCAAGGCGCTAAAATCATTAGCGGTTTTAACAAAGACATCAGCAAAGAAGAGTACCTAGATCATTTAAATAATGGAACTTTAATAGACATCCTAAATGAAGAAACTGTAGAAGCAGGTGATGCAGTTTACTTACCCGCTGGCAGAGTACACACAATAGGTAAAGGACTCTTAATTGCCGAAATACAGCAGTCATCAGATGTTACCTACCGTATCTATGATTTTGACCGAAAAGATGAAAAAGGCAATAAACGAACACTACATACACAAGAAGCTATTGATGCGCTTGACTATGACACACATTCGGACTACAAAATAAAAGTGCAAAAAAAACTAAACGAGGTTGTCCCTTTAGTAGAGTCTGAATTCTTTAAAACAAACCTGTTAGAATTCTCTACTGGTATTATCCGTGAGCATTACAACAAAGACTCATTCATAATATATGTATGTCTAGAAGGAGAAGCAGAAATTACAACTTTGGGTCAAACAGCAAAAATTAGTAAGGGAAATGCAGTTTTAGTGCCACAAAAGTTTCCAGAAGTACACATTAGAACAAATTTGGGCTTCAAAATGTTGGAAACCTACTTACCTTAAGCTACTTTTGGGCATGGCTGGAAAAAAGAATATGAAAAACTTTGAAGCCACTTTCTTAAACCTAAAGGATGAGACTGTGGTAAAGAAAGAGTTTCCAGCGCGAAATCATACTTCAGCACTTCGCAAGGCCAACCGATTAATCACGAAAAACGTACGTGTATTATCTGTTGACCAAGTTGAAGGTCCTGAGGTTTCGGCTTAAAAGTGTGTGTGTATAAAGCTGTTTCGCGTAAGACATGAATATTCTAACTAATAAGGCTGTTGAAGTAATCAATCTGGGTGCAGAAGATTACCAACGTGTATGGGATTACCAGGAAACTGTTTTTAAAAAAACGGTCGATCGGAAAATTGAAAATAGAAAGCTTGAAAAAGCCGAATTACAAACTATTACAGACAACTATCTTATTCTGTGCGAACATCCTCATGTCTATACTCTTGGCAAAAGTGGGTCTATGGAAAACCTGCTCTTAGATGAGCATGGATTAGAAAAGCATTTCGCGAAATTTTATCGGATTAACAGAGGTGGTGACATTACATACCACGGCCCTGGGCAATTAGTTGTTTATCCGATAATTGATCTCGAAAATTTCTTCACAGATATTCATAAATACTTGAGATATCTGGAAGAAGCAGTAATCCTCACTCTACGGGAATACGGCCTAAATACTGGCCGTATTGATGGGCTTACTGGGGTATGGGTCGACTTTGAAAAAGGCGCCCAAAACCCACGTAAGATATGTGCAATGGGGGTAAAAACAAGCCGGTGGGTAACCATGCACGGCTTGGCCCTCAATGTTAATACAGACTTAAGTTACTTTAACCACATTGTTCCTTGTGGTATTGACGATAAAGAAGTCACCTCTTTAAACAAAGAATTAGGCCATATCGTAAATATGGCAGACATTCAGCAAAAATTAATTCACCATATTGCTGAAGTATTCCAAATGGAGATTCTTTGAGAAAGCATTACAAAAAACTTGGTATTACCATTACCCCAATCCTTTTGATTGCGGTTTTGTATTTTGCATTCTCGAACTCTAAATCTGCCCCAAAATCTTTAATAAATATTCCATATCACGAAAAACACCGTGGTATTTGCTGGGTAGCCAGTTCTAGAGAAGTAGCCGAAGCCGAAATACAATCACTGGTTGGGAGAAACATTAACTGGATATCTCAAACTCCTTTTGGCTGGCAAAGTGGATATGACAACCCTGAAGTGAGAGGGAATCATGGCAGAGAAGAACAAAACGGTTGGTGGGGAGAAAGAGATGAAGGACTCAAGATAACCACTCAATACGCTAAGGAAAACGGCATAAAAACGATACTAAAACCACACATCTGGCTTCGCGACCAAGAAGGAAAATGGCGTGGCGAAATCAAAATGAAAACGGAAGAAGACTGGCAAAAATGGTTTTCAGATTATGAAGATTTTATACTTCATTACGCTCGAGTAGCAGAAGATGCTGAAATGGAAATGCTCTGTATTGGCACAGAACTGCATCAAACCTGCATTGAGCGAGAGGAGGATTGGAGAAAACTTATTGCTAAAATAAGGACCATCTATTCTGGAGAACTCACTTATGCTGCAAACTTTTCGGACGAATACCAAGACGTTAAATTTTGGGATGCGCTAGATTACATAGGTGTACAAGGCTACTTTCCGTTAACAGACAAAGAGAACCCTTCGGTAGACGACCTTAGAAAAGGCTGGGCAATACCACTTAAAAATTTAGAAGAATTTTCTATTCAGTACGATAAACCTATCCTTTTTACCGAAGTAGGTTATAAAAGCACCAAAGATGCTGGCATTGACCCTTGGGAATGGCCGCAAAGAATAAATGCTGAAGAAAGAGAAAAGATTTTTTCTGAAGAAACGCAAGCCAATGCGTATCAAGCACTTTTTGATGAAGTAATGGACAAACCTTGGTTTGCTGGTTTACACATCTGGAAATGGTACCCCAACTATGGTAACTCACGAAATTCAAGTGAATTCAATATTGATTTCACCCCTCAGAAAAAGCAAGCAGAACAAGTGATTATTGATTCATTCGCTAAATTCAAATAACCTAAGAGTTTTCAATCTTGATTATTAGTTTTGCCTTTCTAATAAAGCACATCAAGAACTTGTTATGAAAAAAGACATCTCATTTCCGGAAGTCACCGGTGTTAAAATAGCAATTGCCAAAAGCACAAATAATTTAGGTGAAAGTGAATGGCATGCCTATATCATTAACAAAAACTTGATTGAACTGAATGATGTGCTAGTAGTTTCCAAAGGTCAAGAAAAACCCAATGGAACGGGAAGAAACACATCTACATTAAGGCATATTTTAGAAACAATTGAAGCCCAAAGCACCGCTCCCTTTGAAATGATTAGTCCTGAAGTATTTTCATTCCAAAATGAATTTTGGATTAGCTATTATATTGTTGGTGAGTTATTCGATAAAAAATTCATAATTGCTCCATTCAATGAATTCGAGTTACAAGACATTGAAGAGCTTGGGCTCAAAGGAGTTTACGCCCAATAAAAACCTTAACACAAGCCCAGCTCTTTTTGGTAGGGTATAAACCAAGATAAGCGTAAGTATTCTGTAAAGCGTATAAACAAATTGTCTATTTTAAACTGATCGAAGATAGTAAAGTACTTTTGTCAGTAAAGTTTGTTTACCGCTACCAATTACATACTTTCGATTGAGACTCGACTAGACCAGTTTGTTAAATTTTAAACAGTAGTTAAAAAAAGAACTAATGGAACAATTTAGCCCGAACCACAAGCAGAATGAGTCTGGTAGAGAAAAAACAACAGCCATTTCTCAAAAGTACAATAGCCCTCTAACTACCGAAACAATCGTGCGTAAAAGAGTATCTGTTAGAGATATCATTGACGCCCATTATAAGCGTAGTAGATAACACTTTGAAAGCTACTTACAATTGTCTTTTCTTCTGGTGTCTACTAAATAGATAATCTTCCAGCCGTTTTCTCCTTTAAAAAGTTGAAAGGAATTTACCCCGCAGTGCGAAAAATTATCACCAAGGTAAAATTCATAAGGAGTCCAAACGGAGGCCAGATCTCCATCAATTAATATATTCCCAAATTCAATTTTTTCATCCCAAACCTGATCGTGTGGGGTTCCAACTGCGTTCAGAAAACCCTTCAACCCAGCATCCAACACTACAGCTTTCCCAGTTCTGTCTTTGTTAATAGTTTGTAAAATAGCTTTGTCAGCAAATGCTGAACGCACCATAGTGCTATCCCCTTTTCTCATTCCGTTAAACATTGTCATAATCGTTTCTTTAATTATGACTTCATCCGACTGTGCCTTGAGCGTTGTAGTTTGAGTTAAAACCAACATAGTTAGGGTAACTCCTAGGGTAAATATCTTTTTCATTTTCTTCCTTTTCCAACAAGTTAAACATTCTACTAAAAAACCGTGACCGTCAATAACCAATTTAGACGCTTTCTTAGCATAATAATTAGGTCGAAAACGTTTTCGGTTTACCTTTGCACAAACAAGTGAAATGGCTGATCCTTACATAAAAGCGTTACACATTATTTTTATAGTCACCTGGTTTGCAGGGCTATTTTATATTGTAAGGCTCTTCATTTATCAGGTTGAAGCTTCTGAAAAACCAGAGCCAGACAAATCCATTCTTGGGGCTCAATTAAAGTTAATGTCCAACCGTTTGTGGTTCATTATTACTTGGCCTTCAGCAATACTCACTCTATTCTTTGGAAGTTGGATGGTCATCAGCAATCCTGCTATGCTTTCGTTATCATTTATGCAGATTAAGCTAAGTTTCGTTTTGCTACTCTATGTGTATCATTTCGCTTGCCACAAGCTCTATAAGCAGCTTCAAAACGACATTATAAAATACACTTCAACCCAACTGCGCATATTCAATGAAATTGCCACAATTATCTTAATCTCTGTGGTCTTTTTAATCGTATTGAAAAACGAACTCAACTGGATTAAGGGAACCATTGGTTTTGTGTTAGTAGCAGTACTTTTAATGTTGGGTATTAGAATTTACAAAAGAATAAGAAATCAAAAAGGAGATAAATAGTAGGTATGAAAAAGCAATTGGCAGTTATCACTTTAATTTTTGCATTCGGATTTTCTGCATGTAACTCACAGAAAAAAAATAAACTCCCTATTTTAGGAAGAACTGATTATGTAGAAGTAAACGGAAAAATAGACACGGTTTATCATACGATTCCAGATTACAGTTTTGTAGATCAAGACAGTGCCGAGGTAACCCCTAAAACCTTCGAAAACAAGGTTTATGTAGCTGACTTTTTCTTCGGCACATGCCCTACTATTTGCCCAGTAATGAAGCAGCAAATGCTCCGTATTTATGACCGTTTCAAATCAAACCCGGAGTTTGGTATTATATCGCATACCATAGACCCAGACCATGATACTGTTGCTTACTTAAAAGACTATTCGGAACGCATTGGCATTATGGATAACGATGTTTGGCATTTTGTAACGGGTAAAAAAGAAGAGATTTATGACTTAGGAACAGCAGCTGGCTACATGGTTCAGGTAGGCGAAGATGCCTCTGCAGAAGGCGGATACATTCATAGTGGTGCATTTATTTTGGTAGACAAGGAAAGAAGAGTAAGAGGTTTTTATGACGGTACAGTTGCTGCTGATGTTGATATACTGATGAATGATATTGACCGACTTTTAAGTGAATACGAAAAGAAATGAAAAAACAGCTATTCATATTAGCCGTCATATTAGGCATGGCTTCGGGCTGTTCAGATAATAAAAAAGCTGTTGAGAACGAAGTGCCAAATAATACCCTGAGCGACTTCGACCATAAGGAAACCCAATACTATTCAAACGGACGAAGGCTATATAAATCCATTTGCCAAAACTGCCACATGGAAAATGGGGAAGGGCTTGGAAAACTAATTCCTCCCTTGGCCAAGTCTGACTACATGAAAAACAATAGAGCCAACTTACCCAGAATAGTAAAGTATGGCTTAAATGGCCCCATTACCGTAAACGGAATTGAGTATAACCAGCCAATGCCAGCTAACCCTAAATTAACTGACATTGAAGTAGCTGAGATTCTTACCTATATAGGAAATACCTGGGGAAACGGAATAGGAAGCTTTACCACGGAAGAAGTGATTACCAGCCTTTCGGAGAAAGAATAGCTTTAATTGTTCTCTAAAGCTTTCTTGGCTGCCGCTATACTGCTGTTGATATCTTCCTTAACCTTTTTGACTCTTACGATTTCGGCATTAATAAAAGTCATTTTCTCCTCTTCAGTAGACTCATTGTTTACATGTGGAGTAGAGTTTTTGCTCCAATCGTTCATCCAGCTCATCATACCTTCTTGTGCTTTCTCTAAGCTCAAAGCGATGCCTCTAAGTTCATCAGGGTTTGCACTGCCTTCCACTTTATCGAGTATCTTCTTTTTAAGCGACATCAGCTCACCCATTTTCGGCATTACTTCATCGTGAATGGCGAAAACTTCGGTTTTAAGAGTATCAAACTTATCCTCCTTCTTTTCGCAAGCAAAAACGAACAGTATAATTACAAATAACGAAAAAGCTCTTTTCATAACGATTATTAATTTGGCGTAAAGCTAACTTTTGGCAATCTAAGCCACAAAGAATTTTAGAAAGAATAAACTAGTAGCTATCGTAAGCTAAACCAGCAAATACCCCATCTTTCAAAATATACATCAGCTTGTCTGGGTCTTTCTTATTCAATGCCAGTTTACCTCTTATTCTTATTCGTTTGGTAGTGTACTTAATTTGCTCTTTCATGGTAACTTCCATCACCGTTTCTGGCCCTCCAGACCCGCAAAAGAAACACTCACTAATTGGTAATGAAGAAATAATTAATTGGGTAGGCTTGAACATTCCTTCAAAAGGAATAATGTAGCCATCCACTTCAACCTCTTGGCCTTCTACCGCCTGAATTTCTTTACTGAAAACAGGAAGGTAAACATCGCCATATTCATCTTTAGAAATCTCATAGGTAACCTCCGTTAAGGTTTTCCATAATTTTGCTCCTGAAATTTTAGGTTCTTGGGCATTAAGCCCTGCCGATACAACTGAGACTAATAGTACTATCAATATTTTTTTCATATCATTCTTGCGCTAATACTTTCGAAATTTGTGTTCTATATGCATTGAATGCTGGCAGAATTGAGGCCAACACCCCTACACCCACGCTAATTAATAACACGTAGAATTCACCTTTTACCAAAACCATTCCTGAAATACCAATGGCTTCGGATTTCTCATAAAGCCCGGTTAAGAATTCTACTAAACCATGACCGAGCAAAAAGCCCAATACACCACCAATTGTGGTAATTATAATGCCTTCAAAAATTACATGAATAAACAATTTGGTTTTTGAGGCACCCAACGATCGCATAATGGCCAAATCGTATTTTCGGTCTTTCAGGGCATTGTAAAGAGAAATAAAAATGCTTAATCCTGCAATTACGATGATTATATACGCAAAGCTTTTGATCATGTTTACCCCAATTCCCATAAGTGAAAACAACCTCTGGGTTTCAAAAGCAGGAGACGCTGCTTGCATATTGGTGTCGCTGTTAATCATTCGAGGCAAAACAACCGCCCCCATAGCCGACCTAAACTGAATTAACATTGAGGTGATTTCAGCATCCGAGCCACCTTCTGGCAAACCTGTTTCATAAGCAGACCCCAACACTGGTTCGTGATCGTGGTTATCATGGTCTTCGTCTCCCTCTTCATCTGTATGTTCATGTACTTGCCAAATACTTTCAATATTGGTTAAAATGAGTTTATCCAAAGCCGAATTACTAGGCTCTAGAATGCCCACTACTTTATAGCTGGCCTCATCGTGATCAAGATCTGTATCGCTCAAGCCATGTGCTCCAAAAAACTCATCACCAATTTTAAGCCCCAATTGCATGGCCACATTCGTGCCTATAGTGCATTCCAAATTATATTTCCACAAATCGCCAGACGCCAGACTTCCTTCATAAAGCTTTACGTAATCGTGGTTAGTGCCTACTATTCTAAAGCCTTGGTAGTTGTCGCCCAAAGCCAAAGGAATTGCCGATTTCACCTGACGGTTTCGAGTTAATGCTTTCGCCTCATCTAATTTTATATTTCCAGTTGGGAAATCGATGTGATACACATTCGCTAAAATCAACTGCAGTGGACTTCCCTTCGCCCCCACTACCAAATCAATTCCCCTTTTGTTCTTGGATAGGTTTTCTTCCAACTGAGAATTGAGAATTAACAGTACCAAAATAATGGCGATTCCTAAGCCCATGAGCAATACATTTAAGAATGTATTGAGGGGTTTATCCTTTATATATTTCCAACTAAGTAAAAACAGGTTCATTGCTCGTTCAGGTTTAGTTGTAAATCAAAAGCATCTTTCACGCGCTGGTCGTGAGTAGCTATTATTAATGAAGCATTGTGGTTTTCGGCTTGTTCTTTCAGCAGCTGAATTACACTGTCCGCATTGTCGTCATCTAAACTTGCGGTAGGTTCATCGGCCAAAAGCACACGTGGGTTGTTCAGCAAAGCCCTAGCAATGGTCACTCTTTGTTGCTCTCCTTGGCTCAATTGCCTTACCTTAGAATTGAGTTTTTCACCCAAGTTCAAGGTGTTTAAAACTTCTTTGATGCGCCCCTTATCTTGAGGAATTCCAGAAAAATACTGCGCCAATAAAAGGTTATCTTTCACGGTAAGTGCCGAAATTAAATGCGCTTTCTGAAAAACTAGTCCAATGTTTTGACCTCGGTATTTATCCATTTCAGTACCTGAAAGACTATACAAATCGGTGCCGTCAATGAGCACTTTGCCCTGAACAGGTTTCAACAGTCCACCAAGAATGTGGAGCAAAGTGGTTTTCCCGCTTCCTGACTTGCCAAGAATCATCAGATGCTGCTTCTCTTTAATTTCCATATGGGAAATGGACAGAAGTCGCTTTTCTGAATATCCGAAATTTAGGTTTTCTATGGTTATCATATCCCTTTCAAAAATTCAATTGCAAGTAACCAACTTGTATTTAAAAATGGCAACCGATGGTGGAGTTTTGGGCAGAATAACCATTATAGCGCTCCTACGTTTCAATAAAAGTCATTCCTCTTTTGAATGTCTCGAATTTTTAAGAATAAATAATACCTTTACAGCTTACTCAAAATTGAAGATTTATATGTTGGATTTCTTTAAAAAGAAAAAAGACAAGGCACCAAAACAGAAGAAAGGTTTCTTTAGAGAACTCTTCAATGACGTGCTTTTCGCGTTAATAGCGGTCACTATTATCCGAGGTTTATTTATTGAAGCCTACGCTATTCCTACAGGATCCATGGAAAACTCCATGCTCATTGGCGATCACCTTTTCGTTAGCAAATTACACTATGGCGCCCGAACGCCTAAAACACCTATAAAATTTCCTTTGGCGCATCAAGATTTTTGGGGATCTGGTATTCCATCTTACTGGGACGGAATTCAACTTCCGCAATACAGATTACCGGGTTTTAGAAAAGTAAGAAGAGGAGAGCCTGTAGTTTTCAACTACCCGCCAGACTTAAAATATCCAACTGATATTAAGACATTCTATGTAAAACGTTGCGTGGCCATTCCTGGTGATGTTTTAGAAGTACGCGACCAACAAGTATACATCAATGGAGAACCAATGGAAAACCCTCCAAATATGCAAACCAGCTATTTTGTGGAAACTCAAAACGGAATTCATCCAAGATATATGAGAGAATTAGGTATAACAGATTATACCGATGATAACCCGATGGACACTTATGCCACTACGGCTTCTCCAAACTACCAATACAATGGAAAACTGGGTTTTTATATGAACACCAGCCAAGAGCAAGCCGATAAACTGGCTAAACTGAATTTCGTTACCAGTGTTGAGAAAGTAGTTTACAAAAAAGGTGAAGGCTACACGGCTTTCCCTGAATCACAACAGTATTTAGGGGCCGAATATACTGCCTATAACCCTGTAACGGATTTTGGTTGGACAATCGACTCTTTTGGCCCTTTGACCATGCCTGAAAAAGGGCAAACCATTCAACTTACACCAGAAAACGTAGATTTGTACCGTACTCCAATTGAGCATTACGAAGGGAATGATGATGTAGAAATTAGAGGAAGTGAAGTATTTATTGAAGGACAAAAAATTACAGAGTACACCTTCAAGCAAGGCTACTACTTTATGATGGGTGATAACCGTCACAACTCTGAAGATTCTCGTTCATGGGGCTTTGTACCTGCAGATCATATTGTAGGAAAGCCATTGTTCATTTTCTGGTCTGTGGATAGAACCAACCCTGAGGCTGGATTCTTCGAAAGCATTCGTTGGAACAGAATATTTGATTTAATAAAATAATGCAGAAAAGACTGATTTTCACACTGTTAATTTTAGGAATTACTACCTCTGCCTTTGCTCAAGAAAAAAACATGTGGAAGACGCTTTCCAATGTAACCGTTGAAAAGAGCTTTGATGAAATCCTGAGTATTGATGTCGAGCATTATAATTTTGCCAGCCAGGTAAAAGCCCTTAACGGGAAAAAAATCAGCCTTGAGGGCTGGATGATTCCATTGGATGAACTAAGGGGCGAAAACTACTTTGTGTTGTCTTCTTTGCCATTTGCCAATTGCTTTTTTTGCGGTGGTGCTGGCCCTGAAACCGTAGCCGAAGTGTTTAGTAAAAAGGAGGTAAAGTTTACTGAAAAGAAAGTTAGAGTAACGGGAGTACTTACCCTAAATTCAGACGACCCTTTGCGCTTAATGTACATACTCAACGATGTTGAGGTAGAAGAAGTAAAAGACTAGACACACCACTTATAAGAACTTAATTGCATGCTTTCATTTCAGTAGACATATTGAAAAATGAAAGCATTTTTTTCTTTGGCTGTTTTGGCCTTATTCCTCATTTCTTGCGAAACCAAACCGGAGTATGTACTTACTGAATTTGATTACGCGCAAAAAAACGACACCCACGATAAAGAAATAGCTCCTCAAGAAAAGCGCAGTTATTCCCTTACAAACGAAGGCGTAACAGCCGATAATTTATTTGATGGTGCCCGAATGAACAATTTTACTTCGATTGGCAAAAACCATTATCAAGTAGAAATTAGTCCCGAAAACACCCCCATAAACCCAAGTGCTTGGTTTGCTTTTAGAATTTATTCTGAAGATGAAAAGACCGTTGATATTACACTCAAATATGGGTTTGGAAGACATCGTTATTGGCCAAAAATAAGTACCGACAGAGAAAACTGGACTGCAATAGACAGTACAAAGTTCACCGTGGCTGAAGATCGAAAAAGCGCTACCATGACCGTAAACCTTAGCGCAGACACGCTCTACATTGCTGCTCAAGAAATTATCAACTCTTCAGATATGCTGGAATGGACTCAGTCATTCTCATCTGCCAAAACTCAGCATGAGGTAATTGGAAAATCGAAATTAGGCCGCGACCTGCTCAATATGGACATCACCAATGGTAGCGCAGAAGGAAAAGACATAGTGGTGGTGCTCAGTAGGCAACATCCCCCAGAAGTAACGGGCAACTTGGCCATGATGGCTTTTCTTGAAGAAATCGTGAACGATAGCGAGCTCAGCAATAAATTTTTAGACCAGTACAGATTAATCGTATATCCGATGCTTAACCCCGATGGCGTAGATCTAGGCCATTGGAGGCACAATACGGGTGGGGTAGATTTAAACCGTGATTGGGCTTTTTATAGACAGCCAGAAATAGAACAAGTCTGTTCCGACATTGTTGAAAAAGTAAATGCTTCTGGTGGTGAAGTAAAACTCGGCCTCGATTTCCATTCCACTTTTTCCGATGTCTATTACACTTATCACGACACCGTAGAGTCAGTAATTCAAGGTTTTTCTAAAGACTGGATTGAGAATATTTTTGAACGCGTGCCTCAAGACCAAGGCAGAATAAGCCCAGCAGCAGTGGGTTCAGCCGTTTCTAAAAACTGGTTTTATAGCCAGTTTAAAGCCGAAGGCATTACCTACGAAATTGGTGATGACACCCCCAGAAATTTGATCAAAGAAAAAGGCAAAGTAAGCGCCCAAGAAATGATGAAACTGCTTTTAGAGGAATATAATGGGGAGAGGTAAAAGTAATCAAGGGTATAACTGGTGCTTGCCTGTGGCGAATACCCATCTTCTTATGCGCTTGTAAGTAAAAAGACCATTGTAATCTAGTAAGGACACAATGGTGTGTTGGTTTTTCATTCATAGCTGAAATCCTTCACCTAGCCCCCTCCAATTATCTCCATTGCCCAATTCTAATGTTTTAGGTTGAGGGGGACAGTGGTTACCGATAGTAAGTATTAAGCCAATTCACACTCCTGTTTTCTAGCAAAATATATTCAAAACCACTACCTTGTATAAAAAGGTACTGGTCAACACAACATATTTGATACTCATTACGTTGTTCTTCCAACAACCTAAAACCGGACGGTCAAATAGTCCAAAGGTCAACAACTCAAACAACATGCAACATCTCAAAGAATTTTTCTGGTTCTGTGCGGGGGTCAACCGCTCATTATTGAACCGATGTCCCACCGATGCTTCAAAATACACTGGAATAGGCGCTGCCGTTTTCTTCACTGGCGTTTTAGCCGCGCTTTCTGGTGGTTATGCCTTTCATACCGTTTTTGAAAATGTTTGGTGGGCACTGGCCTTTGGCCTACTCTGGGGTACCATCATTTTCAACCTCGACCGCTTTATTGTTTCTACCATGCGGAAAAACAAGAAGGGTTTTGGAAGAGAATTTTTAACCGCTTCTCCCCGAATATTGTTGGCCATTATGCTGGCCATTGTAATTTCAAAACCTCTTGAATTACGCATTTTCTCAAAAGAAATCGATCGAAAACTGATTACACTCGAAGAAGAAATTTATCAGAAAGAGATTATTGATTTAGAGCGAAGGTACACCACTCAATTGGCTACAATCGATGGTCAAATTAGTAATCTAAAAGCTGAAATAGTTGCCAAAACAGAAAAGCGTGATGAGCTAGCCAAAGCGGCTCAGGAGGAAGCCGATGGCACGGGTGGTTCGGGAAAAAGAAATGCCGGCCCTATTTATCAAATCAAAAAAGCAGATGCCGATCAAGCGCAAAAAGAGCTGGCTGAATTACAAGCCCTAAACTTGCCACTGATTGCAAATAAACAACAAGAATGGGATGCCCTTTTCGAAGCCAAGCAAACTGAAATTGCCAACCTAAAACGTAACCCTTGGAACGGAATGGCGGCTCAATTACAGGCATTAAGAATTTTGGGAGAAGAAAATACAGCCATTCATTTTGCCAATATTTTCATTATGCTACTTTTCATTTTATTAGAATGTACCCCTATTCTAGCCAAGCTCATTTCTGGCCGTGGGCCTTATGACGAAATGCTGGAAATCAGAGAACACTTCTACAAAAACCATAACATAGAAAAACTAGCCGAAATGGATCACAACACCTATGAAAAGGTGAAGGGATATTCTACGTTTCCAGGGAATTGAATGAGCAACTGATTGTTTACTACTATATATAAGTGCTCACTTACCTATTACTGTAACTGGTGCTTGTCTTTGGCGAGCACCTGTCTTTTAAAGCGCTTGTAGATCATAATTTTGAATATGTAGCAAGCCCCTTCTCCTTTATTCATCCCTCGACATCTTCCATATGTATCTATCTTCATTTTCAGGTGAATGCTGCCCTAATAAAGACATAGAATCCTGATCAATTTTTATGATCGTAAAAAAATGCATTCCCTCCACATTAATCATGCTATCAACTAGGTCATAAACAAAGGCGCCCGTTCTTCCACCTCTTTGTCCAAACTCAAATCTGCTAACATCAAACGAGAAGTACAGATTAACTTTTATGTTATCCCCTAGTGTATCCACTATATGCTCCTTGTCTTCAAAATAAGCATTGCCATCGGTCTTTACTCGAATCAAATTGTCACATTGCCAATTGCCAACAATTAGCTCCTTCATTTTTGTGCGCGCACTTGCAACATCTACTGAGTTAATCCGCTTAAAGATCAAAAAATCAAAGCCTCCTGACAATGACATGAGGTCTGATTGTTCTTTTAGCTTTAAAGTACTGTCACTTAACTCCACGACTTTATACCTACGCCCCATATCAAGTATTGAGTCTTTAAATGAATAGCTAAAACCATAGCCCAGTTCATTGTTAAAGCCTTCTCCTTGCGTGTTAAATGTCAGTTTTACGTCCCTCACCTTCTTAACTTTTGTCGAGTTACTTTCTGACTTATCACCAAGCTCAACTAAAGGTCTAAACAAATCCTCCACATCTATTTTCTTACCTAAGCCGTCAACTTCATACTCATCAACTAACTCCCATTTCCCAATAAGTAGTCCATTCGATATGTCAAGTTCATTATATATTGAAGGTGGAAACGCTCTTTGGGTGCTGACCACTAAGCAAAGATTCGCTATAATAAATACTGACTGGACTAGAGAGAATTTTTTCATACGTTAATAGGTTTAAAAAAAGCCATCCGTTTTTCAACAGATGGCTTCTCATATTTTTAAGGATAAGCTTTAAAGACTTTTCTCATCACTATTTAAAATAATAACCCCCGAGGCTTCAAAGGCCAATTCGTTTTTATCTTCTGTAATAGCAGCAATTTCTTCTACGCTTTTGCCAGCATCTTCAGCGTAATGCTTTAGAGTTGCTACATCAGTCATAACCCTTTTTACCTTACCTTCAATAATAGCTCTATTTCCTTCCATTCCTTCTTTTGGAACAAAGAATGCATAATCTTTAAAAGTTACTCTCATTTCTTCACCAGAAGGAAGAACAAGGTTCATCCAGCAACCCTTCATAGCACAAGTAGAAGTAATTTCACCTTCCACTTTTACCATTATAGAATCACTTTCATTCAACTGATTCATCATTTCTTCTACAGAGATGATGTTTTCATTGTTGATTTTTTCTCCGTAATACCCCACTACGATAGATTCGTCCCACTTAACTTCTTCTTTCTTACCTGCGCAAGAAAAAACGAAAAGGGCGATAAGTAATAGTATGCTAATTTTCTTCATGATATCGTTATTTAATGCAAAAATAGCAACAGATTAGTTAAGGAACAACGCTCTTAAGGCTTTGACGGAACCAGCAATTCTCTTACATCTATATCTAATACTTCAGCTATTTTGTACAAAACATGTAAACTTGGCTGGGTCTTGTTGTTTACGTAATTGGTAGTTACTACGTAACTTTTTTCAATTTTTTCGGATAGCCACGCCTGAGTACGGCCTTGCTCCCGAAGAACGGCTTTTATCTTATTCATTTGATTGAGGTTTTTTAGAATTCAGAGAATTCTAGTTGCAATTTGCTAACTGTTAACGTCAATTCCACAATACTTTTATATAAATCTCATCAAATATGAGAAATCAAGGTTCGAATTATGGCTGAAACAACATGAAGAGCATCTTAAAACCCATTATTCAACAATTATGATCCGTAATTATTTTCTTGAAGAAACGTGACAATCGGTACAACTGCTTCGTTTCTTGAGGTTTACAACTCCAGAAACCAGTTAACGCTCTCTATCCTTAAAAGGAACCTGATAACCTACCGTATTGCGCTTATGTTTGTTATTTTTGCCTTTCATTAATCACTATGTCAAAAGGGATTCAGCTATTTGTTGGTGTTATTTTAATATCTCTCTTCAGTTTAGAGATTCCTACTCGTGCATTTCGTCTATATGAAAAAGGAGATACAGAAAAAGCCATTGAAGTGCTGAACAAGTCTTTAGAGAAGGACAGCCTGAATCCGGCAGGCAATTTTTTGTATTCAAAAATTTTTATCGATAGCCTTTTTAAAAGTTACAGTATCGATTCTGCCTATCATTTTGTGAATAAGGCCATTTCTAATTTCAAACAAGTTAAGGACAGCAAAGATTTAGACAACTTAAAAGAGCTCGGCATTGACTCAGCTGCTTTGCAACAGCAAAAAGATAAAATTGATAAGCTGAAGTTTGAGGTTATTAAAGGCAAACACACTATTTCAGATTACAACGGGTTTATAAATAAACATGCTGATGCCGACCAAATACCCGAGGCAATTCAGCTAAGAAATCACATTGCTTTTGAAGATGCTGCGGCCGTTCATACATGGCAGAGCTATTTGACTTTTATGACGAAGTACCCGAAAGCAGAAGATTATGGAAAGGCCAAGCCCCTCTATGAAAAACTGCTTTTTGAAGAAAAAACAGCTGATGGCAAATTGGAAAGCTTGACAAGCTTTTTAGAAGAACATCCTGAAACGCCTTATCACGAATCGGTAGAAAAGGACATTTACGAAATTGTTACAGCCACCAACCAAATAGAAGACTATACCGATTTTCTAAAAAAATATCCTAACCAAAAACTTACAAGAAAAAGCATCCCGAGACTTTATCAACTGTTTAAGGAACTGTACCCCGATCAAGATTTCTTCAAATATTTTAAGTTTCAAACGGCAAAGGATTCGATTGAAAAAGTAAATGCATTAGAGGCGGGCTATTGGCTTCCTAAAATTGAGGACGGAAAAATCAGCTTCATAAATAGTAAAGCCGAAACCACACTTAAAACAGGTTTCGATAAAGTAGACACTAACTGTCTATGCTCGCCTCAATTGGCTGATTTTGTTCTAGGTGAAAAAGGTGGTAAACAGCAAATCGTTGCGCGAAACGGAACCGTAATTTATGAAGGAGACTTTGATAGTGCTTCCGATGTTGGTTTTGGCTATATCCAAATAGAAAGCGAATCGGGCTTCATGCTTGTTCATAAATCGGGCGAGCTGATTATTGATCAGCCAATGTCGTCCACTGCCGTTTTGAATTCGCGATTTATTAGAACAGAACAAAACGGCTTTTATGGCTTAACCACCATTAATAAAAAGCCTCTGCTAAGCCATCAGTTTATCGATATTGATACCATTGGAAATTTCATTTGGCTTGAAAAAGAAGAAGGAATTGCACTGGCAAAAACTGAAACGCTATTTCCAGCCGCCAATGGCGACAAAGTGGACCTAGACTTTATATATGAAGAAGTTGAGCTTCTTGATGATGGAAATTTTTGGGTAGTTAAAAATGGGCAAGAGGCTATTTTAGATACTCAACTCAACACTTTAATTCCCTTCGGCACTTATAAAATATACCCTAAAACTTACGGTTGGCAACTAAAGTCTGCCAAAGGGATTCAACTATTACACAACAAGTATTTATCCTTAAAAGACCTCCACTACGAAAAAGTGGTTGAAAGTGAGCGTTGGCTTGGACTGAAAAAAGATGGCAAATGGGCTTTGCTAGATCAGGCCGGAAAATTTCAACCAAAATATAATTACGACTCATTAGGGCTTTGGGGCGAAAACATAGTTATGCTAAAAAAAGAAGAGCAAACCACTGCTCTATTCTACAACGGCAAACAACTTGACATTAAGAAAGGCTGGGAACCGAAACTCCTGATACCTCAGAGTTATGTGAGTACGGGAGCAAAAGTAGAGTTCGACTTTTTAATGCTTACAGGCCCCAAAAAAGCGAGAAAGATTTACAATAGCTTTGGAAGGGAAATTCTTAGCATTACACTGGAAGATGCAGTCGCGCTAGGCCCTAACTTAATCCGTCTACAGAAAAAAAACGCGGCCCTTACCGATAGTACTGGCAACTATGTGTTGAACTTTATTTATGATGGAATTGGCTCCAACACAAACGGTTATGTTAGCATTTTAGATAAAGGAAAAGTAGGTGTAATCAATATTGAAAAACAGATTAAAATCCCCCCTACTTACGATAAGCTTATTGAACCTTATTCCGACACCGTGATGGTGGCTACCAAGGGCAAGCTTAAAGGTTTTATTTCCACAAAAAACAGAGAATTGAGCGCTTTTGATTATGATGAAGTTAAATATTTTACCGACACCGTAGCCTTAGCAAGAATTGAAAACGAATGGTTTTTACATAACATCCGAGATGAGTCTCTACATTATGAGGGAATCCTAAATTATAAAATGCTTGAAGAAAATTCTCAAGAGAAAAAATTATTGATTACCACAGAAAACGGAAAGGGAGTTTACAGTAATACGCGAGGCGAATTTATAGAAGCAACCTATGATGAAATAAAAGTACTAGGCACAACCAATGATCCTATTTATTTTGCAGTGAAGATTGTAAGAGAAGCCAATATTTATGTGGTAATCTACTTCGACAAAAATGGTAATAAACTGTTTACACAGACTTTTAAACAGGATGAATATTTTAAAATAGCTTGCCCTAAAAATTGAAAAAACTACAAATGAAGAAGTCTTCTTATTTTATTCTAATGCTTGCATTGATAACATCCGTGCAATTAAAGGCGCAAAACGTAAATGAAAAGCCTAAGCTAGTAGTCGGTATTGTTGTAGATCAAATGAAACAAGAATATTTGACCCGATTTTACGGAAATTTTGGCGAAGGCGGTTTTAAAAGATTTGTAGAAGAAGGGTTTATAGCCAGAAATGGGCATTACAATTACTCTGCTACAAATACTGGCCCTGGTCATGCATCAGTGTATACTGGAACAACCCCAGCAGTACACGGAATTGTAAATAACAGTTGGTATAGCAGAAGTTTAGGCAGAAGCGTTTACTGCGCAGAAGACACTACCGTAGTGGCAGTAGGAGGTACAGCCAAAAACGGACTGATTTCACCAATGAATCTTTATTCAACTACAATTACAGACGAACTTAAGCTATACACACAAAAGCAAGGAAAAGTGATAGCAATGTCAATCAAAGATAGAGGCTCGGCCCTTCCTGGTGGTCACTTGTCTGATGGTTCTTATTGGTACGATTCAAATACTGGCGAATTCATGACTTCTACTTATTACATGAAAGACTTACCAAACTGGGTGAAATCATTTAACTCAGCTAAACATGTAGACAAGTTTTTAAACATGACATGGGACACATATTTGCCCATTGAGAAATATTCGATTAGCGGTCCAGACAATTCTCAATATGAGTCTGGGTTTAAAGGTAAAGACACTCCCACATTTCCTTATAACTTAAAAGAGTTAAGAAAGGACAATGGAAATTTCTCGCTGATTTCAAGTACTCCGTTCGGAAACAGCCTATTAACCGAGTTTGCCATTTCGGCTGTTGATGCCGAAAAGTTAGGGCAAGACAACACGCCTGATTTCTTAGCTGTAAGTTACTCTAGCACCGATTATATAGGCCATAACTTTGGTCCTCAATCTAAAGAGGTTCAAGACACTTATATCCGATTGGATCGTGAACTCGCAAAACTATTTGATGCGCTCGATCAAAAAGTAGGTAAAGGTAATTATAGCGTTTTCTTAACTGCTGATCACGCAGTGGCCGAAAATTCACTTCAAATGAAAGATGAAGGCTTTAAAATTGACAACTTCAGTAACAGTAATGCGAGAAAGGCCGTTGCTGCGGCTTTGAGTGCAAAATATGGAGCGAAACCTTGGATTGAATCTTTTTCTAACAACATCCACTTGAATCATAAATTGATTGAAGCTGAAGGCATTGACCTTTATGAAATGCAAAGTTTTGTTGCTGCTAAAATGATGGAGCAAAATGGTGTTTACATTGCTCTCACTGCTCGTGATTTAGTGACCAACAACTACACTAAAAACATTAAGAACTTATTACAAAATGCTTATCACACTAAAGAATCAGGTGACGTATTGGTAGTTATGGATCCGGGATGGCAAACCGGAGGAAGCAAAGGTACAGGTCACGGAAGCTCTTGGACTTATGATACCCATGTACCTATTTTGTTTTACGGTTGGGGAATTAAGAAAGGAAATTCCGTTCGCGAAATTCATATTACTGACATTGCACCCTCTGTAAGTATGCTATTAAATATGAGACTACCGAATGGCGCTACGGGCACACCAATTATAGAAATGTTTAAGTAAGAATAGCGCAACACAATTCTAACAACACCCTTGAGAAATGAGATTCTTCAAGGGTGTTTTTTTTCACCCCATAGATAGCAATACAATAAGTTATTACAGCTAATTATTTGTTGTTGATCCCGTTTTTTACGGTCAAAACTTGTTCTGCTCATTGATTTCATACTACTTTAGAGTATGAAGTTTCTTTTTTCTCTTCTCGCTCTGTTCAGTATTGTTTTAAATACATCTGCCTTTGAACAAGCCCCCGCCAATGAGATTCAGATTGCCTCTTTGAATTTGCTTTACGGTACTCCTGCTGATTTAGAAAACACATGGAAAAAACGGAAATCAAGGGCCATTGCCAATCTTCAACAATACAAAGACGGGATCATCTGTTTACAAGAAGTTAACGAAACGCAAATCAAAGACATTTCTAAAGGTGTTTCTGGTTTAGACGTAGTTTACAGAACGCAAGGGCTCAAAAACGGAGACGGAAAAGCCAATGCGATTTTTTATAGTAAGAAAACTTGGAAGTTGATTGAAGAAGAGACTTTTTGGCTTTCTGACACTCCTACCAAACCAGAGTCTAAAAGTTGGGGAAATACACTACCAAGAATTGCCACGGTAGTGGTATTAGAAAACAAAACAGATAAGAAGCGTATTCGAGTATTAAATACCCTGCTAGACCATAGGTCTGAATCATCTAGGTTGAACAGCATTGAAAAGATTCTGTCAAAACTGGAAGACTATAAAGACCAATATCCCACCTTATTAGTTGGCGATTTCAATGTGACTTCTGATGACATTGTTACTAAGCGAATTTTAGAAGAATATGCCGACACTTATACCGGAGGCCCTTTCGAAGGCTGTACCTATCACAGTTTTCATGGAGGAAAGAACTGCCCCAGAATTGACTATATTTTTTACAGAAAATCTGATGGCTTTGAAATGACCGCTTCAGGCATCGATCGTTTTGAAAGAAATCGATTATATGTTTCAGATCACTATCTGATCTACGCTAAATTTACTTTGAAATAGATTTCTTTCTGTTGGTAATATAAACCCCAACAAATATTGCCAACATTCCTATTACCTGCCCTAACCCTAGGTCTTCACCATCCCAAAAACCCCAAATTAAAGCAACAATAGGAATAAGGTAAGTTACCGTGCTTGTAAATAGTGGATTGGTAATTTGCACCAACTTATTAAATAGAATAAGTGCTATTGCTGTACCCATAACCCCCAAAAGAGAAATATAGCCAAAGGCTTCTAAAGCCCCCTCTTCGGTAGCCAGCGTCACCGAAAAGTCAGTGAAAGTGAGCAAATAAATTCCGGCTAAGGGCCCCATAAATAATAGACTTACAGATGTAATTACAAGCGGTTTTAAATCCACCAAATAATACTTTATTACATTTAGGTTTATGCCGTAACAGATAGTAGCCAATACAATAAAGAGTGCGTAAAAATTAATTCCTCTGAGACCACCAATACTGCCAGCTGCCAGTAGCACAATAGTTCCTACAAAGGCTGTTATCAACCCAAATGTCTTCCTTTTTGTAATTTCTTGTTTGAAGAAAAGTACACCCATTATTAAAACAAAAATTGGTGTAAGGGCATTTAATACTCCCGTAACCCCGCTAGGCAATTGGGTTTGGCCAATAGCAAATAGAAAGGCCGGAATGAAACTTCCTACCAAACCAATAACGAAAAGTAGTTTCAGGTGCTTGAACGACAGCTTTCCTACTTTTGGAATTGAAATTGGGATTAGAAACAAGCAGGCAGCCAAAATGCGCAAAGCACCAACTTCGCCAGCGTTAAAAACCGCAAGCCCTCTTTTAATAAGGATAAAGGAACTTCCCCAAATCAGAGCAAGTAAGATAAGTAGCGACCACGCTAAAACGTTTGTATTTTTCATTCAACCAAAGCATAAGCATCTTCGAACACGGTCGAAATCTCATCCAGAATATTAAATAACTCTTCTGGATTTTCAGATTCAACCAAGCGTGCTCTGTACGGCTTGAAGTTAGGTATTCCTCTGAAATAATTGGTGTAATGTCTTCGCATTTCAAAAATGCCTTGAAGCTCATTTTTCCATTCAAGAGAAAACTGTAAATGTTTTTTGGCGGTGGCCACCCTAGTTTTCATATCTGGAACAGGCAAGTGCTCTCCTGTTTTAATAAAATGTTTCACTTCATTAAAAATCCATGGATAGCCAATGGCCGCACGACCAATCATGATACCCTCAAGCTCATAGCGGTTTTTATAGTCCAATGCCTTTTCTGGCGAATCAATATCTCCGTTTCCAAAAATCGGAATATGAATATCAGGGTGATGTTTTACCTCTGCAATTTTAGTCCAATCTGCCTCGCCTTTGTACATCTGCGCACGGGTTCTACCATGAATAGTGAGGGCTTGAATTCCTACATCTTGCAGTCTTTTGGCTACTTCCAAAATTCTGATGGTAGAATCGTCCCAACCTAGTCGGGTTTTTACAGTAACCGGCAAACTTACCTGTTTCACAATTTCTGCAGTCATTTGCTGCATTTTAGGAATGTCGAGCAAAATACCAGCCCCAGCTCCTTTACAAGCTACTTTCTTTACCGGGCAACCGTAATTGATATCGACCATTTCGGGCTGAGCCGCTTCAGCAATAGAAGCCGCCTCGCGCATCGACTCAATTTTATCTCCAAAAATCTGAATCCCAATAGGGCGTTCGTAATCATAGATATCGAGCTTTTGCACACTTTTTTCCGCATTCCGAATTAACCCTTCAGAAGAAATAAATTCAGTAAACATCAGGTCTGCACCGTTTTCTTTGCATACAGCCCTAAATGGTGGATCACTAACATCCTCCATTGGCGCCAAAAGCAACGGAAATTCACCTAATTCTATGTTCCCAATTTTAACCATGCCCATTTCGAAAAATCGCGTAAATTTACGTCATTATGGCGAGAATCGACAACGGGATTAATATTTCCTTGAGAGGGGAAAGAGTAGATGTAATTAAGGAGTTCGAAAACGGAGAATTAAATACCGTAACCACTTATAACGAAAACCCTCAAAAGACTTTTTGGGTAGTTCTGGGCCTGTTATTTGCAGGTTTTTTCGTGGGTCAGTTTGCAGCCACAATAGCAGTAATAATTTTTGTATTAATTAATGGTGGAGGAACTGAGGTTTTATCAAACCCCGAAGCACTCTTTGAGTTGATAGGCCAATCACAATTGTTAATTTCACAATCACTTTATACCGTAGTATTTACTTTCTTGGTGCCTTGGTTTTATATGAAAAACCTAGCTCGAAAACCAATGAATGTTGTTTTTGGTGAATCCAAAACTGAATCTCTTCCTCTAGCTCTAGCTGTTTTTGTTACCATCGCCTTTGTGTTTGTTAATGGTTACATTATTGAATGGAACGAAAATATTCAACTTCCAGAATTTATGGCAGGTTTCGAGAGGCTCGCCCGTCAGATGGAAGACTCACTGAAAGAAACTACTGAGATGTTTACCACATTTGACAGTTTTGGCACATTCCTTTTGGCTTTTGTAGTAGTGGCTATACTACCAGGAATAGGCGAAGAGCTTCTTTTCAGGGGTTTATTGCAAAACTCACTGCACCGATGGTCTAAAAATGCACATGTCGCCATTTGGGTTTCGGCTTTCTTATTTTCTGCTATACACATGCAGTTCTATGGCCTTTTCCCACGTATGATCCTTGGAGCGCTATTTGGTTACTTATATGTCTGGTCTGGAAATTTGTGGTATCCGATTATTGCCCACATCGCAAATAATGGCTTTGCGCTTATTGTAGCTTACATGTATCAAACAGAAGTAACAGATATTAACCCTGACGAAACTGATTCTTTACCCGGTTATGCGGGAATAATAGCGCTGATAGTGGTTTCCTTTTTGCTGTTCGTATTCAGAAATTACTATCTTAAACCAAAATCATTTAGATGAGCAATTGGAACACAGTTTTCAAAACTAATATGCCGCACCAAGCCGAGATTGTGAAAGACGTGTTGATAGATAACAACATTGAAGCAGTGCTGCTTAACCAAAAGGATTCTTCCTATCATTTCGGAAATCTAGAAGTGAAAGTGGAGCAATCTAATGTGATCAAAGCCTTAAAAATTATAGGCGACCTGAACTTTTAATCATGAGTAATCTCTTATTAAGGATTATCACTGGCATTTTCGGAGTTTCTCTGATAATAGCGGGTATAGTATTTAGTTCATGGACCTTTGCCTTGATTTTTTTGTGCATCTTGATTCTCACACTTAGAGAGTTTTATGGTCTTATTGCCGCTTCGGGCAATACACCATTTAAATTATGGGGTTCATTTTTTAGTATTTGCCTCTTTGTTTTAGTACACCTTTCCACTGCGGGAAAACTAGACACTAAATACTTATGGTTATTACCCTCCTTATTAGTGATCTGTTTCATGTTTGCCCTTTATCGTCAGAAAACGCATCAACCTATTATCTCATTAGGGCTCACTTTATTTGGGGTAATATATATTGCTTTCCCTTTAAGCATGGCCAATTTGATTGTGTTTAAGAATGAGTCATACGAATATGCCTTAATCATAGGCGTGCTAATTGCCCAGTGGGCAAACGACTCCGGAGCCTATTTTGTGGGCAAAAGCATGGGGCGGACAAAGTTATTCGAGAGTGTTTCTCCAAACAAAACATGGGAAGGCACCGTTGGTGGAGTACTGATTTCACTAGGAATTATCTATATATGGAGTTTATACTTTACCGATCTTACCACAATTGAGTGGTTTGGTTTATCGATAATCGTGAGTGTTTTTGGTAGTTATGGAGATTTAATTGAGTCGCTATTTAAGCGCCATTTAGCCATTAAAGATTCTGGGAGCGCACTTCCTGGGCATGGCGGCTTTCTCGATAGATTTGATGGACTACTGTTCGCGCTTCCGTTCGTTACGCTATACTTGATGGTCATCACATAATATCATAAATAAGCATCAAGTAATAGACCGTATTACTTTAAAATTTCCTTAATTTTGACCAAGTTTTTAAACAAAGATAGATTTCTCTATGGGTTACATTGAACCGGCTCCGATTAAGGACAAGGCTAATCCTTTCGAGTCAATGATGTCCAGATTCAACATTGCTGCTGAAGCACTTGGATTGGACGAGCAAGTATATAACGTGCTCAAATCTCCTACAAAACAAGTCTCTGTGACACTTCCAATCACTATGGATGATGGCTCTATTCGTGTTTTTGAGGGTCACAGGGTAATACACTCGAATATCCTAGGCCCATCAAAAGGCGGTGTTAGATACGCCATGGATGTACACATTGACGAAGTAAAAGCACTCGCGGCATGGATGACATGGAAGTGTGCTGTTGTAGACATCCCGTATGGTGGTGCCAAAGGCGGCATCAAATGTAATCCGAGAGAGATGTCTGCTGGTGAAATCGAAAGATTAACCAGAGCATATACCAATGCTATGCTAGATGTTTTCGGTCCTGACCGAGACATTCCTGCACCAGACATGGGTACAGGACCAAGAGAAATGGCTTGGATGATGGACGAGTTCTCTAGGGCTCATGGTATGACTGTAAATGCCATGGTAACTGGAAAACCCTTAGTACTTGGGGGCTCTTTAGGTAGAACCGAAGCCACAGGACGTGGTGTAATGGTTTCTGCTTTGGCCGCTATGGAAAAACTAAACATCAACCCTTATCACGCTACTGTGGCTGTTCAAGGTTTTGGAAATGTAGGATCTCATGCAGCTTTACTTCTTGAAGAAAGAGGAGCTTCTGTAATTGCGATTAGTGATATTTCTGGTGCATACTACAACGAAAAAGGGATTAACATCAAAGCTGCTGTGGCTTATCGCGATAGCAATAATGGTACATTAGAAGGCTTTAAAGGCGCTGAGCTAATGGACGATGCTTCTGATTTGCTAGTGCTAAAAGTAGATGTTCTTGTTCCAGCTGCTGTAGAGGATGTAATCCATTCAGGTAACGTTGATAGAGTACAGGCAAAACTTATTGTTGAAGGTGCTAACGGACCAACTTCTGCCCAAGCAGATAAAATTATCAACGAAAAAGGTATTATGGTTGCTCCAGATATTCTTGCGAACGCTGGTGGTGTAACTGTATCATACTTTGAGTGGGTACAGAACCGTTTAGGCTATAAGTGGACGCGCGAAAGAGTAAACAGAAGATCTGACAGGATCATGAAAGATGCTTTCGACAAAGTATATGAAACATCGCTTAAATATAATGTACCAATGCGTATTGCGGCTTACATTGTAGCCATTGATAAAGTTGCTTCTACCTATAAGTATAGAGGTGGTTTCTAACCAGAAAATTAGTTAATGAATATTCATAAAGAAGGAAGAGCACTGCTAGCGGTGCTCTTTTCCATATTACTAGGTTTAAATTTAGGCTTGTTCTTTTTGCTGAACATCCCTAGCCCTTGGATCGGAATTATCGGTGCCGTCAGCTTAATTCTGTTCCTGTTTTTCCTTCAGTTTTTCCGTAATCCATCTCGAAAAATTGAAATCAACGAAAAGCAAATTCTAGCTCCTGCTGATGGAAAAGTGGTGGTAATTGAAAAAACCACCGAAGACGAATACTTTAAAGGAAAGGAAAGAATTCAGGTTTCTATATTTATGTCACCAATTAATGTGCACGTAAACAGAAATCCTGTTACTGGCCTTATCAAGTACTTCAGATACCACGAAGGCAAATATTTAGTGGCTTGGCACCCAAAATCAAGCACTGAAAACGAAAGAACTACACTTGTTTATGAAATCCATAAAGGAGTAGAAATTCTAATCCGTCAGATTGCCGGAGCAGCTGCCCGTAGAATTAAGTGCTACGTAAAAGAAAATCAATCTGTGATTCAAGGCAAGGAATTCGGTTTTATCAAGTTTGGGTCACGAGTCGATCTATTCTTACCGTTAGATGCAGTGGTAAAAGTTGAGATTGGACAAGTAACCCAAGGCGGACAAACCGTAATTGCGGAGTTGGCTTAAATTAAGCCTTCAATTATCCGCATTAACTTCTCTAAATGTACTTGATCTACCTCATCAAAATCATTGAGTTGATCAGAGTCCACATCAAGAATTAAGTTGACTTCCCCGTTTTTCATGGCTGGTAATACGATTTCCGATTTGGAAGCCGAACTACAAGCAATGTGACCGGGGAATTCATCTACATTCGGAACAAGAATGGTTTGAGCCTTTTCCCAACTGGTTCCGCAAACTCCTTTTCCTTTACGAATACGAGTACACGCTATTGGACCTTGGAAGGGACCTAATACCAATTCCTCTCCTTTTACCAAGTAGAAACCTACCCAAAAGAAGCCCATTCCATACTTTAGGGCCGAAGCAATATTGGCCAAATTGGCTGTTTGGTCTGGTTCGCCAGTAACCAAGGCTTCAATTTGCGGAATAAGCGATTCGTACTTTTCTGCTTTGCTTAAGTCGTTCGAGATGATAAGTTCTTCGGCCATAATTTTAATTCTGAATTGCGAATTTAAAAGAGAATTGTGTGAATGTTGGTTCCTTAATGTCGGTAAATTTTAAGCACATCGATTTGTAGCTGAATTGTTTCCGATGGTGCATCTTTTAAACTTGGCGCCATAATGCCTTCATTGAATAACACAGGGCATTCGAACACGCGGGCTTCGTCCCATAAGCCCAAAGCCATTAAAGAATTGAGCAAGAAACTTCCACCTTCCACCAAAACAGATTGCACTTTGCGCTCATGCAAATCAGCCAACATGTTTTGAAGAAAGTCCTTCTCTCCAATTTTAACAAGAGTGAGGTTTTTACTTTCTTCTGTCTTTTTCAAATTATACACAATGGTTGGTAGGCTTCTATCAAACAAGTTAAAGTCGGTGGGTAATCGTAAATGTTTATCAATCACTAAGCGAAGTGGTGATTCGCCATGCCAATCGCGAACATCTAATTTGGGATTATCGTGCAATGCGGTATTCGTGCCCACTAAAATGGCATCTTCTTCAGCCCGCCATTGGTGCACCATCATTCTCGATTGTTCACTGCTAATCCACTTGCTATCAAAATTATTGCGAGCAATAAAACCATCAGCCGTTTGCGCCCATTTAAGCAAAATATAGGGTCGCTTTTTTTCAATCATGGTAAAAAACCTTCGATTCAGGTTTTTTGCTGCTGATTCTAAAACTCCAGTGCTGACTTCTATTCCCGCATCTTTAAGTTTCTGAACACCTTTGCCTCCCACCAATGGATTAGTATCCATTGAAGCAATGACAACTTTCTTCACCTTTTTAGCCACTAATAAATCGGCACAGGGCGGAGTTCGACCAAAGTGAGCACATGGTTCAAGGGTAACATAACAAGTGCTTTCAGAAAGCAGATCGGGATTCGTTACGGAGTTGATAGCGTTTACTTCGGCATGCGGGCCTCCATACTTTTGATGATAACCTTCACCAATGATTTTATCATTGTGAACAATTACGCAGCCCACCATAGGGTTTGGGCTAACATGACCTCGCCCCAATTCGGCTAAGTCCAATGCACGCTGCATCCATTTTAAATCTTGCTTATCATTCACCCGCGCAATTTAGCGAATGCGTAATACTATTCCTTGTCAATCACTCAATTGATAAACCCTCCAAAAGTTAGTTGATAACTTTTGGAGGGTTCGCTAATCCACATGCAAATCCTTCTCACTACTTTTGCTTATGCCTTTTGAAAAACCCAAAGCTAAAATTCAATCTATTGTTAACGCACTCAGTGGTGTTTATGATGAACGTGAAGCCACCAACATGGCCAATTTACTTCTAAGTCATTTTTATGGTTTAGATAGAATGGCGATCATTTTGAATGATGAGTTTTCGTTGGTTGAAGGCTCTGAAAAAGGCCTAGCAAAATCGATTGATGAACTAAATCAACACAAGCCAATTCAGCATATTATAGGAAGTGTAGAGTTTTATGGTTGCGAACTGAAGGTAGATGAACGGGCTTTAATTCCTCGACCAGAAACAGAAGAATTGGTAGATTGGATTGTGACGGTGAATACGGTTGAAGCCCCTTCCATTGTAGACATTGGTACCGGAACAGGCTGTATTCCAATTGCGCTAAAAAAGGCAATACCAAACGCGCAAGTAGCTGCCGTGGATGTAAGTGAAGGCGCCCTTAATTTGGCTCAAGAAAACGCAAAGCAAAATGGAGTTGAGGTTGATTTTCGGCATCTAGATATTCTTGAAAACAACTTTCCTTTTGATCTGTTGGATATAGTGGTCAGTAACCCGCCTTATATTCCTGAAAGTGATAAGGCCGAAATGAGCTCGAATGTATTATCGTTCGAACCATATTTGGCACTCTTTGTAGAAAACCACGATCCGTTGATTTTCTATAAAAGAATAGCCGAGTTAGCCTTCCTGCATTTGAAGATTGGCGGAATGCTTTACTTTGAAATTCATGAAAGATTTGGGGAAGAAATGATTAAACTGGTGGAGGAGATTGGTTTTACTAAAGTGCTCCTCAAAAAAGATTTACAAGGAAAAGATAGAATGCTACAAGCACAAAAATATTCGAAATGAAAAAATTGATTCTATTACACGGTGCGCTTGGTAGCGCCTCAATGTTTGAAGTCCTTACAAATAAACTAAAAGGCGATTTTGAAGTACATGCTTTCAATTTCTCTGGACATGGCGGTGCACCAGTAAATGAAGAAGGCTTTGGAATCGAAGTTTTTGCCGAAGAGCTCCAAGCCCTTATTACCAAGCACAAATTGGAAGGCGCAGATATTTTTGGATACAGCATGGGCGGTTATGTGGCACTTTATCTGGCTGCTTCTCAGCCTAATTTGATGGGTAAAATCGTCACTCTGGGCACCAAATTAACCTGGACAGCCGAAGGTGCAGAAGAAGAAACTGCCCGTTTGAACCCAGAGTTAATGAAAGAGAAAGTGCCGCAATATGCTGCGCTTTTGAAGGAGCGCCATGGTAAAAAGCAATGGAAACAGGTGATTTGGCAAACCGCAGGCATGATGCTAGAATTAGGCGATGAGCCTTTGCTCACTATGGAAAATCTTCCTTTAATCACCAATCAAGTAACAATTCTATTGGGTGCTGATGACACTATGGTGGGCAAAGAAGAAAGTGAAAATGTGGCTACAATTCTTCCCAACGGAAAGTTTATCTTGATCCCAAATATGCCACACCCTTTGGAGAAAGTAGATTTAGGAGAGCTTGCAAAGGTGATAAAAGACAACTTGCACTAATAGCCCAGAATATTTATTTTGTTTATTTATCATTTTTTAGTCGATTTCATAACCTGAAAGATGGAATTTGGGGCTATTTTGTCAAACTTGAAATAATACGATGCCAGAGACAACCACAATGACCTTAGCCGAAATACTTAAAGACTCTAATTATAAGCTTACACAGTTTTCGAAATCCCAAATTGAAAAACTGGAAGAGTCAATTGTACTTAAAGAGACAAGAGGAAAAACAGTTCCTTTTATTACCTGCCTAGTTAGACGGAAGGAAATTCAATTGAAACCTGAGGAATTAGTAAGGCAACTTTTTCTCATGGTTCTCCATGAACAATACGGTTATTCATATGACCGAATGGAAATTGAATATGTTGTAAGTTTCGGTAGAGAAAAGAAACGGGCTGATATTGTCATTTTTGATAAGCAAGACTCACGCGCTGTATACATCATGGTTGAGCTGAAAAAGCCAAAGCTGAAAGATGGTAAAGAACAATTAAAATCTTATTGTCATGCTACGGGAGCGCCAATGGGCATTTGGAGTAATGGTGAGTCCATTTCTTACTACAACCGAAGAGACCCTAATTATTTCAAGGATATTCCAAATATTCCAAAATCAACTGAAAAGTTAACGGATATATTAACTGAACGGTGGACAATTGATGATCTTATTAAAAACGATAAACTGACCAAAGAGCGAAAATCCCTAAAAGATCAAGTAAGGGATATGGAAGATGAAGTACTAGCCAATGCAGGAGTTGATGTTTTCGAAGAAATATTTCAATTGATCTTCACCAAACTTTATGATGAGCTTGAAAGTACTCGTAACAAATCCAGACCTCTTGAATTTAGAAACTACGGTGAAACAGAAACCGAGTTAAAACAAAAAATACAGGCACTTTTTGAAAAAGCCAAAGACAAATGGGAAGGTGTTTTTACCGAAAGCTCAAAAATCACATTGACCCCATCCCACTTAGCAATTTGCGTTTCATCTTTGGAACAAATCAAACTATTCAATTCCAATTTGGATGTGGTTGATGAGGCCTTTGAATATTTAATTGGCAAGAGTAGCAAGGGAGAAAAGGGGCAATATTTTACTCCTCGCTATGTCATTGACATGTGTGTGAAAATGCTAGACCCAAAAACAGATGAAACGGTAATTGACACTGCCGCTGGAAGTTGTGGTTTTCCTGTACACTCTATTTTTCATGTTTGGGAAAAACAGCTCAAAGCTAAAGGACTTTCTAAAAGTCATTTGTTCACGGCTGAAGAAAAACTTCCTGAACAAATAGACTATGTACAAAACAAAGTATTTGCCATAGACTTTGACGAAAAGGCTGTACGTGTGGCACGAACCCTCAACTTGATTGCTGGTGATGGACAAACCAATGTACTTCACATGAATACCTTGGATTATGATCGGTGGGACAATAATTACGATGATAAAAATTGGCTAGACGTTTATGGTAACGGTTGGAAAAACATCCGTAAACACCTTACCAACCCCAAACCCAAAACGGTAACGATTGAAGAAGAGCGAAACGGTAAAATCTATGTGAAAGAAAAGGAGATTTATGAATGCCGTGATTTCCAATTTGACGTATTGATGGCAAACCCTCCGTTTGCAGGCGACATTAAGGAAAGTAGAATGCTTGCTAAATACGATTTAGGCAAAAAACCCAACGGTAAGTACCAAACCAAAGTAGGGCGAGACATTCTGTTTATCGAACGTAATCTGGATTTCTTAAAACCAGGTGGGCGCATGGCAGTGGTATTACCACAGGGAAGATTCAACAATAGTTCTGACAAAGCCATTAGAGACTTTATTGCAGAAAGGTGCAGAATATTAGCTGTGGTAGGTTTGCACAGCAATGTATTCAAACCGCATACAGGCACAAAAACGTCTGTTCTTTTTGTACAAAAATGGGATGATAAGCTTTGCCCGAGAGTAGAAGATTACCCGATCTTTTTTGCTACTATGCAAGAGCCTAGCAAAGACAATAGCGGTGAAAAGATATTTGTAAAAAGGAAAGATTTCCCCAACTCGCAACCTTCCAAAGGCTTAGAACTTTCGGAAGGCTCACAACAAGTAGCCGAACCAATAGACAACTATGACTCTACGCCTGCCAATTTAGAAGAGTACCTACTTGACTCTCATGGACACTTGGTAGTAAAACACGACCTCTTTAACCATGACGGACTCACCAAAGACGGCATAGCAGAAGCCTTTTTGGAATTCGCTAAAAAAGAGAAACTCTCCTTTGTGGGAAAGTAGCTAGCCCTTTTAATGAATCCCGATACAGGGAATTGTTGGAAGGGCTGGAAATAACAATATTTAATTTCAAGGATATTTTACCTGATAACGAAGAGTTTCGTTTGGATGCAAATTACTATCAGAAGGAATATATTGATATCTACAAGAAAATTGAAAATTCACCGATGTTAGTTGATCTTACCAAGATGTCAGATCTATCTACGAATGGTTCATTTGCGGCAGTCAAAAAAATAATGAGTGATAATGGTCCTAAGAACGTTCCATTTATTAGATCTGGTAACTGTGGTGATACTTTTATTAACCTAAATGACTTAGAATATATTTCAGAAGCATCACACAAACAATTACCCAAATCTACTACTGCATTATACGATGTAATGATGGCAAGAAAGGGTAAAATTGGAGGAGCCTCAATAATTACTAAAAATGAAGTAGGGTATAATTGCAGTGAAAATGTTATCAAACTAACAATCAAAAACAAGAAAGAGCTAAACCCTTTTTACTTTACCAGCTACTTCAACAGCAAATATGGTATAAAGCAAATTGAAAGATTATCGACTGGAAACGTGCAACCTTGGGTAAGCATCTTTCAAATCAGAAAACTTTTGATTCCAATCTTAGATATTGATTTCCAGAAAGAAATAGAGGCTATAGTTCAATTTGCATTTAACAAAACAAATGAATCGAAATCTACCTACACCCAAGCCGAACAGGTTCTACTCCAAGAACTAAATTTAGCCGATTTCCAACCCAGCCAAGAACCTGTAAATGTTAAAAGCTTCTCAGAGTCATTTGGCAGCTCTGGGCGTTTGGATGCAGAGTATTATCAGGTGAAGTATGATGAATTAGAAGAACAAATAAAATCAAGTTCATTTGTCTTGATCAAAAACATTAGAACAGACAACTTTAGAGGTTTACAACCTCAATATGTGGAAGATGGAGAATTGAATGTTATAAATAGCAAACACATTCTTGAGCAGACCCTAGATTACGACAATTTTGAGAAAACTAGTCCGGATTATTGGGATGAACAGGAAAGGGCAAGAGTTTTTAAAAATGACATACTTACTTACACAACAGGTGCAAATATCGGAAGAACACAAGTTTATCTAATTGATAAAAAAGCACTCGCTAGCAATCATGTCAATATTTTAAGGCTGAAAAAAGGGTATAATCCACAATACATTGGGTTTGTGATGAACTCAACAATAGGGAGACTTCAGACAGAAAAACTTAGTGCTGGAAGTGCTCAGGCAGAACTTTACCCTAAAGACATTGACAATTTTCTGATTCCAATTATCGAACAAGACAAACAACAGCAAATAGCCGATTTGGTAGAGCAAAGCTTCACCCTTAAAAAACAATCCGAACACCTTTTAGAAGTAGCCAAAACAGCCGTAGAAATAGCGATTGAGCACGATGAAGAAACGGCATTAGCCTATATTCAACAAGAAACCAAAACGCATGGCTAAGGACAACACAATCGAAATTCATTTTAAAGCTGGAGTAAGCTATGTCCATCTTAATGAAGATTGGTCTGATGAACAGGTGAAAGAAATGATTACTCGATTTCAAAGATCTTTTCTTCGTCCTGCCAGTCCAGATGATATGGAGTTTATTTATTGCCTTGTTGGCAATATTGTAGACAAACATGTAGCAGGTAAAGATTTAGGTGTTGTGCGAGGTACCAAGCAATTTGCCCCGGGCACTAAAGTATATTGTTCGCCTACGCATTGGGGTGATGGTGCTGAATACACGTATGTAATAGGCAAACCGAGAAAACGTAAAAAGTTAATTACAGTAGTAACGCAAATACGGTACATCAAAAATTGGAGACTTAAAAAGGTGTATGACCCTTTTATCATTTCTGAAATGGTCAACAATTTTGGTTGGACAAACCATGAAGATGATAAAAAGAGAATTGAAGAAATGCTTGAATGGCTACCAAGTAAAACAATTCAAGAAATTGAGAGCGATGAATAGAATCCCTGTTAAGCTGAAATAAACACAAACCTTTTGGAGCGGTTTGTTCATAACCTGAGCTAAATAATAAAGCGCTACAGATAATACTTCATAACAGTTAAATCAAACTCATCCCTCCAAAAGTTCTTAATTATGCCTTACTGGAATCATTGAGCCTTAAAGAACCAATCATCTTAACTTTTGGAGGGTTAGGCAATTCATCAAGCTTCTATTTATAGCTGTCGGTGGTTACGGATTCTACTATCCAAAGGGGCTTTTCGTTGGTTTTAAGTTTTATTTTCCCTGTGATTTCAGCAGTAAGCTCAATGGGTTCTAAAAGCATTTCATTCTCGTAATCATTATAGAATCCTTCCGAAGTAAAAAAGGTGTTTTGCGCTACTGGGTGAATTCCAAAATGATGACTAACCATCACCCATTTTTCAAAATGGCCACTAGAAACATATGTCCACTTTTGGTGAATGGCAAATACAATACTGTCAATCTGTTTTGAGAATTCTCTTACCGTATCGAGCACTGTAGATTGGTAAATATCGGCCATTATATTTACCGCAGGGTAATTATGGTCGAGCAGAAAGATATAAGCACAGGCCAGTAAATCATCATCTTCAAAGCCTAAAAGCTGTACGGGAGATTGCTCGGCAAGCCGTGGCTTCAGTGTTTGCAGGTTGGCGATGTTGGCCACCACCACATCAATTTTAATTCCCCATTTTAGCACTTCGCTAAGCGCTTTCTCAGTAACAATAACCGTGGGGCTCCACTCCAATAGCTGATCTACATCTTCAATTGTTAAAGCTTTTGGATCGTCAATGAGTAATGCGGGTTCTTGTTCGTCTCTAACAATGTGGTGTGATGACATACGGCTGGTTTCCTTGGTTAAATACGCTGTTCAAAATTGCAGCATTTTTAAGGAATCAAAAACGATTGGTGAGAGAATTTTGATCAAGTAGTGTGGTGTATCGTCCTGAAATAGGTTGAATCCTAAAACAAAAAACCCTCAGCAAATAAATGCCGAAGGCTTTTCGAAATACTAAACTAATCTATCTTTAAAACTTCAGCCCTAAGGATAATAAGAAGTTAGTGCCCGCTTGAGGGTAAAGGTAATTCTCCCTTACCTCATAATTAGCACCACCAAAGTAGCCAAAGGTGTATCCGTTCGATTCGTATTCCACATTGAAAATATTGTTCACCAATAAATTCAGCGTAAGCTCTTTTACGAAACTCGGCTTAATGCTGTAATTCACTCTAAAATCATTAATGAAGAATGCATCAATCTTGCGATTTTCATTTGAAGTATTGTCTAAATACTGATCGCCCACATATTTAGAAAGCAGACTCAGCGACAAGCCAGAAGTAGGCATATAACTCAGCTGACCACCTGCAATTACACTTGGTGAAAATGAAATATCGGTATCAGTATAATTGTTTCTAACTTCGTTGTATTCGTCAAAAGCTGCTCCGTAATCGTAAAGTACTTCTTCAAAATTCTTGATTTTATTTTCGCTTAACGTAAGGTTAGCGTTCAACTCTAAACCTCTAGCCAACTCTACTCCTGCCTGAAGCTCAATTCCCATTCGGTAACTGTTGGCTACATTGGTTCTGATATTCGATCCAACATCATTTACCTCACCAGTCAATACCAATTGATCTTTGTAATCCATTAAGTAGTAATTCGCTTCAAAAGCAAATTTTGATTTGTTCAGTCTATAGCCCACCTCAAGGTTGTTCAACTGTTCCGCTTTAGGCTCGGCTCCAGCCGGTGCGTCAATAATATCTGAACGATTTGGCTCTTTATTCGCGCGAGCATAAGAAATGTAGGCGTTTGCACTGGTGCTTACTTGGTAAGTCAAGCCAAACTTAGGGTTGAAGAACGAATATTGGTTATCGAAATCGAAGGCCTTTAAATCGTTATCGTTGCCCCTGCTGGCATAGTTTACGGTTCTCACCTGTAAGTCTCCATAGAGGTTAATCTTATCGTTGGCTTGGTAATTTACCTTCACAAAATTATTGAAGTCGAATTTTTCTGAAGTGCTTTCATAATACCTGTCTCCAATGCGGCTGGTGCTCGCATATTCGGCCCAAATGATTTCACCAAAATGATCACCTTTATACTCATTGTAGGCACCGCCAAAATTCGCTTGTAGGTTTTCGGTTTCGTAGTTCAAGCCGTAAGTCACTCCGTAAAAGTCATTGTCCAACCAACGTCTTCTAATCAAATCTGTCGATTCTATGGTAGTTGCACCTACCGTTACATTGTTCAAACCATAGTCTGCGAAATCTTCATCGTCTTTGTATTCCTCAAAAAAACCAGCACCCTTGGTGTAGTGAAGTGAGGTGTTAAAGCTCAATGGCTCATTAATCTGATGCGAAAAATGGGCTTGGTAATGCGCTTGCTTGTAATCATCTACTTGATTTTGGTACTCATAGAAATTATAAGTTCTACCAGAATTACGAAGATTAGCTGCTTGCTGTGCTGAAAAACCATTGTTGGCAATAACTGCATCTATACCTGCAGCATCATTCTTAATTTTTGCTTCTGGTGTTCCGTACCAGCTTTGGTAGGTGCGCTCTTTACCCGCAAAGGTGATCAATTTCAGAATTGATTTTTTGCCGTAATAACCACCAGAAAGGAAGTAAGAACTCAGGTCTGAAGAGGCCCTGTCTATATAACCGTCAGACGAAATATTAGACAACCTACCTTCGAAAGCAAAATTGTTTTCCAACAAACCTGTTTTGAACACTGCGTTATATTTTTGAGTGTTGAATGAGCCTATTGAAGTGTTGATACTGGCTTCCGCATCTTGGCTCAAATTGTTAGTGGCAATGTTAATAGAACCGCCAAAAGCGCCTGCACCATTGGTTGATGTTCCTACACCACGTTGCACTTGCACATTGTCGGTTGAAGTGGCCAAATCGGGCATATTTACCCAAAAAGTACCCTGCGATTCCGAATCGTTTACTGGAATACCGTTGATAGTTACGTTAATTCTGGCACCATCGCTACCACGAATTCGAATGCCGGTGTAGCCTACTCCTGCACCCGCATCAGAAGTTACCACTACAGAAGGCGTCCAGTTCAGTAAAAAAGGCAAATCTTGACCTAAATTCTGCTGCTCGATTTCTTCCTTCGAAACTTCAGAGAAAGTAGTGGCCGTCTTTTCGCTGGCCCTAGTACCAGTTACCACAACTGATTCTAGTCTGGTTAAATCCGATTTCAATTTAAAATCAACCGTTTGATTGTTAGTTACCTCAACCGTTTTGTTCAAGGTAATGTAACTCACCATGCTTACCTTGACATTGTAAGTGCCAGGAGGAATATCGTTCAACTCAAATTCGCCTTCTTCATTTGTAGAAGTACCTTTTTGAATTGATTCAATCATAAGATTGGCACCAAAAATCGGTGACCCAGTTGCTTCGTCTACAACTTTACCTTTCAGAGAGTGTTGCGCAAACACACCTGTTGCTGTCAGCATTAAAGCCAACGTCAAAATTAATTTTTGCATTTTGTAATTTTAAATGGTTCACAAACGAAGCGCCAGGGGAAGCGCTCCCTTTTCAAATGTTTACCATACCTCCCTTCGGCAGCATTACCTGCATCAGGTTCAATGGGTATAATCTCAGCCCGTTGTTATGGGGCACCCCTTAATTCGCGACAAAGGTAGAACAGTTTTTAATTATAGCAAGGCACCAATGGCTTTCTTGGCTTGCTCAATACGCGCTTTTAAATCACCTTGCGCTATAATGAAAGCTTTGTCGTTGTCTTTCATCAAGTTCCGATAAATATCAAAAAAGTAAGATCTCATTTCTGGATGTTCGCGAAGAGGATCTTCTTCATAAGGAATATCAAAATCGGTAATTATGTACAAATCGTAATACTGTAGCTGAAGTTGATTCAATATCCATGGGTCGCAAACACCATATTTGTGTTCGCTCCATACCTTAATCACATGTAAATCGGTATCGCAAAAAAGTAATTCGCGGGCTTGTTTGCGCATTTTCTTTTGGCTCTCGATTTGGCCTTTCGCAATTTCCAAAAGGTCAGACTGAACATAAGGCCTATCGAGTTGATTTAAATAATCTCTAGCATATTCGGGCACCCAAACAGTATTGTATTGCTTGGCCAATTCCTTTGTTAAAGTAGTTTTTCCCGTACTCTCTGGACCAATAACTGCTACTTTAATCATGTTTAATTGTAAGATTGATTCATCATGGTTTTCTTCCAAGCCAAATAACCTGCAATGGCCATACCGATGTATAAAAAGTATAAAAACGAATAAAAATAAAGTTCTTTATAAAAGTAGATACAAGTAGCGAGCACGTCTACCGCAAACCAATAATACCAGTTGTCAATTTTCTTTCTGGCCGTTAGCCACATTCCTGTTACACTCAAAATTGAAGTAGTGCTATCCCAGTAAGGAAGTGCTGCAGGTTCCATCCCTTCAAAATAATTGGGAATATTGATTAAGAATTGTGCGAATAAAAAAATCCCAACAAAGGTGATGGCAATAAGAAAAACGCCTCGTTTAGCACTGGTATGACTTATAAGTACATCGGGTTGATCTCCCTTTTTTCCCTTGGTCCAATAGTACCACCCATAAATATTTAACACTAGGAAAAAGATGTGTAGAATGAAGTCGCCATATAATCGTGCTTCCCAAAAAACGAAAAAGGAAACAAGAACATAAGCCACACCCGCAGGCCACGTCCACACACTTTCCTTAATTAAAAAGAGTACTGCTAGAATTCCGAAAATTAACCCTGACAGCTCCCATACGCTTATTCCTTGCGCATATGAAATGATGTCTTGCCAGATGTCGTTGAGCTGCATGTCGCCAAAGATATAATTTTGTGGTATATTTCGTTTGTTGATTTTAAACAGAATGGAGATCATGAAAGCAATTATTATGTTAGTGGTTATTCTTGTTGCATTCCCTTTGGTAATGAACGGGCAAGAGACCGAATACAATGTTGAAACGGAGAGTGTATCGACTCATGTAGATAAAATTTTGAACGGCCCTATTACCAAAGAAGGACTAAAACAGATGCCCTATAAGCTATGGTTCAATAGTAATTACAAGACCTATAGGGTTAATACTGAATTACTTAAGGATGCCAAGAAAAAGAACATTAAAAACCTAAAAGTGCTCGCTTTTATGGGTACTTGGTGCCATGATAGTAACCGTGAAATACCTCGTTTAATGCGTGTAATGGATGATATGGGAATTGGAGACCAATTGGAATTATACGCGCTAGATGTAGATAAAACAAGTTTGAAAGGAAAGGAAAAAGGCTTCGATATTAAGAATACACCCACAATCATTTTTTATCTGAATGGAGAGGAAGTTACACGTGTAATTGAAGAGCCAGAAGGTTCTTTTGAAGAGGAGTTGGTACGCATTTTAAAATAGCCATGCTTCAAAACCAAAGTCACCTGTTTAATTTACCACAGGACATTACTTACCTCAACTGCGGGTACATGTCGCCTATGCTTAAATCGGTGGCCGAAGTAGGCGTTAGGGCAGTGTACGGAAAGGAGGATCCGACCACAATTAAGCCGGAAGACTTTTTTAAAAATGGCGAACTGCTAAGGGCAGAATTTGCCAAACTGATCAACGTAAAAAATGAAAACCTTTGTGTCATTACGCCCTCCGCCTCTTACGGCATGGCCAATGTGGCCAAAAACCTTCAGGTAGAAAAAGGCGATAACATCATCATTCCCGAAGGGCAATTCCCTAGCAATGTGTATGCTTGGAAGGAACTAGAGAAAGAAAAAGGCGTGACATTGCGTATTGTGAAAGCTCCGGAAACTGCTAAAAACCGTGGCAAAATATGGAATGAACGCATTCTAGAAGCCATAGACAGCAAAACCAAAATGGTCGCCATTGGCCATATCCATTGGGCAGACGGCACTAAATTCAACCTGAAAAAAATTAGAGAACGCACAAGAGAAGTTGGTGCACTTTTGGTGATTGATGGTACGCAATCCATTGGCGCTTTGCCTTTTGATGTGCAAGAATTTCAACCCGATGCTGTAGTCGCTTCTGGTTACAAATGGCTGATGGGGCCTTACGCTACTGGCATGGCTTATTTTGGTGAATATTTTCAAAACGGAAAACCCATTGAAAACAACTGGATGAACCGATTGGACAGTCAGAACTTTGCCAATTTGGTGAACTACCAGGACGAATATCAACCGGGAGCCATCCGCTACGAAGTAGGCGAAAGTGCCAACTTTATTCTTAGCCCAATGCTTACTGAAGCACTTCGCCAAGTAAATACTTGGGGACCAGAAAACATTCAGTCTTACTGTAAGTCGATTGCCCAAGAAGCACAGCAAGAGTTGGTGAAAATGGGTTTTCAAATCGAATCTGCTGATTATCGGAGCGAACACCTTTTCGGAATCAGATTGCCAAAAGGGCTTGATTTAGAAGTAGTGAAAAACCGCTTAGCTGCCGACAAAGTTTTTGTTTCGGTTCGCGGAAATTCCATTAGAGTGTCACCCCATGTTTATAATAGCAAAGAAGATTTTGGTCGTTTAATCCAGTCTTTAAAGCAGGTGTAAAGACTTTAGAAAGGCATGAAAGCGGAAAGAAAATTATATTGAGTCCATAGTTTTTTTAATCCGTCAATCTCCGTAATTTTGTCCGGCAAATAAACCCTGTTTTTATTTGCCATGGCTCTCGACACAAACAAATTCCTTTTTGAAGCACTGACCTACGATGATGTCCTGCTTCTCCCTGCTTACTCTGACATTTTACCCAGAGATACCAACACAAAAACATTACTTACCAGAAACATTCAGTTGAATATTCCATTGGTTTCGGCCGCTATGGATACTGTAACCGAATATGAATTGGCCATTGCAATGGCGCTGGAAGGTGGCTTAGGTTTTATTCATAAAAACATGAAGGCCGATGAACAAGCCCAGCAAGTGCGAAAAGTAAAACGTTCGCAAAGCGGAATGATTTTAGACCCAATTACCCTGAATGTAGAAAGCACTGCAAGGGACGCGGACAAAATCATGCGCGAGAATAAAATTGGCGGTATTCCTGTAGTTGATAAAGACCAAAACTTGGTCGGAATTATCACTAACCGCGACATGCGCTTTATCAAAGATATGACCAAGCCGGTGCGCGAAATCATGACCATCGAGAACTTGATTACCGCGAAAATGGGAATTGGTTTAGATGAGGCCGAGGGCATTCTTCAAGAATATAAAATCGAAAAACTTCCGATTATTGATGAACACGGCAAACTAAGCGGCCTGATTACCTATAAAGATATTCTGAAAAACAGAGACAGACCTAACGCGTGTAAAGATGAATACGGTCGTTTAAGAGTAGGCGCTGCTGTTGGAGTTACTCCAGATATTATCGAAAGAATTGATGCATTGAGAAATGCTGGGGTGGATGTAATTTCTATTGATACGGCACATGGTCATTCTAAAGGAGTGATTGATATGGCGAAACGTGTTAAAGCTTCTTACCCTGATTTAGAACTAATCGTAGGAAACATTGCTACTGCTGCGGCTGCCAAAGCTTTGGTAGATGCTGGTGCAGACGCCATTAAAGTAGGTGTTGGCCCAGGCAGTATTTGTACCACGCGAGTAATTGCTGGAGTGGGTATGCCACAGCTCTCGGCTGTATATGAGTCGGCTAAAGCCATTCAAGGTTCAGGTGTTCCAGTTATTGCTGATGGCGGTATCCGTTACTCTGGCGACTTGGTAAAAGCCATTGCTGGTGGGGCTAGTACCATTATGATTGGTTCGTTGCTTGCAGGAACTGAAGAAGCTCCAGGTGAAGTAATTCTTTACGAAGGAAGAAAATTCAAATCATACCGAGGTATGGGTTCTGTAGAGGCCATGGAAGATGGATCGAAAGACCGTTATTTCCAAGATGCGGAAGATGACATTAAGAAATTAGTACCAGAAGGAATCGTAGGCCGTGTACCTTATAAAGGCACAGTTCAGGAAATGCTTTACCAATTAACAGGTGGTTTGAAAGCAGGAATGGGCTACTGTGGTGCTGGTACTATTGAAGATTTGCAAAAAGCGCAATTCGTGAAAATCACCAATGCAGGTATGAGCGAAAGCCATCCACATGATATTATGATTACCCGCGAAGCGCCTAATTACAGCAGAAGATAAATCTGATTTACTCAGACCGATAATAGGAAAGCCGCTCAAATGAGTGGCTTTCCTCTTGTTTATACTTGTTAGTTATTGTTAAAAGTGATCCCGACAAGAGTTATCAACTGATTGACTAACAGTTAAATATAAGAAAATTGGGTAACATTATGGGTAACAAATTAATAGGTGTTAGAGTAACTACAATGGCAACAGTAATGATTGGTTTATTTTTTCATTAAAAACCTTATTATAGGTACTGTTCTGTACGTTTTTATAAACTGATCAATAACACGAGCTTAAACTAAGCTGTATATGCTTAGCTATTTTCTGGAGCTGTCGAAACAAAATGTAGGAGGTTGGGTAGATTTTCCACAAGGATTATCCATTACTCGCATGTCTTGAGGCCAATGCTAAGCGAGGGTCATGGGTAAATGGAAGCTTTTGCATAGCTACCACTTCCAGACTGAAAAAATCAAACTCTTCTACCACTTTGCCTGTAATTTCATAAATACCTTTTCCTCTGAAAGGATACTTTGCTGCAACTGGAGGAAAGTGGGTACTGTCTATAAAGTGGCCTTCCCGGTCAATCCATGTCCCAAACTGCATTCGTTTTCCACCCGAAGTGGTAGTGCTTTTCACATGAATTAAATAACCCACCATTTTCACTAGCTTGTCTCTATGCTGTTCCATTTCTCTTACCATCACATCTTTTTCTGGCTGCTCTTTTAATAAATGGAAAGGGTTGCAAAGCGGAAAGCCAAGTAATTCAATTTGATCAAAAGCATCTTCCAACAGATCATAGTTGAGTTCAGGTAATTTATAGTGTTTTACTTCTGGGTCGAAAAGCATTTTGGCGGGTTTGGTTTTTTTCTGCTGACCTAACTTAAGGTAAGCCTCCCAAAGCAATTCCTTTTTGGTGTAGCCCGTAAAACGAAAAGCATTGATTCGGATAAGCAAGCTTAGCTGATCGAGTGAAATCTGTACCCTTTTCAAGAAGTGATCGAAGCTCATAAATACTCCGTTCTTTTGCCTTTCTGTGAGCACTTCCTGTACCGTATTTTGTTCTAACGCACCAATAAATGCCAAGCCCATAAAAATGGTGTTACCATAAATGGTACAGAGTTGTTCGCTTTGATTTACACAAGGCGCTTGAATATCGGCACCGTGCATAAAAGCCTCGTGCGCATACAACTCCACGCTGTAAAAACCACCCCCGTTATTCATGGTTGCTACCATGTATTCCAGCGGATAATAGGCTTTCAGAAAAAGGCTTTGGTAACTTTCTACAGCATAACTAGCCGAATGCCCTTTGGCAAAAGCATAGCCCGCAAAGCTTTCAATTTGCCGCCATATTTCTGCTGCCAACTGATGAGAATGCCCTTTAGCCGCACAGTTTTCAAAATACTTATCACGAACGCTTTGAAACTCCTCACGTGAACGATATTTCCCCGACATGCCCCTGCGCAATACATCGGCCTCGGCCAAAGTAAGGTCGGCAAAGTAATGCGCCACTTTAATTACATCTTCCTGATACACCATTACGCCAAAGGTTTCGGGCATAATACTCAACATGGTGGGGTGAGCTTCTTTCCGTTTTTCGGGTTCACGAAAGCGCAGAATATATTGGCGCATCATGCCCGATTTGGCCACCCCAGGCCGAATGACTGAACTGGCAGCCACCAAGCCCAAGTATTCTTCCACCCTCAGTTTTTTGAGTAGCATGCGCATGGCGGGCGATTCTACATAAAAGCAACCGATCGCCTGCCCTTCGCGCAGCATGGCCTTGATTTTTGGATCTTTTTTAAACTGAGCAATATTATGAATATCGAAATGCGGGTCGTCAGGATGGTTTTTGGAAATAATTGACAAGCTCTCCTTGATTTTTCCCAAACCGCGCTGGCTCAGAATATCGAATTTATATAGGCCCACATCTTCAGCCACAACCATATCGAAATGGGTGGTAGGAAAACCCTTGGGGGGAAGATAGGTAGCGGTATAATAATGGATGGGTTTTTCTGAAATCAGAATTCCGCCCGCATGAATACTCAGGTGACTGGGGAAATTTTCAATGTAATTTCCATAACGCAAAACCAGTAAATGTAGCTCGTCCAAGTCCTCCACTTTAGCCGACTGGATATGATCTATTTCGTGCGGAGGCACACCGAGTACTTTGCCCAGTTCACGCACAATGGCCCTAAACTGAAAAGTACTATAAGCAGCCAATAAGCTAACATTCTTAAATTCTGAAAAAATGAAGTTGGTAATGTCTTCTCTATCTTTCCAGGAGAAATCAATATCGAAATCAGGTGGATTTTTTCTATAAAGATTTATAAAACGCTCGAAATAAAGGTCGAGTTCTATGGGATCGACATCGGTAATGCGCAGCAAATAGGCCACTACAGAGTTGGCTCCACTGCCTCTACCTACATAGAAATAGCCTTTGCTTCGGGCATACTGACAAATGCGCCAATTGATCAAAAAATAAGACATAAAACCCTGTTGCTTGATCACCTCTAATTCCGTTTGAATACGATTTAGAATTTCTTGGGTAGGTTGTGGGTAACGATAATCAAAACCTTCTTTGCACAGCCTCTCCAACATTTGATAATCCGCCTCGGGACTACCGCAATAAGTGCGTTGATTTTTATTCAGATTTTCCCCTTCGAAATCAAAATGGACACTGCATTCATCCAATAGCTTTTCGGTATTGGTGATCATATAGGGATGGTCACGATACAATTTCTTTAATTCCTCCACCGGGCGAATGAAATCCTCTGCGCTGCCTTCTTCTGTCTTAGGCAGCTTGCTCAGCAGTGTATTGTTGTCTATCGCCCGCAACAAACGATGGGCATTAAAGTCCTTTTTCAGAACAACCCTTCCCCCCGTTTCTTTATCAATTTTACTTCTGAATGTAGCCGTTGGCAACATCACCAGTTTGGTCTTTTCCATCTGGTGTGGTGGATAAACCAGCTTAATTAAATCGGCTGGCTTTATACCAATAAATTCATCTTCGCGAAGCTGAAAATGGGCGTACTTCTGAAAAGGGTACACCACAAAAGCATGCTGAAAAGCTGGAGCTCTACCTGGAATTTTTTCTCCTGAATGAAGAAACTTAGAGAGGTAATCATTAAGCTCTTTAAAGCCCTCATTGTTTTTGGCAATGGCTACAAACAGCTGGTCGGCTCCATTTCTGAAATCAATTCCCAAAACTGGTTTAATGTTATGTTTAGATGCTATTCGTACAAAATTGAGACTGGTAGCCGTGCTATTAATATCCGTTAATGCAAAAGTACGCACTCCAGCCTTCTGCATTTGAGCAAGCAATTCGGCTGTTTTAACGGTGCCGTATTTAAAGCTGAAATAGGAATGGGTGTTGAGATACATGCTAAAACCATTTTTTCATCAATTATTGTCTCCTGTTCGGCAAAAGCGGAGGTGGCTCTCCATTAAAAGGGTTGAAACGACTGATGGTTCTAGCTTCCATTCCAGCTGCGCGCATTACCACTCTATCACCATATTTATCGCGCATTTTGTCCATGGCATGGTACAGATTGAGTTGCTCTTCTATATCTTCAAAAAGGTTGATCTGATAACTTCCTTCTACCAAATGGCTGAAGCGAACGCCAATCAACCTGACCAAAAGTCGTTTATGGTAGAGTTTATTAAACAACTCCAGCACTTTAGCAATCAACACATGATCTGCGGAAGTATATGAAATTCGAGACTGAAGCGTATAAGTATTGAAATCAGAATAGCGGACTTTGACAGTAACGCAAGAAGTAAGCTTTTGCCCTCTGCGCAACTGAAAAGCAAGGTTTTCTGCCATGGCCAGCAGTATGCCTTTAAGTTTAACCACATCAATGGTGTCTCGGTCAAAAGTTCTTTCCGTAGAAATTGACTTTCGTTCGTTGTAAGGCATCACTGGCGAATTGTCTAGCGCTTGGGCCTTCTTCCAAATACTCACCCCATTTTTGCCCAGCACTTTTTCCATCAGCTCCATGGGCATTTCCTGAATGGTCTTGATTTGCTTTACTCCCAAACTGTATAGGGTTTGTTGAGTTTTTTCACCCACCATCGGGATTTTACTGATGGAAAGCGGAGCAATAAAGGGCACTTCTGTGCCCAACTCTACCTTAATTTGATTGTTGGGCTTTGCTTCGCCTGTAGCTATTTTAGAAATGGTTTTATTCTTCGATAAACCAAAAGAAATAGGAAGCCCGGTTTCTTTAATAATCCGTTTACGTAGTTCCGAAGCCATGAGATAACTATTGAAAAACTTATCCAAACCTGTTAGGTCAGCATAAAACTCATCGATAGATGATTTTTCGTAAAGCGGTACTGTCTCTTTTATGATGTTGGTTACGTCCTCGGAATAATTGGTATAAGTAGCGGAATTACCACGGATTTGGATGGCATCGGGACAAAGCTCTTTGGCTCGTTTCATGGGCATGGCCGAATGCACACCATAAGCCCGTGCCTCGTAACTACAAGCCGCCACTACCCCGCGATCGGTAACCCCGCCAATAAGCACAGGCTTGCCAATAAGTCTATTATCGAGCAGGCGTTCAACAGACACAAAAAATGTATCCAGATCGAGATGAAGGATCGTTTTTTCCAATTCAGTAGTCTTTCCAAAAGCTAACGCAAATCTAATAATTTTAGTTAACTAAAATTATTAGATTTTATGATTAGGAATACTAAATTGGTTAAGGGTTATTAGTTATGAGAGAGCGTGATACCTATATTGTTGGTTTATCAAAATGTTAAATAAGAAACGCATGCCATAGAATACAAAAAGCCCCGATTTTATATAAAAATCGAGGCTTTTTAGTGATCCCGACAAGAATTATCAACTAATTGATTAACAGTTGAATATAAGAAATTGGGTAACATATTAATAGACGCTAGAACTAGCAACTACAATGGCAACAAGAGTGATTGGTTTATTTTGACAGGTTGAATAGAGGTCAGCCACATAAGTTGTCACGGGTTTCTTTTTTATAGGTTGATGGATATATCTAATCTTTCCTTACTATGATTGTTAAATCATGAATAGGCTTTATTGTTAAAATATTACCGTAATCTACCCAAACATGACTTTCTGTTATTTTTATTAATCGTGCCCCCGTGTCTTTAGGTTTAATGAAAACGATTAACTCTTTATCATCAAGAGTAACTGACTTTTTTAAATAGATTTCTAGCTCGTTCATATCTTTTGGATTTATATAAAAATACAAAATAATCTGAAATCCGTTGTTGACTAACTTTCTCCTTGTCCCTTATTGTATGTGGATGCCTAAACAAGTATTGTAAATAAATTAGTAAAGTTGGTTTAGGAACCAATAGTAATATTAAAACAAAAGGGCTCTAGATATATCTAGAGCCCTTGAACTGTTTATATTTTTTATAATAATCTAACCGAGTTCAATATCTTTTAGAATCATCATTACGTTCCTTGAACTTTCATTTGTCTTTTTCATGGTCTTAAGTTTTAAATGATATACAATATTACAGTTTTTTTTTTCAAGTATGCAAGTTAACTGTCTAACTTAAATACTTCACCATCAGCAAACTTACCCATTTCAATACATTTCAAACCTTTATAAGTTCGCTTCTTCACTTTTCTAAATCCACTTAAGGAATGATAAGCCGTTATATGTAACTCAAGCCAATCATGTTTATCTTTCCAAATCTCATCGAGATTCCCGTGTAATGTAACAACAACACAGTTATCATTAAGTTCTTTATTTCTCTTTAATTTACCAGGAAGAAACTTAAAACTATCCAAATTGAGTTTTATAGGTATAGCAGCAAAACTTTTTTTATCACTACTATACCAGTCATTCATTAAGTAAAAGTCTATAGTAACATCTTCAATGCTAGACCAAGATGCATTATAGAATTTAATTTGGAATACTTCATTTACTTCTCCAGTTTCTAAATTCTTTCTATTCCTCCTAACAATAAACTGAGATACTTTTATTCTCGGTTTAACTGAAATACGAAGCAGAAAGAAGAACAACGTCACTATAATACCACTTATTATTCCAGCCACAATATCGGCCTTTTCAATAAGCATTCCTGTTAGATGTATAAACGAATATGGTGCCAAAATGGGTGATTTTTAGTTTAAAAAGCGGTTTTAGTACTTCAAAAGAGGGTTCGATAGATGTAAAAATGTTAATAAAAGTTAAAAATAACAACAATTTCTACTGAGTACAAAAAATATCCATAAGCACTTAATAAATTAACAAACTATCTAGTCTTGTTATTAAGTAGAAAAATCACCCCTTTTCAACCCTCAAAAGAACCTTTGTAGATTTGGTTCGCCAACTAGAAACTCCTCCATGATGGGAGCATGCGCCACGGCCAGTAGCGCTAGAGCTCGTTCCATCTTTGCAGGTAGCACCAATTCTATAAGAAGAAATGCTTGTTACTGCTTTCCCCGCCTTCAGAAAATTCTTGTTAGCATACCCCGTTTTATCACCAAACTGAATTTTATACCACTCGCCTGATTCCTCTAGCATAGTGACATTGTCGTATTGCGAAAGGGTTTGGATAGATTTTGATTCTATACTTGGCCCAACCCTTAAGTTGAGTGAGCTTGAAGACACATAATAGCTCTGGCCCATAAGGGCACAGTGTATAAAGCAAAGAGCTAAAGCAATGATACATTTCATACTTGAAAATTTGAAATAAGAGTTTATTGCGGTCAATTTTAGATTGGCTGCAAGAGAGAATAGGGGTGACTGTATAGAATAGAAAAAGCTTCAGTACTTAACTGAAGCTTAATTCTTGCATCCGTTTTTACCGCAGGTTAATGAAGCGGAAGTATTCTCCCAATGGGATGAATGAGTATTAGTGTTTACTCCACATCCGGTAGTTCCACCTTTAGTTCCTTTATGTACTTCTCCTGTTGGTGTGTGTCTAACTGGCATAATGTAAATGTTTTAGTTATTAATTCACATAAATGAAGTCCTTTGCCAAATCAGAAACAATACCTATATGTGGGTATTTTTTGGAAAATAAACAACTGTAAATCAAGTCACTAAGCCTTACATCCACACATTTTCACGCACCCATCCCAATAACAATTACCACAAGTTGGGCAATACCGGATCTCTTCTTCAAAGTGTTCTTTAAACTCTTCGAAATCCTTATATGATGCGTGATCAGGAAATTACAATTTCAAGAATTCCTCATTGCTTATTAATGGCTTTGACTAACCCCGTTCGCAAACGCCCCGAACGCCTAAACAAGCGGTCATTAACCAGTTAAAGCTTGACAGTAACCGCTTATTAATCGGTTAACAACCTTGAATCAATTCACTTTACATAGGAAGACTGGTTAATTTAGACCGTTTTGGTATATTTGTTCTAATGAATGACCACTTCAATAGCATTTTTGACAATCTGATCTATGATCTGCTAAAACTGTTTGCTTTTGGAATTGGTGGTTATATCACAAATCTATTGGGAGAAAAAAAAATCTAGTCTGCCGATCGCTCCAAAGTTAATTCTGTCTTATCTAGATACATTTAGGAACGAGACAATTAATAATTACTTTATTAGCCCCTATTAACAAATAAAATTCTGATTAGTAAAAAGGATGTAATAGTTTCCGTTCACTATAATCCAACTCCATTTCCGTAGACATAAGGTAATAACGACCGTTTTCAAATACACGCAACGGCATACCTTTGGCGTTCGCAACGCCTTGTAACGGCTTAATCAAAATCATCTAATAATGGAAACAACGCCTAAACAAGCGGTTAATAACCAGTTACATATTGTCAATTAACCAGTGAAAAATGTGCTTAACTACTTTAAAACAATCTTTCAGTTGACTACCCCCTCTTTCTATCTAAACATATTACCCTTCTCGAATAGCCTTTTCAAATGAAATTAAGTTGCCCCGTTTGCAAACGCGCAAACGCCCCTGCCAAACGCCAGCGAACGGGGGTAATAATCGGTTACAACGCAGCTTTTAACCATTCAATAAGTGCTTAAAACATTCAAAAAGGCAGTTTCTGCCAAATAACTATGCCCCTTAACTGAAAGGAGTTAATGAGTCAAAATCCGATTTGGCACGAAATTAGGCACCCCCGTTTGCAAACGCCCCCGAACGGGCTATTACTATGGCAGAACCCAAAGCACAAACCCACATTCAGCAGCTGGGATTTTTTGATAATGATCTCAACTCTAGCACTCACGACAATATAATGATCTGGCTTCAGAAGAATATTGACCAGGTTCTCAACAACCTTTACTATACACCTTTTGAACGCTGGGAGGTTGAGAGAATGGTTAATTCAACCAAGGAAGAACTTCAAAGGCTATTACCACCAATGATTCAACAATTAAAATGGAGTGGAAACAAGCTTGAGGAACATCAAAAACTAATTGACTCACTCCAGAATTGGACTGGAAAAGAAATTTTGGAACAGGCTATCGAGCGGCCACTAATTACTTCTCATAGTGTTAAATGGGAAATGACGGTTGAGAGAGAAGGACGAAGGGTTGGAGATAAATACACGCTCGGATTTATAGACATGCATGTTGCATTTTCCTATATGGGCTATATGATAAAAGGCATCCCAATAGGGTCAAATCAAAAAAAAGAGATTGAAGAGTATTCGTTGCCCTATCTATTCTCATACTTTAATGATGATGAAGTATTCTTTGAAGTAAAAACCAAAATACCCTCAGTTGGAGCATTGCTTAGGCAAATCAACTTCTACAAGAGCTATAAGCCGGGTAAGTATGTGGTTGTGTGCCCAGATGATAGGCATAAGGAGTTACTGGCCAGCCAAAATGTGGGGTTTGTTAAGGCGTTCGCTTTATGATAACAGGGCGTTTGCCCGTTTACAAACGGGGTTACAAGGCGTTCGCAAACGCCCGAACGGGGTAGAATCTAATTGTGCAACGCGTTTTCGAACGACCCAGAACGCCCAAATACTACATCGTTTTGTTATTGGCATCTACTTCACGCACGAGAAAATCTGGTTCAGTTATGGAAATTGTCACCCCAACAGGTAATTAAAGTTGTTTTACCATTTCGTACAGCTGCCTAGGGTTTAGCCTTCTTTGCTTCTTCCCCGTACCTTCTATTATCCCAGCATCCTTCAGCCAGCCGTTGAACGTTCTAAGAGATACACCATACATATCGGCAAGTTCTGCCTTAGTGATTCCTGGAGATATTACTTTCATATCATTTCGATTTAAGTTGTAAGAGGTAAAGTTTTGAGGTATGGGACTCTGATTTCTACGTCAACATCTGGAGCCCCTACACTGGCAATGAATTCTGCCAACTCAATTGCCTGAAGATTCTTTTGATGGTTTACACCCACTTCCTTGAGCCAAATGATAATCGTATCTACATCGCAATTGTAAAGCTTGGCCAGTTGTTGGCGTGTAGTACCCACCCTAATTGTTCTTTTTTGCTCCATGTTATGGCGTTTCATTTGAAGGTTTTAGGCGTTCGATGCCGTTCGCAAACGGGGTGAACGCGTTGGCGTACCGCGTTCGCAATAGCCCAAACGGCCTAACAAACGTACCAAACGCCTATTCTCATGCGTTGAAAATGGCCCTATTCGTCTCGTATGTTGGGCAGGTGTAATCATCAGGTAGGCCGTATTCATGAATAAACGAGGTAAGTTCTTTAGGACTTAGTGTCCTTTTGTGGGTAATCCCAATTTCTTCAAGCCAATAAGCAAGGGTTCTTCTATCGCTATTATAAATATTGGCCAGCTTCTTTCTTGTAACCGGATAATTGATCTTGTTCATTACTACAATTTACGAACAATCATTAAAGAGTTCTCTAATAGTAATAAGCAAAAAAATAGGGGCATCTTGGCGTAGATGCCCCACCCAAATCAACAAGAATCACTCTAAAGTATTCACCAAACCATTGAGTGATTTATCTTCCCCGTTTTTGGCCTTTACAACCATTACGGTACCCAAAGCTGCTAATGCTACTGCTGAAATAACCAAGGTTGCTTTTAAACCATTGCTCATTCCATTTGATTGTATACCTGGGGTATAGGCTTCAACCTGTGCTCTTTGAATCCTCAACCTTTCGGCCTCAAGTGCGGCCGCATTATTTTGTTGAGCTATTTCTTGCTGAATCCTGAGCGCTGCAATCTCTCTTTCAGATTGCTTTTTGGCTTGATTGCCTCCAATTAGATTGGAGACAAAATCAATTCCGCTGCCTATCCATTCGCCACCGTTTAGTGGCTCTTCAGGATAGTACTGACCGTTTAAAGTTCTATACATGGCCTAGTACTTTTTGGGCGAAAACTCTTCTTCAAGTAATCCAGAAAGAGGCTTTTCTTCTTCTGGATCTTCTTCAATTTCGTCATCAAAATCGTGTATCTCCAGACCCTCATTTAAGTATAGTAAATCGTTTTCATCAAAATTAATTTTGATTGTATCGCCTTCACTGTATTCTGCCACTAGGCCTTCTAAATGTTGGATCAGGCCTTCCAAGCGGTTCCATATGAAGAGACGAGAGAAAACTTCTTCGTCATGAGCGCAAACTTCCTCAACTTGGGTTTGTAGCTTCTTAAGTTTTAGGATGAAACCTCGAACTTCATCAAAAGTCCACTTGCAGCGCTGGCAGTACTTTTTAAGGAAATTGAAAAGCTTCTTAAAGCTTACCACTTTCCCTCGCTTTTCTTTGAGTTCTTGTTCCTCCTTTTCTTGTTGGTAGGCTTCAAGCTCTCTTTCCCTGAGTGCAATACTCTTGATCTGAACACCTAACAGCTGACGGCTCAGTTCTTTGTCCTCCGGTAATCCAGCAAGGGCTTCGTCAGCATCATAATCGGCCTTCCAGCGTTCAACCAATGCTAGGTCTTCTTGTAAATCATAGGCCACAGCTTCATTGTCGCAGCCTTCATCAAAGAGCTCATAGGCTCTTTGTCGTTGTTTGAAATTTTTCATTTTGACTTTTTTTTTAAATGTTAATTCAAACTTAATGGAGGGCGAAATATCACTTTTGAGTTACAATGAGTTATGGTGAATTAGAGTGAAATAATTTTTAATCTTTAGGTGAGGGGCCTAAAACATCCACTATTTCTAATATTTCATTCGGAAAAAATGACCTCCGACCTTTAAGTTGAAATGAGATTCTATTTTCTGCTAAATCAAGCCATCTCTTTAAAGTATTGATGTGACACCCATAAAAATCCGCTAACTGCGTTCTATTTCTCACTTTTCTTAAACGAGGGTCTATAGCTTGCTTTTCGGGTCTCCAATCGGGGAAATTCGTTTTCAAATCGCTCATAGCTTATTGATTTAAAGGGTCTAATACTGGAATTCGCATTTCACAATTTTCTGGTAGGCCGTTGGCCCTTACCAAAAGGGCAACCTCTTTGGGTTTTAAGGTTCTGGAGTGGGTTACTCCAATTGCGTGAAACCATTGGCTGAGCACATCAGGGGAAATGTTATAAACATCTGCCAGCTGTAGCCGAGTTATCCCTGACCTAATTACTTTTTTGTTGTTCTCTTTCATGTTGACTTTATTTTGAGTTTGACATTATTTTGAGTTCTCCTTTTGACCTTTGGTAACCGTCCAGCATTGGCCTTCTTCGATTGCTGAAGCAATACTTTCAAATCCATCAATCTGTTATAGTAAGGCTTGAACCTTGGCTTTTCTCTTTGGGCTTTAATTATGGCCATATGGCTTTCAACCATTTTGACCACGTCCGTAATGGTACTGGCTGGTTCAAGTTGAATTGGTCCTTCTGGAAATTTGGCCTTAATGAAATAACGCTCTAAGCTTTCTACCTGCCATTTGGGTTCTGGCTTAGGCAATGGTTGGGCATCTGGAGTTCTTGGCTGTTGAAAAAAAGGTTTGTTTAGGGCTACACCTTTTTCACTATTTTCACCTTTGGGCTGAACCATCGGCTCAAGAACCGAAGCAACTTCTCTTTGCTTTGGCCTAAACGCTCGCCAGTCTTGTTTGATCAGGAAGTCGGCAAGGTCAAGTCCTTTAGCCCGTTCTTGGTCGTTCGCGTTGCGTTCAAGCAAATCTGAAACTGTAAACTTGGTGCCTGACATTGCTTTTTCAAATTCTACAGCCTTTTTACTCCACAGTTTGAAAGCATTGCCCGTTTTAGATAGATCCGGAAAGAGTACTACCCTACGCCCTTGCAGTACTTTGCACTTCTCCAGCTTTAAGCTGCTAAGGTTAAAAACTGCCAACCACAAAAGATTACCTGGTTGATCAGGCAACCCAAAATATAGGGCTGAATAGATTGCGGTTTTTGGGGCTTCAACTAAAGCCACTGGATTAACTGGGTACTTATCGAGCAAATGTTCCCCAAACAGGCAAGACACCTTTGTTTCATTCTTTAAATAATCCGCTAACCATTTAGGTATTTCATGACCCTGATTTAGATAATGCTTTTCGGCAATAGAATGCAGGAAGTTTGTTTTAACAGTGTGGTTCTGTTGATCAAAAGTTTTTACCTGAACCGCACGAATTTTTCCTGAACGATCGATATAGGGAATGGTGAGCGCACCCACCATATACCCTTTATTTAGTGTGCCCAAATAATATAGCTCTACTACTTTCTCCACATCCTTCTCAGGAAAGGGAAAGGGAATGTTATTCAGAAGATTTTGGATGAATATGTTGCGTTCGTACCCGTTCGCTAAGAGCGTTCGCTGAAGCACAGAAAAAGGAACGAACGCGTCTGCGAACGCGCGAACGGGGGTTGATTTGCCAATACCTACCTTCTTTTCCTCTTGAAGGTCTTGATCTGGGTTGGCATAACCATCTTTATAAGGGTTAAGGTGGTAGCCACAGTTAGCCTCACGATCACAGCGGCCGTACTGTTCAGGCAGATAGTCATTGGTAGCTTTCTCAACGTACCGAACAAAACGTTTTTTGCCACAACTGGGGCAGATGTGTTTCTTGCTGCCTGATTCTAAGTGGTATATCCTACTCCCGTTTTCCATTTTCCATATTTGCTATTTGTTCCATTTTTAAGGAAAAGTCAATTTTCCATTCTTTCCATATGTTCCATTTCAATATGTAAATGGCATGAATGGAATAAATGGCAAATGGAATTATACAAGCTTCTTATAATGCCCATGTTCTAGCTTTTCAATTAATTTGATCTTGGTGAAGTCTTTTAAATAGTTGGTTACGGTTCTCTGATGTAGACCTAGTTTATCTGACTCAAAATCAGCCTCTCGTCTTGTAAACTCTGACGGAAGAGAGGTGTAAAACTCTCTCTTTTTAGTATCAAGGTGCTCAGTTGGGTTTTTCTTCAAAAGGTGCGAATGCATGTGCAAAGAATGATCAATGAATGTTTTCGCAAGTGCTACTGCAATGTCAAAGTCTTTACCTGAACAAACTTGATGCTTATTAGAATAGTCTTGATGCTCCCAAGTACGAAGGATAGTAAGTATTGAGGCTATTCGAGTGATGATAATTGCGGATCGGAAGATTATACTTTTGACATCAGACCCGAAAGATCGGACATAGTACTTAGTCCATTTTGCGTATAAATCCTGTAGTTCATCTTCCTGATCAGGCTTCCATGAAAAGCGAACCTCGCCCCAGCTTTGACACTTTTCGTAAATCTGTAGTAATTCTTTTGAATAAGGCTCCAATTGATCAGCATAGGGTATTGGTTTTGATTTAGTACCAAATACACTTCTAAACTCTTCGTCCCCTTCGAAGTAATAGAACATAAAACGACTAAACAGGCCGTCTTCAGTATTGGGGATTATTCCTTTGAGCTGGCCAGGCGTTCCGCTAAGCGCTACTGAAAGGCATGGATTTTCAATTTCTTTATAGTTACCCGACCCTTTTCGGTTTTGAGAATGCGTTTCATGCTCAAAAGCCTTTCTCAACACATCGCTATACCCAGACCAATCTTGTTTTAGTGTATTCCCTAATGTGTCAGCTTCAGACTCAAAAAGAATAGAGCTTTGCATACGCGCCATAGTTTCCACAAAAGAAGCACTGCTACTATTCGCAGGGATAAATAGGTATTGATAGTCTGGCTCCAATGGTTCATCTATATATAATCTATCCTTTGCCGGAGTGGCTCTATATCGAGAAAGCTCTAGCTGATAGTCCTCCTTTTTTTTGTCATTTTCTTTTATGTATTTTCTTTGAATAGGCTGAGCCAAAAATTTACCATAGTTCATTTTTCCCTTTCCACTAGCTGCTGGAGCAATAATGAATAAGAAAAGGTTATTCCAATATGTCTTGCCATCATGTTGAAATTTAACACCGGGCATACATCCGCTTAAAACTGTAATTGTGCTGGCAAGAAAAACATCCTTGTCTCTGCCATTATCAAAAAAGGCACAAGTCTCTTTAAGAAACTTAGGGAGTAGCTTATAGATATGCTCAGGAAATAGTGGAGTTTCTACTTTTTTGAGTACACCTTTAAAATTCTCTATTTCTTTAAGCAAGGGGTCAGGTACTTCTAGGCTCACGTGCTTTGGCTCGATGGACATAGGGGAATGGTGAATTAGTTGTGAAATATGAGTACAGGTCTAATACTCTTGCGACTGCCAGACATTATATGATTATAAAAAAGGGACCATAAAGCCCCTTTAAATTCCTATGCAGCGTCTGCTACTTTTTTCTTAAAGTCTAAGTATTTCTTTTTCATTTTGTCACGCGCCTTTTCTGCTTGAACCACTTCCTTTTTCAGCATTGTGATGAACTCTTGAAAGTTAGATTGTTCTTTCTCTTTAAACTTTAAGGCCATTGCCTCATATTGATGAATAATCCTTTCATCATCCTCAGTCATGTTTTTATTCTGCCTAAGGCTTTCTACATGTTCTGCCACATGATGACTAATGCGCACGGAGTTTTGAATCTCTTTTATAGACTCAAGAATGATATTTTTCTGATTTTCGGGTTGGTCAATGGCCAAGGTTCTTAACCTTTCCAAAGAATTTTGTAAGTTTGTCATGTTATAAGTTATTAATGTGAATACATAATTGAAAAAGCATGGACTGGACTCCATGCTTTTTTTATTCTCCTTCGAAATACCTTGTAACTTCTGAAGCAGGTACGTATAGTTTCCTAGAACCATTTGGTCTCACGGTTCTAACTTTGCCATCCGCCACGAGCTCATCGAACTTGGTTCGCCCAATGCTAATAGCAGACATAAACTCTTTCACGGGCAAATACTCTGGACCAGATTTGGAAGATTTTATCCCCTTGATTTCTTGGAGATCATTTTTAATATCTTGGATGTCACTCCTTATTTCAAATACGGAGTTAAAGAATTGTAATAATGATTCTCCTGAAGGGACGGACTTTTGAGGACTTTCATTCATAGCTATACTATTAAGTTACCAAACGATAACCAAAGTTAACTATAAAGTTTGATGAAAACCAAATTAACCTCACTTATTTTTAATAAGCGTTCTCTAATTGTAAATTTACAATTTTCAAATCACATATATGACGACAATTACATTGAAGCATCTAAAAGGACTCTGGTGGTTAACTTAGAGATTTCTCCACTGACTTCGCTCAGAAAGTTACGTAAGTCATCTTTCGAATAAGTCCCTTTTTCAGACTCTGCTAACAATCTATTTATCAAATCGAACTCTTCAACCACATCATGCCATTCCATTACCCAAATAACTTGTTTTGAAGTTATCACTGAAATATCATTCAATATCATATATACAGGAATGTACTCATTAACTACTTGAAGCACATTATTATAATTAGACCTACTATAAACAACTCCATCCATTACGGATATTAGGCCACTCATTATCTCCCAAAATGAATTCCAATGCCAATCAATTATTTTTATGATATTATGATGCTGCTTACTTATTAGAGAATTTTTCAACTTACTCTTATATATTTCTGAAATAAGTAATTGTAAAGGGTATGTCAATACAGGGAGTTTCTTTGTAAACACCCCAATATCAAGCGTTTCATGGTTGAACAGCTTGGTAATAATATTTATGGACTTCAAATAATAATTCTCTTCTCTTTTTAGCCATTCTTTAATTTTTTCATCTGATTCAAACTGAGAAACCGTCAGATAAGAAAAGCTATCATCATTTTGGACATGAGAATACTTATCTACATTAGGTATTTCGTCAAAACTATCTATTCTAAATACCCAATAAGAGCTTTTAATTTGAGTCTGTTTTTGCTGAGCTCTTATTTTTATATAAACTGGATATGCTTCAGTTTTTCGGCCATCTACTTGCACAATCTTGGGATTCAAACGCGTGTTTAAATAATGCTTAACGGTGTTTTTCTGATTTCTTCCCATGGCGCAATATAAGTGACGTTAATTAAAAATATAACATCATTAAATTGATTTAAATAAATCAACCGCCCCAAACCCACTCAACTCATTAATAAAGTGGCTTGTGCTAATGTCAAAATAGGTTTTGGTGGTTTTTGAATTTTGGTGGCCAGCCATTTTGGCCACGTATTCCCTAGGGTAACCCTTTGATATTAACAATTCACAAAATGTATGGCGGCCAACCTTGTTATAAAGCACCTTTTCTATTTTGGCCATTGGCCCAATTATTTTGAGTGCTCTATTAAACGCCTGGTCTACAACTGTTGGAAATACTAAAGGAGAATTTTCAGCTTTGTACTTATTTAAAAGCCTTACAGCTTCAGGAAACTTGTACAAAGGAACAATATAGCGGTAGCCATTTTTAAACCTTTCACTAACCAATAATAACCCAGCTTCAGAGTTTATAAAATTTTCGGCCGTCAAACCACGTACATCGCTATAATATAGCCCAGTCAAACACTGAAAGACAAAGAGGTCTCGATGAAGCTCTAAGTATTGTTCTTCCTTTTTCTCGAACTGAAGGTTTACCAATGCTTCAATTTCTGCTATGGTGAGAGCGGTTCTTTTCACCACAGATATTGGTACCTCCAGCTTGACCTCAAAAAACGGGTCACGAATTAAATAATCGTTTTTAAGCGCATGCCTGGCAACCTTTTTGAACGGATCAAAGTACTTGGTTACGGTAGAGCCAACTAAACCTTTGCCCAACAAAAAATCTCTGTACTCCAAAATAAGACCTTCACCAAGCTCCTTAAACTTAATCTTGGGGTTAAACTCGTTAATGTGCTTCCTGAAGGTCTTGTATTTCTTTCGTGTATTCGGAGATTTAAATTTAGTGATCTTCAAATAATGATCGATGTAATCATTGAATGATTCCTTGTCTCCTTTCCTCTCAAAGAATTCAGACAGCTGCCGAAAGGTTACTGGCCGATCGAGAAAATGTAATTTATTCACATACTCCTGAAGCTCGCTCATTCGATCCATAAGCGCTTTGTTGAATAGGTGATTTTGCGGATGGCTATCCTTCACCCATTTATTTTCACGCCCCTGCCAATACTTGGCTTCGAGTTTAGGTAGTTGGGGATCAAAGAAGCGAACCTCCCTATCTATCGTTACTCGTAGGTGAATTGAGTATCGGCCACTCTTTGTTTTTATATAGTTTCGATTGAAGATAGGTTTAAAAGAGACTCCCATAAGTGTGTAACATTTCGGGTAACAATTTACGGGAACTAACAAGACAGGACAAGAGAACTAACACGCCTTAACAGCAAATAAGCCACTGTTTTTCAGTGGCTTATCTCTTGTTTATACTTGTTAGTTATTGTTAAAAGTGATCCCGACAAGAATCGAACTTGTATCTAAAGTTTAGGAAACTTCTATTCTATCCGTTGAACTACGGGACCATTCCCTTTTTTAAGAGGGGCAAAATTAATTAATAATATGTGTCTTTCAAGTAATTTGGAAAGATGGTCATGTGTTGTTTTTTCACCTTTTCGAAAATCACTTCACGCATTTCAGCAATGTTCTCTTTTTGTTCTGCAGAAATAAAAACTACGCTTTCGCCTTCAGCATTTAAGTAGGTTTTTTTCAACCTTTCTAGCGTCATGGGCGGATGTTCCATTTCCTCTTCTATTTCAGGATCTAAAGACTCAACCAATTTGTCAATTTTATTAAAAATAATGATCGTTGGTTTATCAGCCGCACCAAGATCTACCAATGTTTGGTTTACCGTTTCCATCTGATCCTGATAGTAAGGATGTGAAACATCTACGATATGTAAAAGAATATCGGCTTCTCTTACCTCATCCAAAGTAGATTTAAAAGATTCGATCAAATGTGTTGGTAGTTTTCGGATAAAACCTACGGTATCGGACAATAGAAACGGGATATCATCAATAGCCACTTTTCGCACGGTAGAATCTACAGTAGCAAAAAGCTTATTTTCGGCCAATACATCTGCCTTAGTCATTAAACGCATAAGGGTAGATTTACCAACATTGGTATAGCCTACCAAAGCCACACGTACAATATTAGTTCTGGATTTTCGCTGAACTTCGTTCTGTAATTCAATTTTCTCCAGCTTCTTTTTCAGTACGGTAATTTGGTTTCGAATTTGTCTTCTATCCGTTTCAATTTCCTTCTCACCAGCACCACCACGTGTGGCAGTCCCTCCTCTTTGTCTTTCGAGGTGAGTCCACAGTCGTGTAAGCCTAGGTAATAAATACTTAGACCTTGCCAGTTCCACTTGCGTTTTAGCCTGAGCAGTCTGTGCTCTTTTCAAAAATATATCTAGAATAAGTAAACTTCGATCATAAATCTTGATCTGCAATTCTCTCTCTATATTTCTAAGCTGTGAAGGGCTCAAGTCGTCATCAAAAATAATTACCTGTATACCTTCAGCCTTAATATAAGTATGGATTTCCTCAAATTTACCTTTCCCTACAAAAGTTCTTATTTCAGGTTTATCAAGCCGTTGCGTAAACGATTTTTTAACCTCAAGCCCCATTGTATCGGCTAAAAAAGCCAATTCATCTAAATATTCGATTACCTTTTCTTCTGGCTGCTCTCTATTAATCAAAGCCACCAAAACTGCGGTTTCTTTCTCAGTATCAGTTGTTAAATATCCTCCCATAAAGCATCAAAATTACTATTTATCGAAACCATTTCTAAATTCAACTTATAAATCGCTTCATCAAACTAAAAAGTATAAACACCATATAAGGGTATAATAGTTTTGCATAATCTTATGGTTTGATAAGACAGCTTAACGGCTTAAGTTTGAAAGGAATTTTTTACGCAATGAAAATTATAGAAACTGGCTTTGATGGCCTATACGAAATTGAGTCTACTGTATTTGGAGATGACCGAGGGTACTTTTTTGAGTCTTATCGAAAAAAGACCTTTGAAGAGCTCGGAATACATGCAGACTTTGTTCAAGACAATGAATCGTTTTCGGTGAAAGGCACATTACGAGGGCTTCATTTCCAAAGTGAGCCTTATGCACAAGCAAAACTTGTAAGAGTTGCTTTGGGTAAAGTAATGGATGTAGCTGTGGACCTAAGGCCAAATTCGCCAACTTTCGGAAAACACCATACCGTTATTTTAGATGCCAAAAAGCATAACCTGTTTCTAGTTCCTGTTGGTTTTGCGCATGGTTTTTTAGCTTTGGAAGACAGCGTATTTTCATATAAGTGTACCAACTACTACAATAAAGCGTCTGAAGGCGGTATTTTCTGGAACGACCCTGAATTAAATATTGATTGGCAAATAGAAAATCCAATCGTGTCTGAAAAGGATAAACTTTTACCTAATTTTGCAGCGTATAAAAACGCACCTCTATTTTGAGTATACTTTCTTTTCTAAAGCCAAAGGATACTTCTCCAGCTTCCGTTTTGCCAATCAAAACAGATATCCATTCTCATTTAATCCCTGCGATTGATGACGGTGTGCAGTCTATTGAAGAGTCGCTTACGGTTTTGCGCGAAATGGAAGCATTAGGCTATGAGAAGGTAATTACTACTCCGCATTCAATGCCTGGCACTTATGACAACTCGCCCGAGAATATTTATGCGGGGCTGGAAATCATGCGCGAAGCCATCAAAAAAGAGGGCATCAATATTCAATTAGAAGCCGCCACAGAATATTACCTCGATGAATCATTCGTAGAGCTTATAGACTCAGGCGCTCCATTAATGACTTTCGGAAAAAAATACGTTTTGTTTGAGACCCCATTTATGAACATGCCCCCACAGCTAAAAGAGGTCACCTTCAAACTGAGTTTAAAAGGCTACAAACCTGTTTTCGCCCATCCAGAACGTTATTTATACCTTATGCAAAGCGAGTATTTACTGGATGAGTTGATGGACAGAAATATTATTTTACAGCTGAACGTAATTTCCCTAACCGGTTGTTATTCTAAGCCTGTTCAAAAGTTTGCAGAAAAGCTTATCGACATGAAGGCTGTGCAACTTATTGGTACAGACTGCCATAACATAGGGCACATTAACCTTTTGAAAGAGGCAGTAAAAACAAAGTATTTTAAAAAATTAATGAACTTAGATCTTCTAAATAACACCCTTTAGAACTATGGTTTTTGTTACTGGCGCTACTGGCCTGCTCGGTAGCTTTATTTGTAGAGAACTTATTAAAAATGGCCAGTCCATTCGCGCTGTAAAGCGAGAAAGCAGCCAACTGACTTTGATCGAAGATATTGCCGATCAGATTGAGTGGGTGAATGGCGACATGAACGATACCACTTTTCTGCTCGAAGCATTAAATGGGGTTGATGGGGTTATTCACGGAGCGGCTATCATCTCATTCGACAAAAGAGATGAAGACAGAATGTACAAAACCAATGTGCAAGGAACAGCCGATTTGGTAAATGCCTGCTTAAAAGCAGGAGTGAAAAACTTTGTGCAAATAAGTTCAGTAGCCGCTATAGGCAGAAAACCCGGCCAGAAATTTATTGACGAAAAAGATAAATGGGAGGGCACAGAATACGATTCTATTTATGCCCGATCTAAGTACATGCAAGAATTAGAGGTTTGGCGTGGGGCCCAAGAAGGTTTAAATGTAAAAATCGTAAATCCTTCAGTTGTTTTGGGGCCTGGGCTTTGGGGTAGCGGAAGCACCTCCGTTTTTAAATATGCTTACGACAGCAAAACATTTCATCCAGAGGGCACCATCAATTTTGTGGATGTTCGCGATGTAGCCGAAATATGTGTTAAGCTGCTTAACTCAAACATTCAAAATGAAAGGTTCGTACTAAATGCTGGCACAAAAGAATTCAAAGACTTCTTTAAAGAAGTAGCCAGCCGCTTTGGCAAAAAACCACCTACCAAACCAGTACCCTATTGGATGCTCAAAGTAGCTGTAAAATTAGAGTTTATCCGATCTAGAATTATGCGCCAAAGCGCCCTAATCACAAACGATACAGCTAGGCTGTCACGCATGCATTATCACTTCAAAAATGATAAAGTGAAAAAAGCTTTAAACTTTGAGTTTCGCCCTATGAACGAAACCTTAGATTGGAGCGTTAGAGAACTTAAATCTATGCACAACCTTTAAAAAAACACGGTTATAAACAGATCAGGAAAAAAAAGACAGGGCCACATAGTTTGCCATTCATTTATTCCTTACTTTGAATAAACCTTTCGAAAATAGATGCAAGAAGACTATCCTAGCAGAGAAGAGGAACGTGGGCTGATCAAGAAATTCGAAGAGCAACTCAAGCAAAAGACATATAATTTTTTCGATATCACTGAATACGAAACTATTATTCAGTATTATATCGATCACCTTCAGTTTGGTAAGGGCTTAAAAGCATGCAAGCTTGCCATCGATCAATTCCCGTTTTCTCAAGAAATAAGCTTACTAATGTCGCAATGCTACATTGGTAAAGAAAATTATCAAGAAGCCCTTAGGGTAATTGATGAAGCTCAAAATTTGCATCCAAATGATGTGGAGTTAAACACCGTAAAAGGAACTATCTATTCCTTTTTAGGAGAATACGAAAAAGCCGTTGAGCTCTTGCTCAACACGCTAGATTATGCCGAAGATAAATCGGAAGTGTATTATAACATAGGCCTTACCTACCAAACCAATTCAAAATACGAAGAGGCAATTGGTAATTACAAAAAGGCTATCGAGCTAAACTTAAACCACGAAAGCGCACTTTATGAACTTGCCTATTGCCTAGATGTAACTGGCAAGCTGGAAGATAGCGTTGATTACTATAAGCAGTTTATCGATCAGGACCCCTATTCTACCTATGCTTGGTACAATTTGGGAATTGTATTGAATAAGCTAGAACGCTATCAAGAAGCGATAGAAGCTTATGATTACGCCCTAGTAATTGACGACACTTTTTCATCAGCTTGGTTCAATATGGGTAATTCCTATATGAACCTCGATAAGTTTGATGAAGCTCTGGAGGCGTATAAAAATACGCTTACAAATGAAGGGCCATCTGCAGAAACTTATTGCTGCATTGGTACTGCCTATGAAAAACTCGAGCAATACGAGTTGGCCATGAAGTATTACCGAAAATCTACAAAACTAGATCAGTTTTATGAAGATGCTTGGTATGGAATAGGTTGTTGTCTCTCTGAACAAGACAAGTATTATGAGGCCATTCATTTCTTTAACAAAGCACTTAAGCTCGATCCAGAAAATGCCAATTATTGGTTGGCCATAGCCGATGCCGAACAGCATGTGGGTAATGTAGTTTCTAGCTTTGAAGCTTATCAAGAGGCGGCAATGCTCGAACCCAACAACGAAATGATTTGGCTTGATTGGTCGCTTATTTATTATGAGCAAGGCGAACACATTAAAGCCATCGAATTGATTGATAGGGCTTTGGAAGAACTTCCAGAAAATTCTGATTTAATGTACAGAATGGTAGTTTACCAAATATCGGCAGGTAGATACAAAGAAGCCTTTACTTATCTAGAAAATGCTTTAATTTTGGACTTTGAAAATCACGAAGTGCTTTTCGATTTCTTTCCTAAAATTGAAACCCAAAAAGCATTATTTAAGATCATTGATCAGCACCGAAACAAAATTTAAATGCACTACTTTTTAGAGAACGTGCCCGAAAGGACACAAAAACCAAGAGAAAAAGGCTTCACCATGGTAATGGACAAAGGCCTAAGTGTAAGGCAAGCCGAAGATTTTCTTAGCGTAGGAGCTAATCATGTAGACATTATCAAATTAGGCTGGGCTACCTCATATGTTACTGCCAACCTACAAGATAAACTGAATGTATACAGAGCTGCTGGAATTCCCTTTTACTTTGGAGGAACGCTTTTCGAAGCCTTTGCTGTAAGAAACCAATTTGACGATTACAGGAAATTATTAGACAAATTTCAAGTGCCATTTGCCGAGGTTTCTGATGGTTCTGTAGAAATGGATCACGATAAAAAGTGTGAATACATCACTGAACTATCGAAACAAGTTACTGTACTTTCAGAAGTTGGATCTAAAGACGAGGAAAAAATTATTCCTCCGTATAAATGGATCGAGCTGATGCAGAAAGAACTAGACGCTGGTGCTTGGAAGGTAATTGGCGAGGCACGTGAAGGAGGTAATGTTGGCCTTTTCAGGTCAAGCGGAGAGGTTCGTTCAGGCTTGGTTCAAGAAATTCTAACTAAGATTCCTTTTGAAAGAATTATTTGGGAAGCTCCACAAAAAGCGCAACAAGTGTACTTTATTAAGCTGGTGGGCGCCAATGTAAACCTTGGAAATATTGCACCAGAAGAACTAATTCCATTGGAAACAATCCGTTTGGGTTTAAGAGGAGATACTTTCAATCACTTTCTGGATAAATAAGAATGAAGAATATTAAGGAGCTCATTCTTCTCTACTTTAAAGGTATTGCCATGGGAAGTGCCGATGTAGTTCCTGGCGTTTCAGGAGGAACAATTGCTTTCATTACTGGCATTTACGAAACACTATTAAACGCTATTCGCAGTGTCGACCTTCAAGCATTACAATACTTGAAGAAATTTCAAATTAAAGCGCTTTGGAAACACGTTAACGGAAACTTCTTGTTACCGCTTTTGGCCGGAATTGCCACTAGTGTACTTACCTTAGCTAAAGTAATTACCCATTTATTGGCTGAGTACCCTATTCAAGTTTGGTCTTTCTTTTTTGGGCTAATTGTTATTTCGGCCCTTATTATTCTTAGAGAAATTAAACATTGGAATATTGGCGTTTTTGTAGCCATTGCCTTAGGTATTGCTATTGCTTATTTTATTACTTCGGCTACTCCGGCTGAAACCCCTGAATCTTCTTGGTTTTTATTTATAGCTGGAGCAGTAGCTATTTGCGCAATGATATTACCTGGAATTTCTGGGTCATTCATTTTGCTCATTTTCGGAAAATACGAGTTCATTCTCTCGGCTGTTAAAGAGTTTAGAGTTGTAGATATTGCCATTTTTGGCTTGGGCTGTATAATAGGCTTATTAAGCTTTGCCCGTTTGGTAAGTTGGCTTTTCAAAAAATACCACAACATTACAATTGGTGTTTTGTCTGGTTTTATGATTGGTTCACTTAACAAAGTATGGCCGTGGAAAGAGGCCATTGAAACGTATATTGATCGCCATGGCGACTTAAAGCCTTTGGTTCAAGTTAATGTTTTGCCTAACCAGTACTATGGAAAAACTGGTGCCGAACCTTTCTTTTTAGAAGCTATTTTATTTGCTGCTGCGGGCTTTCTTGTTGTATTGGCAATGGATAGGGTTGCAGCTGCACTAAACCCAAAAAATTAAATGCGTAAATTTGGACTGATCGGTTACCCTCTCGGCCATTCATTTTCGAAAAAACACTTCTCAGATAAATTCGAAAAAGAAGGGATTAAGGCCGAATATGAGCTTTATCCTCTCGAAGATATTGAGGAATTTCCTGCCTTAGTAAAAAACACTAAAGGCTTAGAAGGTATTAATGTTACCATTCCATACAAGGAATCGGTAATGAAATTTCTTGATGAAATTGATGAAAAAGCGGCAGCAATTGGCGCAGTAAACACTATCAAAATTCAGAATGGAAAACTGAAGGGTTTCAATACCGATTATTTAGGATTTAAAACTTCGTTGGTAAAGTTTATCGGAGCCAACCCTATGCCCGAAAACGCTTTGATTCTTGGAACAGGTGGAGCTTCAAAAGCCGTTCAAACTACCCTTTCAGACTTAGATATTCAATTCAAACTGGTCTCCCGCAATCCACAAACAGATGAACTTTCATACCAAGACTTCAGCACATCCACACCCCAGCACTCCAACACTTTAACACCTCAGCACCTCAACACATACCAACTCATCATTAATACTACGCCACTCGGCATGGCTCCCAAAACAGACGAACTTCCTGACTTACCTTACCAGCAATTGACATCTGATCATTTCCTATATGATCTGGTGTATAATCCTTTAGTAACAGCATTTATGCAAAAAGGAATTGAAGCCAAATGCTGGGTAAAAAATGGATTGGAAATGCTACACGGCCAAGCGGAAGCCGCATGGGAGATTTGGAATGAGTGAGTTTCTGTTACCGTTAAACTGACCCAAAAAGTTCTGAACTAAAAACAGTTACCAGAGGTTTTTCTTGCTAACTCTTTCCCTTAGTTTTACTCTATGGATTTTAAGATTACCTCTGACTTTGTTCCTACTGGCGACCAACCTGCGGCCATCAAGGCCTTAGCCGAAGGCGTTAATGCAGGCGAGGCCAGCCAAGTACTTTTGGGTGTTACGGGTTCTGGAAAAACCTTTACCATTGCTAACGTTATCCAGGAGGTTCAAAAACCTACTCTAATCTTAAGCCATAACAAAACTTTGGCCGCCCAGCTTTATGGAGAGTTCAAGCAATTCTTTCCAGACAATGCGGTAGAGTATTTTATTTCCTACTACGATTATTATCAGCCAGAAGCCTTTATTCCCGGCAGTAACCTTTATATAGAAAAGGATCTTTCCATAAACGAAGAAATTGAAAAACTGAGACTCAGCGCTACTTCATCTTTACTTACTGGTCGAAGAGATGTAATTGTGGTAGCTTCCGTTTCATGTATTTACGGTATTGGAAACCCAGAAGAGTTTGGTAAAAATGTAATTACGCTACAGGTAGGCGACACGATTTCGCGCAACAAACTCCTCTTTGCTTTTGTAGACATTCTTTATAGCCGAACCGAAGCGGAATTTAAGCGAGGCACATTCCGTGTAAAGGGCGATACGGTAGATATTTTCATTGCTTATGGTGATTTCGCATATCGAATTTACTTCTGGGGCGATGAAATTGAGGCCATTCAAATGATTGACCCTGTTTCTGGAATGAAGATTTCGGACGAAAAAATCATCACTATTTTTCCTGCTAACCTTTTTGTAACAGGAAAAGATGTATTGAACCAAGCCATTCATGAAATTCAGAATGATTTGGTAGAGCGCCTCCACCAGTTTGAAGATGACGGTAAATTTTTAGAGGCCAATCGCCTAAAAGAGCGTACTGAATTTGATCTGGAAATGATGAGGGAATTGGGTTATTGTTCTGGGGTAGAAAATTACTCACGCTATTTCGACAGACGCCAAAGGGGGCAACGGCCTTTCTGTTTGCTCGATTATTTTCCAGAAGACTTTCTAATGGTAATTGACGAAAGCCATGTAACCTTACCGCAGGTGCGTGCCATGTGGGGAGGCGATAGGTCTAGAAAAGAAAACTTGGTGGAATACGGCTTCAGACTACCATCAGCCATGGACAATCGCCCGCTAAAATTTGACGAATTTGAAGGTCTGGCTAAACAAACCATTTACGTAAGTGCTACCCCTGCCGATTATGAGCTCAACCTTACCCAAGGCGAAGTAGTAGAGCAGGTAATTCGTCCAACGGGCTTACTTGATCCTATTATTGAAGTGAGGCCAAGCCCTAACCAAATCGATGATATTCTGGAAGAAATTGATATTAGAGTTAAGAAAGAAGAGCGCGTACTCATTACCACTTTAACCAAAAGAATGGCAGAAGAACTGTCCAAATACTTGGAAAGGGCCAACGTAAAGGTGCGTTATATTCACTCAGAAGTAAGTTCACTGGACCGGGTTGAAATTCTTCGTGAATTAAGGCTAGGCATTTTCGATGTACTGGTAGGCGTAAATTTATTAAGGGAAGGGCTTGATTTGCCAGAGGTTTCATTGGTGGCCATTTTAGATGCCGATAAAGAAGGCTTTTTGCGAAACGAACGCTCTTTGGTGCAAACCATTGGCCGTGCGGCCCGAAACCAAAATGGCATGGTGATTATGTATGCCGACCGAACCACGGTTTCCATGCAGCGCGCTATTGACGAAACCCGAAGAAGAAGGGCGATTCAGCAAGCTTATAATGAGGAACACGGAATTACTCCAACCACCGTCAAGAAATCGAAAGAAGCCATTATGAATCAAACTTCGGTGGCCGATTCCAGAAAACAGAAAAAGAACTACTATGCTGAAAGCGAAAGTGTTTCTGTAGCTGCCGATCCTGTAGTGGCTTATATGGGCAAAGAAGGGCTTGAAAAAATGATTCAGAAAACCCAAAAATCGATGGAAAAGGCTGCCAAAGAACTTGATTTTATTGAGGCTGCCAGATTACGCGATGAACTTGCTGAACTGAAGGAATTACTGAGAAAGAAATAACATTTCCTCCTTTCCTCTGACTCAAAAATATTTCCATTCTCTTTCTGTGACCTTTTGTAAAATCCACGTCATATGGCTCAAACACAGAAAATAAAACATGAAACAGCAAATTATCATTGGAGTATTCATCTTGACATTGTTCAGTTGCTCTAATGAAAAAGAGAAAGAAGTATTGATGAGTGAAAACTCAAGCCTTATTGCCAAAATAGACAGCCTTTCTTTAGAAATAAAAAGTAGTCAAAAAACATCTGCTACTCTATTCAAGGCCATGACATTAATGGATTCAATTGATTTGGGTAGAAAAATGCTCAGAGTAACTTTAGAGAATAGTGATTCTCAAGAAGACTTCATTGCTCATTTAACTGAACTGAAATCTTACATAGCGCAAACCTCTTTGCAGATTTCAAGTTTAGAAAAGTCATTAAAAAACTCGACAACGGCTCAAAACAATTATGCCAATAGCTTAAAAAAGCTAAAGGCAGAGTTTGAGTCGCAAAAGAATGACATTGCTCTGTTAGAGGCTAGATTGGATACAGAAACCAACAACAATCAAAAGTTGGTAGCATTGAATAGTATTCAGGCGGAAACCATCTTGAGCCAAGATGAAATGATTGAAGCAAAAACAATGGAATTAGAACTTTTGGATCAGCAAATTTCAGCCATGAAATCGGCCTTCCAAATTAGTGAGGCAGACTCCTATTTCACCAGAGGCGAGGCTTATGCTCTTGCCGCACAGAGAACAAAATTGGCGCCTAGCAAGAAAAAATCTACCTACAAACAGGCTTTAGAAAATTATCAAAAAGCACTGGAATTGGGTAGAGAAGATGCAAAGCCCAAAATCGATTTGATAGCTAAGAAATTACACTGATAGGTTTTGAATTTTTGTTTGAGAGAAAGGGGTGCCAAAAGCATCCCTTTTTTTGTTTTTTTCGACCCAAACTCTGTTTAATTTGTTGGCATGAACTCCATTTCAGAAGCAGAAAAAGAAGCCCTCAAAAACTACCTTAACCGCTATGTAGTTTTCGATGAAAATGAGTTCGAAATATTCCTAGATCATTTAGAAAAGATCGAGATTAAGAAAAAGAAGTTTCTATTGGAGCCCGATCAAGTTTGTCGCGCTCAATATTTTATTCTTAGTGGCTGTTTAAGAACCTTCTATTTTAATGAAAAGGGCATTGAACAAACCCTTCTTTTTGCCATTGAAAACTGGTGGATTACTGAGCACGATAGTTTTGTGAACGAAAAGCCTTCCCAACATTATATTCAAGCATTAGAAAATGCCGAGCTTCTAAAACTAGATAAAGCCAAAATGGAAGCACTCTGTCTAAAAGTGCCAAAAGTAGAAAGGTTATTTAGGATTATAGCCGAAAAAACATTGATTGCATCTCTTAATCGCTTACAATTGATCTTCAACCTGAGTAGGGAAGAAATGCTCGACAATTTTAATAATGCCACTGGGCCTTTTGCTCAACGAGTACCTCAAAAAATGCTGGCTTCCTATTTGGGCTTCACTCCTGAGTTTTTCAGCATGATTAAAGCTAAGAAAAAGAAGAAGGGAGAGTGAAAATCTATTTTCTTAAACTGGTTTAAGTATTAGCCAGCTCACCGTTGCGAGATTTGTGTTATCACAAAACGCTAGAAATTATGCAACGATTTTCACATTCAGAATTACCCAATGGTTTGTATGCAGCAGCCATGGGCGTAGAAACTTACTTAAGCAATTGTGGCTTAGACCATGGACTCCTAGAGTTAATGAGGTTCAGAATTTCTCAAATTAACCATTGTGTATACTGTTTGGATATGCATTACAAAGAAGCTATTGCCGCTGGCGAAACAGAACTCAAGCTCTATTCAATTTCGGCATGGAGAGAAGCTCCATATTATTCTAATAAAGAAAGGGCGGTATTAAGCTATGCGGAAAAACTAACACTGCTGAGTCAGAATGAAGTAAGTGATGAGGATATTGAAAACTTGGGAAAATTTTTCTCCAGAAAAGAGATTGCTAACCTTACCTTAGCCATTGCTCAGATCAATACATGGAATAGACTGATGGATGCTTTTAGGTTTGAACCTGGAAAACACCGAGTAAACCAAAAATAGTATGAAAGCACACTGGATAAAAGTATTCTTGAGGCTAGCCTTAAGCATGGCATTCCTTTCCGCAGTAGCCGACAGGTTTGGGTTTTGGCCTGCAGAAATTTCAACTTGGGGAAATATGGAGGCTTTTTTGGCTTATACAGAAAGTATGGTTCCATGGGCACCCGAAAGTTTAGTGCCCTTTATGGGTTGGAGCGCCACTATTCTAGAAGTCATATTTGCAATATTTCTTATCCTAGGTTTTAAAACCAAGCTTACTGCTCAATTGAGTGGTGCTCTGCTTCTGGTTTTTGGGTTATCCATGGTCTTTTCGTTTGGCCTAAAAGCCCCGCTTGACTATTCAGTGTTTTCAGCCGCTGCTGCTGCATTTGGGCTTTCTTTAATCAAAAAACCCTTTCTAGAAATAGATCAATTAACTGAGAAAAAGTAAAAGGTTTCAACTTGTTCGCCATTTAAAAACAAAGGGTAGCAGAGATCGCTACCCTTTCTTATATTATCGATTTAATTGCCAGTCTATGAACAATCCTCAACTCGATCTCGATTTTGTTAGAAGTTACTTCCCTGCACTTAGCAGTGGTTTTGTCTATATGGATAACGCAGGTGGTTCTCAAACCCTAAAACCTGTTGTGGAAAGAATTTCTGAATACCTGCTGAACTACGATGTACAGCACGGAGCTTCTTATGAAATTTCGCGCCTAGCGGGAGAGAAAGTGGCCTTTGCTACTCAAGAAATGGCCAAGCTTGTGAATGCCAAAGACCCAAAAGAAATCGTGATGGGGCATTCCTCCACCATGATGTTCAGGCTTTTGAGCCTAACGCTTTCAAAAGCATGGAAAGCTGGAGACGAGGTAATCACCACCAATTCCGAACATGAATCTAACTGTTCTCCTTGGATGGATTTACAAGAAAAAGGTATTGTAGTGAAAATTTGGGAGGTAAATCCTGATAGCCTAGAATTTGAAATTGAAGACTTAAAGCAATTGCTTTCTGCCAAAACGAAACTGGTGACCATGGTGCATGCCTCCAATATTTTAGGCACTATTAATCCAATTGCCGAAGTAGCCAAAGTGGTGCATCAAGCAGGTGCCTTATTCTGTGTGGATGGCGTTGCCCTGGCCCCTCATCGTTTGGTAGATGTGCAGGCTTTGGATGTCGATTTTTATGTATTCAGTTGCTATAAAGTGTATGGACCCCATTGCGCTTTGATGTATGGAAAACTAGAAATTCTGGAGGCTATGGCAGGAATTAACCACTACTTTATTAAAGAAGTACCCTACAAACTTCAGCCTGGCAATAAGAATTTTGAACTGACCTACAGCATGGCTGGGCTTACGGAATATTTGAGAGATGTTCACGACCATCATTATCCAAATGACACCAAGACAGATGACCAATTGAAATTTCAGAAAAGCTTCGATTTGTTTGCCGCCCATGAAGAAGCGCTGGCCAATCGTTTTATTGATTTCCTAAAGACTAAAGACGCGGTCACCATCCTTGGTGTGCAAAATGGGGATCAGAAAAGAAGAGTGTCCACCATTGCCTTTCATCATGATACTTTAAAGAGCGAAGCCATTGTTAAGCAAGTTGACCCGCACAGTATCGGTATTCGATTCGGTGATTTCTATGCCAAAAAATTGGTGCAATCCCTCAGCTTAGAAGCCAAAGGCGGCCCAGTACGCGTCAGTTTTGTGCATTACAATACAATGGAAGAAGTGGATAGATTGATTGGGGTTTTGGGTAAGGTTTTGTAACAACTGATTGCCATTAAATCAAATTAATAGGGTTTTAAGGTGTCGAATTCGACTCCTTTTACTTTGAAAATGACCTTCAAACAGATTGTAGCCTTGAAATGAATAAATCGCAGAATTACATAAACTTTCGAATTCTTCTTATTTTTAACTTATGAAAATCAGAAACAAATTAAGAAACAGTCTGATTAGAAAAATTCAGATGCTTTCCACGGATAAACTTACCGAGTTAAGTAAAGAGTTGAATAAAATTGAAAGTAAATTCAAATCAAAAGAAGAAACCCTAAAGCTAGCTGGCTCTTGGAGTGATTTAAGTGAAGACCTATTTTCTGACCTTACAGAAGACCTTCATGCCAGGAGGAGTAACGACCGTCAAATTTTATGACAGAGTGTTTAGTCGATACTGATATACTATCCTTTTATTTTCGAGGTGAGCCTAATGTTTTTCGGGAGTTCACTGAGCACCTAAAAGAATACGATCAAATCAACGTATCAATCATTACCTATTTTGAAATTATTGGAGGTCTTAAATTCAAAAATGCTCAGAAGCAACTCAATGATTTCGAAGAATTTGTAAGCAATAATACAATTATTCATTTATCAGAGGAGTCTGCCAGAATTTCTGGAGGTAAATATGCTGAACTTAGGCAGTCAGGTATTACTATTGGAACATCCGACCTCCTCATTGCTGGAATTGCAATCGAAAATGATCTTACATTAGTGACAAATAATGAAAAACACTATGCTCCAATAAATGGCCTGAATATTGAAAATTGGAGACTTTAGCCAAATCAAAAAAACCACCCCTTTGCAGAGGTGGTTTTGAATTCATCAAGATTTTAGAATCTTACTTTCCTTCGTTGTATCTTCTGGTTACTTCGTCCCAGTTAATTACGTTAAAGAAAGCACTAATATAATCAGGTCTTCTGTTTTGGTAGTTCAAGTAATAAGCGTGCTCCCAAACATCAAGCCCTAAAATTGGTTTTCCACCACAGCCTACATTTGGCATCATTGGGTTGTCTTGGTTAGGAGAAGAGCAAACTTCTACTTTGCCTCCTGGGTGAACACAAAGCCAAGCCCAACCAGAACCAAATCTTGTCGCTGCTGCTTTTGAGAAAGCATCTTTAAAGCCATCGAAAGAACCAAAAGCTGAATCGATTGCTGCGGCTAAATCGCCAGAAGGCTTACCTCCACCATTTGGAGACATTACTTTCCAAAAAAGATCGTGGTTATAATAACCACCACCGTTATTTCTTACTGCTGCATTGTCCATATGATTGGCCAAAAGCTCTTCAATACTTTTGCCCTCCATTTCAGTACCTTCAATTGCTGCATTCAGGTTGTTAGTATAACCTGCATGATGTTTATCGTGATGAATTTCCATCGTTCTTGCATCTACGTGCGGTTCAAGCGCGTCAAATGCATATGGTAAATCTGGAAGTTTAAATGCCATGTTTATTTATGATTATATGTTGAACAAAAATTTATGGTCTCAATTTAGCGAAAAACGATTTCATAAGCGCTTCGCTCTCTAAAGCTAACAAGCCACCTACCACTTCTGTTTTAGGATGTAGCAAGTTTCTGTCATGAATACTGTATCCTCTTCGAATATCCTTGGCTCCGTATACCAATTTGCCAAGTTGCGCCCAATATTGAGCTCCAGCACACATGACGCAAGGCTCTAACGTAACATACAAAGTACACTCTTTTAAGTATTTTGCCCCCAAATAATTAAAGGCCGAAGTAAGTGCCAGCATTTCTGCATGGGCAGTAACATCATTCAGCTGCTCCGTTTGATTATACGCTCGGGCAATAATTCGTTTTTCAGCGACTACCACCGCCCCAACAGGTACTTCTCCCCTGTCGAAAGCCATTTGGGCTTGCTTTAAAGCCTCACCCATGAAAAACTCGTCTTTATGTACTGATAGTTCCAAAGTTCAAACGTTTTATTTACCCAACAGGCCATTGAAAGCGAAAATCTTTTTAGAATAAGCAAAGATTAAAAGTCTCTTTCGATTGAAGCCTAATATTAGCCCCATTTGCTAAAACAATTACTAAATTTGCGGCTCAATTTTACGAAAGCATACCATGTTAAGAACGCATACCTGTGGCGAATTAAGAGAAAGCAATTGCAACGAGCAAGTTACACTTTGTGGTTGGGTACAGCGGTCGCGCGATAAAGGCGGCCTTATGTGGACCGACTTAAGAGACCGATACGGAATTACTCAGCTTTCTTTTGAAGAAGGAAGTACACCTGCCGAAGTGTTGGAAACAGCCAGAAAACTAGGGCGCGAATTCGTTGTGAAAGCAACAGGAACCGTGGTGGAACGCTATTCTAAAAACGATAACATTCCTACAGGAGGCATCGAAATTAAAGTAGAAAGCCTAGAAATTTTGAATGGCTCAAAGGTTCCTCCTTTCATTATTGAAGACGACACCGATGGAGGTGAAGAACTCAGAATGAAATACCGCTATTTGGATTTACGAAGAAACGAAGTGCGCAGCAAACTGCAATTGCGTTCTAAACTGGCCATGGCTGTTCGTAATTACTTAGCCGAACAAGACTTTATTGAGGTTGAAACGCCTGTTTTGATCAAGTCTACGCCAGAAGGAGCCCGTGATTTTGTGGTGCCTTCTAGAATGAATCAAGGCGAATTTTATGCGCTGCCTCAATCGCCACAAACCTTTAAGCAATTGCTGATGGTTTCTGGTTTCGACAGGTATTTCCAAATCGTAAAATGCTTTAGAGATGAAGACCTTAGGGCCGATCGTCAGCCTGAGTTTACTCAAATAGACTGCGAAATGTCTTTCGTAAATCAAGAAGACATTCTGAATACATTCGAAGGCATGACCCGCCATATGTTCTCTGCCGTAAGAGGTGTAGAATTGGGCGACTTCCCTCACATGACTTATGCCGATGCCATGCGCAAATACGGCAACGACAAACCCGACATCCGTTTTGGGATGGAGTTTGTTGAACTGAACGAGCTAGCACAAAACAAAGGTTTTAGCATTTTCGATCAGGCAGAATTGGTGGTTGGAATTTGTGCCGAAGGTTGTGCCGAATACACCCGCAAGCAGTTAGACGCCCTGACTGATTTCGTGAAAAGACCACAAATTGGTGCCAAGGGATTGGTGTATGTAAAATGCAATGCCGATGGCACTTTCAAATCTTCAGTAGATAAATTTTATTCTGAAGAAGACTTAAAGGCTTGGGCAGATAAAGCTGGAGCAAAAGCTGGCGACTTAATTTTAGTACTTAGCGGAACCGCAAACGAAACCCGTAAACAAATGAGCGAATTGCGTTTGCACATGGGTAAAGAATTGGGCTTACGCGATAAAAATACTTTTCAGCCACTTTGGGTAATCGATTTCCCTCTATTGGAATGGGATGAAGAAACCGAGCGCTTCCACGCCATGCACCACCCATTCACTTCGCCAAAAGCGGAAGACATGGCTTTGCTCGATACCGACCCCGGAAAAGTAAGGGCCAATGCTTACGATTTAGTCATTAACGGTGTTGAAATTGGTGGTGGTTCAATCAGAATTCACGACAGAGCAACGCAGCAGCTGATGTTTAAACACTTAGGTTTTACTGAGGAAGAAGCCAAAGCCCAGTTCGGCTTTTTAATGGACGCTTTCGAATATGGTGCACCTCCACACGGTGGGATTGCCTTTGGTTTCGATCGACTGTGCGCCATGTTTGGTGGTTCAGACAGCATCAGAGATTACATTGCCTTCCCTAAAAACACTTCGGGCAGAGATGTAATGATTGATTCGCCTTCTACTATTGATGAAGCACAACTCAAAGAGTTAGGTATAAACCTGAGATAAGCCGTTTACTTAAAGTTTAGTTTTAAGATTTGGCCGTAGCGTTAAATTCGTAAATTCGGGCGCGTCTAAAAACTGATGAAAACCAAGCTTACAAAAAAATTCTACATGCGTATTAGCCTAGTGGTAGCCCTGCTACTCTGGCTAATCATGACGCTGTTGGATGTTTTGCAGGTTTTGGCCTTCAGAAGCGATGTCGATTTAGGTATTTCCCCTGTCGTCCCTGTCCTTATTATGGACTTCTTTTTTGTTTTCCTGGTGCTGTATTACCGCCTTAGAATCACAAGATTAGAAAGCACAGACTTTATAGATTACCTCTGGCGAGTGTTTGCTATAGGCTTGGTAGCCACATTGGTTTCCGTTGCTATTGGACTATTCAACAGCTCTATTGCCGATTCTGCACTTTCCAAAAACCCATTCTTAGAGGAGGTACTTTTTAGCCTCAGGTTTGGGATGGTTTCTGTTTTTCTAATTTCCACTTTTACTGTATGGAAAAAGCTTATTCTCTACCAAAAATCTAAAAGATTGGTGTTATGGTGGAATGTGTTCGAAGGAATCGTGTTGCTTTCCATATTTTTCGACCTCACAGGTGCAGAACTTCAAACCAGTGATTTGTTCAAAGTTCTATTCGGAATAATTACGCTAATGGCCCTTATTCTATCGGCCAACTTAAAGTGGGTAGCTTACCTAAATTTTAAGCAAAAGTGGAAAAGCATTTTGCTCATTTTACTGATTACGATTTACCTTGGCTATTTCTTTACCTCAATTTATGTGCCCGGTGAGGACACAATGGATAATCTAAAATCCATTGATAACCTCTTTGTTATTTCGTTGTTTGTGTTCTTGCTTTTTTATAGCATTTTCTCACTTCTCGTAATTCTTTTCAACCTTCCTACCTCATCTGTTTTTGAGAAGAAAATGGAGGAGGCCATTAACTTCCAGCGCTTAAGCCAATCTATTCAACAAGGAGAGAACGAAAACCAAATTTTCGATATTCTATTAACCAGCTCAATGAGTGCGGTATACGCTGATGCAGGATGGTTAGAAATCAATCGGAACAAGCAAGAAACTGAAGAGTTAGAAGTCAGAAGAAAAAATCTGAGCCCTACAAACCGACTGGAGGTAATAGAACAAATCAAAACAAGTAAGCAAAAATCGGTACTTAAAAACCCGCTTTCAAAGGCCACAGAGCAAGACCAAACTTTAGTTGTTTTCAAGAAATCCAATTTCAGGTCAGTTCTTATTGTTCCTTTAGTAATTCAAGAAAAAGTGGCAGGCCACATGTATTTGCTTAACGAACTTAGCGATGGCTTTAACAAAGAGATGATTAACATCATCAATACTTTTGCCAGCCAAGCGAGCATTTCTATTGAAAACTTCCGCCTTTTGGGCGAAGCGTTAGAAAACGAACGATATAAAAAAGAGCTCAACATTGCCAAAAAAGTACAGCGAGCACTTTTGCCCGAGAACTTAGATCACGATTCTTGTTTCCAGATTCATGCTTATACTCAGGCTCCAGATGAAGTTGGGGGTGATTATTATGATACCTTTAAGCTGAGCGATCATAAGTTTGTTGTGGTTATTGGAGATGTTTCTGGAAAAGGAACCTCAGCCGCTTTCCACATGTCGCAAATGAAGGGCATTTTTCAAAGCTTGGTTCAGTTAGATCTTGCCCCCGATGAGTTTTTGGTAAAGGCCAACAAAGCCTTGAGTGGCTGTTTAGAGAAAACCTCATTCATCACACTTTCCTATTTTGTGATTGATACCGAGCGTAGATCGGTTGAATATTCTAGGGCTGGCCATTGCCCAACGCTCTTCTATTCTAGCCAAAACGCAAGTGCCGAATTTCTTGAAAATAAGGGTTTAGGGTTGGGAATTTTACGTAACGACAGTTTTAAAAACTATGTATTCGTTAATAGAATGACTTTCCAAAAAGATGACATCATAGTATTATACACCGATGGCATTTCTGAAGCTTCCAATCATTCTGGAGAGGAATTTGGATACGAGAGGATGAAAAAAATATTGACCGAAAATGCCAAATACGATGCGGTTTCAATTCAAAAAACATTTATTAAAAAGCTCTTTGAGTTTTGCGAGGATAAAAATTTAAATGATGACTACACTATGGTGGTGATCAAGTTCAAATAAAGAACGTATAAAAGCTTATGTTAGAAATTGTACAGACCAATGAAAACAATTATATCTCCATTACCGTAACAGGAGATGCAGATGCCAGTTCTTCCATAAAGTTGGACAAGGGGCTTCGCTCGGCTTTTGACGAAAGCCATAGTAATATCATAGTAGATTGCACTAACCTTAACTATATTTCTTCTGCTGGGCTGGGCGTATTCATGTCCTACATCGAAGAAATTAATCAAACCAATACCACCTTTATTATTTACGGCCTATCCGAAAAAGTGCTCAAAGTTTTTGGCATACTCGGCTTAGACCAATTGCTTATAATTAGAAAAACAAAAGAAGAAGCTTTAGCGGAAATAAATGGCTTATAGTTTTAACATACCTTACAGCAAAAACAAACTCAGGTTAATGCGGAAATTTGTAACCAAAGTGTTACATGAGCATTCTGTGCCTGATATTGAAACCAATATGATGGTGTTGGCAGTGGATGAGGTATGTGCAAACATTATTATCCATGGCCAATGTTCAGACCTTGAGGATTACGTCAAAATTTCCATCAGCTTTAATAAAGAAGGTGTTTGGTTTGATATTATCGACAAAGGTGCTGCCTTCGACATTATAAAATACAACGAACCTATTTTGGGCGATTTAATCCGTACCAAACAAAAGGGAGGTGTAGGCATTATGTTGGTGAAGAAAATCATGGACAAAATAGAATTTGATTCAAGCCCGAATCAAAACACCTTGCGCTTGTTCAAAAATGTGACTTTCGAAAAGTAACCCTGTCATGCGTTTTCTAGCAATATTCACTTTCTGTTTCTATTCCTTTGCCCCAATTATGGCTTTTCAAGAAAGCCAAAGCATAGCTAAGCTCAATGGTGTTTCTATTTCTAAAGCCGAATTTCTTTATGCATTTAATAAAAACCATAAGGCAAATACACCTTTAGTTTACGATTCGCTTGAAAAGTATTTAAACCAATATATTGACTTTAAGCTGAAAGTATTGGCGGCTAAAAAAGCTGGTATTGGTAATTCAGAAACATTTCAGAATGAATACAATGGATATATCGCCCAAATTCAAAAGCCTTATTTACAAAACCCGGTATCTGAAGAAGGGCTTATTTTAGAAGTGTATGATAGGCTAAAATATGAGGTTAATGCTTCACATATCCTTATCAGAATAGCCAACGAATCCAACCCTATGGATACCTTGGCTGCTTTTCAGAAAACAGACAGCCTAAGAAGTTTAGCCCTAAACGGAGCTGATTTTGCGCTCTTGGCTAAAACCAACTCACAAGATGGATCGGCCAAAAATGGTGGAAGCCTAGGCTGGTTTACTGCCATGTCTATGGTTTACCCTTTTGAAAATGGGGCTTATGAAACGCCCGTAGGTGGTATTTCGAAAATTATCCGTTCGCAGTTCGGTTATCATATCATTAAAGTAAACGACAAGAGGTTAGCCAAAGGCAGGGTAAAAACTTCACACATTTTTCTGACTAAAAATGGCCGCTCAAGAGAAAGTGGAAACCAATTGATTAAAACGATTTACGATTCTATTCAAAACGGAGGCGACTGGAAAGCGCTTTGCAAACAATACACAGATGATAGCCAAACGCGGCTCAATGGAGGTTCTCTACCTTATGCGGGAACTGGAGAATTACCAGATGAATTTTTAAAAGTTGCTTACAGCATTGAAACCCCTGGCGATATTGCTCCGCCTTTAGAGGCATCATATGGCTGGCACATTATCCGCCTTGATGCCGTAGAAGAAATGCCTTCATTGGAAGAAATGAGAACGAAAATTTCTGAAAATATAAGACGTTCGGGTAGAAATCAATTATCACCAGAGGTATTGGTCAATAAACTCAAAAACGAAAATGGGTTTGAACAAGACTTACCTAAACTCCAAAATACCATAGCCCAAATTGCTGCTGTTGGTTTACCTAATTTAGATTTAGCCAGCCTCAACAATCAAACTGTTTTTAAAATCGGCAATAAAGAAATCCTGTATTCTGAATTCTTTAGATCGTTGGGCAATGCAAACCAAATTACCGTTACCACACTTTGGAACCGCTATAAGTTGTTTGAACGCGAGCAAATCATTCTTTACGAAGACAGCCTCGCTCCAGAAAAATATCCAGAATACGGATTTTTACTCAACGAGTATAAAGAAGGTTTAATGCTTTTCGAAATCATGGAAAAAGAGGTTTGGAATAAAGCTGTAGAAGATAGCATCGGCCTTAACTCCTACTTCAACTCAAACCAAAAAAACTATGTTGCTCCAGAAAGGGCTTCGGTTTGGGTTATTGAGTCAGCCAATTCAGAAAGTCTTGAAAAGGTGGTTGATACTTTCAAATGGGATCAGAGTACTCCGTTTGAAAACGCACTTAAAGCTCAGCTTGAGCCTGAAGTATTTAGTGCGTTAAAAATTGCTAAAAGAACATATCAACGAGAGGATTTACCTAATTTCGCACAAAACTGGAAAGAACATGTTCTTTTCAGTCAGCTTTCTGAAAAGCGAGTTTACGCCATTGAAGAAATAATCCCTAAAGGTTTATATCGTTTAGAAGAAATAAAAGGCCTTGTTATGGCCGACTATCAGGATTGGTTAGAAAAAGAATGGGTGAAATCTTTAAGAAAGGCCAATAGGATTGAAATTGACACAAAACTATTGAAGCAAATTGCTTCTGATGAAAAAAGGTAAATACTACATATTGCTTATCATTTTACTTGCCGTTAGCTCATGCGAGTTTCTTGGTATGGAATCTGAAAGCAAAATGGACAACACCGAAAACCTTGTGGCAAGGGTGGGCAATACCTTTTTATATAAAACAGACATTAGTGATTTAACCGACCCCAGTATGTCTGAAGAAGACAGTGCTAGAATCACTGAGCGATTTATTGATACTTGGATAAAGAAGGAATTGTTTGTTAGAGAAGCATCCAGCAATAGCAAAATTGATCAGACTGAAATTCAAAGAAAAGTAGAAGCTTACCGCTATACGCTCATTTCTTATGAGTACCAAAAATTAATGGTAGAGCAACAGCTCAATCGAGAAGTAAGCGAAGAAGAAATTAAGCAATACTACAGCGACAATATTGATAATTTTCAGCTTAGGCAAAATATTTTAAGAGGCCGATATTTAAAAATATTGCAGGCCGCACAAAAGAAAGCAGACGTAAGAAGGTGGATGAAATCCGATAGACCAGAGGACTTAGAGTCGCTTAAATCTTATGGATTTCAATTTGCAAGCGACTTTTCTCTACAAGATTCTACGTGGATTAACTTTGATGATTTGACTAAAAACTCACCTTTTTCCACTATTGAAAATAAGATTCAATTTCTAAGAAGAAACCGATACGTTGAAGAATCAGATTCTCTATATCTTTACCTTTTCAGAATTCACGAATTCAAACTGTCTGAGCAGGTTTCTCCATTGGAGTACGTTAAGGAAGACATCAAGAATATTATAATTAACAAGCGTAAGGTAGAGATTGCCAAGAGTCTGGAGAATAAAGTTTATGAAAGAGCGAAAAAAAATGAGGACTACGAGATATATAAATAAAGGATTGGCAGCAATACTGTTTACAGTGCTTTCACTCAACATAACTTTTGGGCAAGAAGTAGTAGATAAGATTATCGCCAAAGTGGATAATCACATTATTCTTAAAAGCGAAATAGAACAGGCTTACGCTGGATTTTTATCGAGTGGCGAGGCTGCAAACTTCACAGGAGATGCCCGCTGTTTAATTTTGGAGCAAATGATCGAAACTAAACTCATGCTTGCTATGTCTGAGATAGATTCTGTAGATGTAGATGCAGGAAGGGTAGATTATGAACTCCAAATGAGAATGCAAAACATAGTTCAGCAAATGGGTTCGGAACGCGCTATTGAAGAAGCCTATGGAAAGTCTATCGATCAACTAATGGATGAATTAAGACCCAACGTTGAAGAACAATTAAAAGTAAGTGCTCAGGAAGAGTTCATCTTAAGTTCAGTAACGGTTACCCCGGCAGAAATCCGTAAGTTTTACAATAATATTCCTAAAGACAGTTTACCTCTTTTTAATACCGAATTTGAAATTGGTGTAATTGTTAAAAAACCTGTACCAAACGAAGCTGAAGTACAAAAGGTAAAAGATCAGTTGATGAAAATTAGGGAAAGGGCTATGAATGGAGAAAATTTTGAAATCTTAGCCATTGAAAACTCTGAAGGCCCAAGTGGTCCCAATGGCGGAAATCTAGGTCTTGCTAAAAGAGGCCAGATGGATCCTGCTTACGAAGCGGGAGCCTTAGCGCTTAAGCCTGGCGAAATCTCTATGCCTGTGGTTTCCCAATTCGGAATTCACCTCATTCAGCTCATAGAAAAGCGTGGAAACGAATACAATTCACGCCATATTTTAATTACTCCTAAACCAACAGAGCAAGATATTCAAAGAACTTCTAATGAATTAGATAGCCTTAGAACCCTTATATTATCCGATAGTATAACTTTTGCCTCGGCTGCGAAACAATTTTCAGATGATGAGGGTACAAAAGCAAATGGTGGTTTTTTGACTGGTCAGTTTGGAACCAATAAAATCTCAGCCGAGAACTTAGACCCAACCATGTTTTTTATCATTGATGAAATGTCTGAAGGTGATATTTCAAAGCCAGAAATCATTGAAATGTTGGATGGCTCAAAAGCTGTAAGAATCATATATTACAAATCTAAAGTAGGGCCACATAGGGCCAACATGACTGATGACTACGAAAAGTTAAGAGCAGCTACTTTGGGTATGAAGAAAGATCAAAAAAGAAGAGAGTATATTAAAGAAAAAATGAAAGAAGTTTACGTAATGGTTGATCCTGAATTTAACCGTTGCGGCATAACGAATAACTAATAAGAATGGAAGAAGTAAAGTCGGAAGTAGCCCTTGCAAATAAATTTTTTGAGGATTTCAACATTCTTAAAAAGGAAATTTCAAAAGTAATTATTGGTCAAGATGAAGTAGTTAACCTACTTTTGACTTCGATTTTTTGTCAGGGCCACAGCCTTTTGGTAGGCGTTCCTGGCTTGGCTAAAACTTTACTGATTAGCACAATCTCTTCCGCTTTAGACCTAAAATTCAACCGAATTCAGTTTACTCCAGACTTAATGCCTTCAGATATTTTGGGGGCTGAAACTTTGGACAAAGACAGAAATTTCAAATTTATTCAAGGCCCAATCTTCGCCAACATTATTTTGGCAGATGAGATCAACAGAACTCCTCCCAAAACACAGGCCGCTTTGTTAGAGGCCATGCAAGAATATGCGGTTACAGTGGCTGGACAAACGTTTCCATTACAAAAACCTTTTTTCGTTCTGGCTACTCAAAACCCTATTGAGCAAGAGGGAACCTATCCTTTACCAGAAGCTCAGCTAGATCGTTTCTTATTCAACATTCAATTGTCATACCCATCATTTGCATCAGAAGTAGACATCGTAAAAGGAACAACTACCGATGAGCAAAAAATAGTGAATAAAGTACTGGGTGCTGAAGAAGTACTAGCCTACCAACATTTGGTACGTAGAGTGCCTGTTGCCGATAACGTAATTGAATACGCGGTAAATCTCGTTCACAAAACCAGATTTGATTCAGAAAGAGCTCCAGCCATTACTAAGGAATATGTAGAGTGGGGTGCTGGGCCAAGAGCTTCGCAAAACCTAATTATTGCTGCCAAATGTAATGCCTTGCTAAATAATAAATATTCGCCTGACATTGAAGACGTGAAAGCCGTGGCTAAACCAATCCTACGCCATAGAATCGTAAGAAACTTTAAAGCAGAAGCCGAAGGTATTACTATCGACAAATTGATCGAAGAGCTACTCTAAGCCGAGTAATCATAAAATCCTTTTCCTGATTTACGGCCATGATGGCCAGCATCAACCTTTTGTTCTTGAATACGAGAAGGTCTGAATTTTGGGTCTTGATGAAATGCATTGAACATTGAGGTGGTTACAGAAAAATTAGTGTCCACACCAATCAGATCCATCAGTCTAAAAGGGCCCATTTTAAAACCCGAAGCCTCTACCAGTCGATCGATTCCTTTCACATCAGAAACTCCTTCTTCCAGTACTTTTAACCCTTCAACATAGAAGTTACGCGCTACTCGGTTAACAATAAAGCCAGGAGCATCTTTAGCCATAACAGGCACTTTACCTAATACTTTAGCCAATTCGTAAACTACTTTTGAAGTATCGTCTGAAGTTGCTACCCCAGAAATTACCTCAACCAGTTTCATGATATGGGCAGGATTAAAAAAGTGCATTCCTACAAAACGCTCTGGGTGCCTCAAATCTCTTGCTATTCTTGTAATAGGAATGGAAGAAGTGTTTGAAGCTAAAATGGTTTTGTCAGAATTCTGATTTTCTAATTTTTCAAACAGCTCCTTTTTTACGTCAAGTCTCTCTACTATGGCTTCAATAATAATATCGGCCTTTAGTAATTCAAAATCGGTAGTAAAAGCAATACTAGAAAGTGCTTGATCTTTTTCTTCAGCAGTAACTTTACCTCGCTCAATTCCCTTATCTAGATTTTTGCCAATATTATTTTTAGCAGTGTCTAAAGCTGAAGACTGAAGATCGTATAGCACAACAGTGTAGCCTGCCAAAGCAGAAATCTGAGCAATTCCCTGCCCCATAGTTCCAGCCCCAACTACACCTATTTTCTTAATATCCTCTAATTGCATCATAATGAATTGAACTGCTTTAAAAAGCGAATGTCATTTTCCGTAAACAAACGTAAATCTTTAATTCCGTACCGAAGCATGGTAATACGCTCTATTCCCATTCCAAAGGCAAAGCCAGAATACACAGAAGAGTCAATACCGCAGTTTTCTAGCACATTTGGGTCTACCATTCCGGCACCACCAATTTCTACCCAACCGCTGTATTTACAAATATTGCATCCTTCGCCATGACATATCTGACAAGAGATATCAATCTCTGCACTTGGTTCTGTAAAAGGGAAATAAGAAGGTCTAAATCGTACTTGAGTATCTTTGGTATACATTTCCTTAGCGAAATGGTAAAGCGTTTGCTTTAAATCGGCAAACGAAACACCTTTATCTATGTATAAACCTTCCATTTGGTGAAATACACAATGTGCTCTGGCAGAAATCGCCTCATTTCTAAAAACCCTTCCTGGAGAAAGCGTTCTGATAGGGGGCTTCTCATTTTCCATTACTCTAATCTGAACAGAAGAGGTATGTGTTCTTAAAGCGATGTCGGGGTTTTTCTCTAAAAAGAAAGTATCCTGCATTTCTCTGGCAGGGTGATTTTCAGGAAAGTTCAGTGCAGTAAAATTGTGCCAGTCATCTTCAATTTCAGGCCCAGAAGAAACATTAAAACCAATTCTTTCAAAAATTTCGATGAACCTTTGGCGCGTTGCGGTTAATGGATGAATTGTTCCAAACTGACTTTCAATTGGTGGTAAAGTAAGGTCTGGGTGATCTTCCGTCTTCTTCGACCCAGATTTTAAACTATCAATATGAAACTGAAAGCGTTCTTCAGCAAGGTTCTTCAAAGCATTAACATCTTGTCCGTAAGCCTTTCTTTCTTCAGCCGGAACGGACTTCATGTTACCGAAAAGCTCACCAATAACACTTTTTCGGCTAATGAATCTCATTCTATAAGCTTCTAGTTCCGCTTCAGAACTTACCACAAAAGCTTCTACCTCTTTCTTAATTTCTTCGATCGAATTCGACATATTGCATTAGTATTTCGGTACAAAAATAGGGTTTGATATTAATTAATCCCTCTAAGCTTCTAAATTTGTGTATATGCAGAATATCCTTGTTACAGGTGGTGCTGGTTATATAGGTTCCCATACGGTGGTTGAACTCCATAATGCTGGTTATAACCCAATAATCGTAGATAATTTATCTAATTCTAGAAAGTCGGTTTTAACAGGGCTAAAGAATATCACTGGCAAAGATTTTACTTTTTATCAAATAGACTGTAATGATAAGGATGCATTTAGACAAGTTTTTAAAGCACACGAGATTTCTGGCGTAATACATTTCGCTGCATATAAAGCGGTGGGTGAGTCTGTAGCTAAGCCTTTAGAATACTATGAAAATAATGTGGGTTCATTAATGACCCTCATTCGATTAATGAAGGAAGAAGGTGTTGAAAAATTAATTTTCTCTTCATCTTGTACGGTTTATGGCCAGCCCGACCAACTGCCTGTAACTGAACAAAGCCCAAAGAAAACGGCAGAGTCACCATATGGCAATACTAAACAGGTTTGTGAAGAGGTTATTGAAGACACTTCTATTTCAGACAAATCATTTAGAGCCATTGCCTTACGCTATTTTAATCCTGTAGGAGCACATCCTTCCTCGGAAATAGGAGAGCTACCATTAGGAATTCCTAATAACTTGGTTCCCTTTATTACTCAAACAGCAGCAGGCTGGAGAGAGCAACTAACCGTTTTTGGTGATGATTACGATACTGAAGACGGTTCATGTGTTAGAGATTATATCCACGTAGTTGATTTAGCTAAAGCCCATGTTAAAAGCTTAGAATACCTAACCAAACACGCTAATTTGTCTTTCGACATTTTTAATATTGGAACAGGGAAAGGCAATACAGTTTTAGAAATTGTGAATACCTTCGAAGAAGTATCTGGAGTGAAGTTAAACTATAGAATAGGCGAAAGAAGAAGTGGAGATATAGAAAAAATTTACGCGGATGTGACTAAATCTTCTGAAACCTTAGGTTGGAAGACTGAGAAGTCGTTAAAAGATTCGCTAACGGATTCTTGGAACTGGCAAAAAACGCTAAAGCAAGATGTTTGATATTTATCGTTAAAATCAAACCCCTTACCTAATGGATTGGCACGTTCAACTAAATTCAATGAATACAACCCTTATTTATCAAACCTTTGTGAAAAATAATTAAGTAATGAAAATAGCAGTAGTAGGAACCGGCTATGTAGGCCTAGTAACAGGAACATGTTTTGCCGAAGTAGGTATTGATGTAACCTGTATTGACATTGATCAAAAGAAAATTGATGGCCTTAAAGAAGGTATAATGCCTATATACGAACCTGGCTTAGAAACCATGGTTAAAAAGAACTATGAAAAAGGGCGTTTGCATTTTTCAACCAATTTGGCAGAAAGCATTCAAGATTGTGAAACAGCATTTATTGCAGTAGGTACCCCTCCTGGAGAAGACGGAAGTGCTGACTTAAAATACGTTCTAGCTGTAGCCAAGTCGATTGGCGAAAATATGAACAATTACATGGTAGTGGTAACCAAAAGTACAGTGCCAGTAGGAACAGCGCAAAAAGTAAAGAAAGAGGTGGCAGCAGCCTTGAAAAAGAGAGGTGTCGACATTCCTTTTGATGTGGCCTCGAACCCTGAATTCTTAAAAGAAGGAGCAGCCATTGCCGATTTCTTAAAACCAGATAGAATCGTTGTTGGTGTTGAATCAGAGAAAGCTGAAGAAATAATGAAAAAGCTTTATAAGCCTTTTCTACTTAACGGACACCCAACTATTTTCATGGATGTACCCTCTGCTGAGATGACTAAATATGCTGCAAACTCAATGCTTGCTACAAAGATTAGCTTTATGAACGACATCGCCAACCTTTGTGAAATCATGGGAGCCGATGTAAACATGGTGCGTAAAGGCATTGGTAGTGATAACAGAATAGGAAATAAATTTATTTACCCTGGTGTTGGCTACGGTGGTTCATGTTTTCCTAAAGATGTAAAAGCTTTGATTAAAACCGCTGAAGATAATGGATATACCATGTCTGTTTTGAAAGCTGTTGAAGAAGTAAACGAACGTCAGAAATCTGTTATGGTAACCAAGGTGAAATCTCATTTTGGAAGCGACCTTAAAGGTAAAACCTTTGCCGTTTGGGGGCTTTCTTTCAAACCAAAAACAGACGACATGAGAGAAGCACCATCAATAGTAATCATCAATGCGCTATTAGAAATGGGAGCCAAAGTGAAAGCATACGACCCAATTGCCATGGAAGAAGCTAAGCACGACTTAAAAGACACCATTACTTATGCAAAAGATGAGTATGATACACTTATCGATGCAGACGCACTTCTTTTGGTTACGGAATGGCCAGAATTTAGAATTCCAAACTTTGATGTTGTTGGAAGACTAATGAAATCAAAAGTAATTTTTGATGGAAGAAATATTTACGACAAGCAGGAGGTTAAAAACCTTGGTTTCGATTACTACGGAATAGGCATTTAATTATGAAAAGAGTTTTAATTACAGGCGCAGCAGGGTTTTTAGGTTCTCATTTGTGTGATCGCTTTATTAAAGAAGGATACCACGTTATTGGCATGGATAACCTTATAACGGGTCACTTATCCAATATTGAGCACCTAATGCCTTTAGAACAGTTTGAATTTCATCACCATGATGTTTCAAAGTTTGTGCATGTAGCTGGAAAACTCGATTACATACTTCATTTTGCATCACCAGCAAGCCCCATTGATTACCTAAAGATCCCCATTCAAACACTTAAAGTGGGATCTTTAGGCACTCATAACCTCTTAGGTTTAGCACTAAACAAGGGTGCTAGAATGCTTATCGCATCTACTTCTGAAGTATACGGAGACCCAATGGTTCACCCTCAAACTGAGGAGTATTACGGTAACGTAAACCCAGTAGGACCAAGAGGAGTTTATGATGAAGCTAAAAGGTTTCAAGAGGCCATGACGATGGCTTATCATACCTATCACAAACTCGAAACTCGAATAGTTCGAATTTTCAATACCTACGGGCCAAGAATGAGACTCAATGATGGTCGCGTTTTACCTGCATTTATTGGCCAAGCATTACGAGGTGAGGATTTAACTGTTTTTGGAGACGGTTCACAAACAAGATCGTTCTGTTATGTTGATGACTTAGTGGAAGGTATTTATCGTCTTCTACTATCAGATTATGCGCAACCAGTCAATATTGGTAATCCTGATGAAATTACTATTTCTCAATTTGCTGAAGAAATTATCAAACTAACGGGCACTCAACAGAAAGTCATTTACAAGCCATTGCCAAAAGATGACCCTATGCAAAGACAACCCAACATTGATAAAGCCAAGCAAATACTTGGCTGGGAACCAAAAATATCGCGTGCCGAAGGTTTAAAAATAACCTACGATTATTTCAAGTCTCTGCCAGAAGAAAAGCTGTTCGACAAGGATCATAAAAGTTTCGAACATTATATTAAATAAGGTTACAACTTAAGTGAGTAGATTAGTGTCTCAATTATATGCTATTGAGAAAACTACCAATTCTATTGTCTTTATTTTTTGGCCAAGAATTATTCGGATTCCAAATCCCTAGTGATTCGATTCAAAAAACGCACAGGCTCAAATTAAACCAAGGTATAATTACGGCTTCAGATGAGCGTGTGCCTTTTTGGATGGAAGGCAATAATAGCAACCGCTTTAATAAAAACGAGGCAAACTTTATATACAGTGGGCTTCTATTAAATAAAGATGCCAATAAAAGTGGAGGCCTAGATTATTTCTATGGAATTGAATGGCAAGGCACCGTATCGAATAATTTCCACGGAAGTTTTATTCAAAATTATATCGGAGTTAGCTATTCTCGCTTTCTTTTTACCTTAGGGCAAAAAGAAGAATTTATGGGTTACAATTCCGCCTTAGGGTTCGGAAACCTTGTAAATGGAAATAATGCTCGACCAATTCCAAAGTTCTCTATTCAAACTCAAGACTGGTTTCCTCTATTTAAATCATTTGTTAGTATAAAGGCATATATGGCTCATGGCTGGTTAGAAGCCAATAGATATCAAAGTAATTCCTTTCTTCATCAGAAGTACCTTCATTTTAAGTTCCACCCTAAAAATGTTACTGTTGAATTCAATTTTGGAATAACACATAATGCCCAATGGGGAGGCAGAAACGGTAGTTTTAAACAACCAACAGGAATTAAAGACTTCATGCGAATCATGATTGCAAGTAAAGGAGGAGAAGGAGCTTTACAAACAGATAAACTCAATGCTCTTGGGAATCATTTAGGAACTTGGGATTTACAAATAAAAGCAGCCATTGGTGAAAATTGGCGTGTAACCAATTACATTCAGTGGTTATGGGAAGATGGCTCTGGATTAAAGCCAAAAAACTGGAATGCTGGGTTATATGGTTTTTCGTTAAGCCAGATTAACAAATCGGGTATTGTCAATCAACTAGGGGCTGAAATAGTGAATACCACTAACCAAGGCGGCTCTCTTGACGGCATTGGTTCTGGACCGGACAACTTCCTTAATAATGGTGTTTACCGTAATGGATGGACCTATAACAATCAAGTTATTGGAAGCCCAATTTTTCTAATTCTCAATCCAGAAAATACCCAAGGCAATACAATAAACAATGTAATCACTGGCCTCAGCTTATATTCGCGGGGTCGCATTCAAAACATACAATATTCACTGTCCTTTAGGCAGTTCGTAAACACGGGAACAAAGTTCGAGCCTCTTCCGGCACCAATAGAGCACAACTCTATCGCGCTTAACACTGGTATTAATATTAAGAATAATAAGCTCTTAGTTGGCTCCGAATATAACTGGGGAAACTACTCTTCCAAGAATTGGGGCTTCAAGGTTGAGTTTCAAAAAGAGATTGTTTTAAACAGGTAACCTGAGTAGAATAGTAAAGTCGGCCTAATAAGCTAGCTTTTGACCTTTCATTAAGGCGTATACGGTAAGAAAAATAATCTTAACATCTAAAACGAAAGACCAGTTCTGCAGGTAAAAACGATCTAATCGGACACGCGAACTCATTTGATAATAGTCTGTGATTTCACCTCTATAACCCATCGCCTGAGCAAGCCCAGTTACCCCTGGCTTATAAGCATGCCGTTTCGCATACTTCTCTACTTTAGATTCGTATGTTTTATTTAATGACAACGGATGAGGACGTGGACCTACAATAGACATATTACCAATTAGAACATTGAAAAACTGAGGAAATTCGTCCAAACTCGTTTTTCTAAGAAATGCACCAAACTTAGTCACTCTTGGGTCATTCTTACTGGCCCAAGTAAAATCGGCCTCGCTATTTTCAATCATTGTTCTAAACTTGTAACAATAAAAAGGGGCATTCCCTTTCCCATGCCTTAGCTGCTTAAACAATATTGGTCCTTTTGACTCTAGTTTTATTATCAAGCCAAATAGAGGGTACATCCAGCTAAGTAAAAATACAACCACGATAGCGGCAAAAACCAAATCGAAGGCTCTCTTCACAAAAGTATTCACCTTCGCGTCTAGCGGTAAATTGTTTACATCAATTACAGGGATTACGTCATACCTACGTAACACAAAATTCTTAATTGCCTCGGTCTTAAACTCTGGTAAAAGCTTTACCCGCTTTAAGCTATTTTCCCCAATTTCAATGGCTCTTTCAAGCACATACTTTGGAGCTCTCTCGCTAACATATATGTGATCGACCTTATCTAAATCGGCTTTTATAAAATCGCTGAAACTACCTAAATAAGGATGAGTTCCACTATTATTACCTTGATCACCATAAAAACCAAGACATCTAATCCCATAGTGACTTTTCTTTTTTAGGGTGTCAAATAATTTAGATCCCAAATCGTCATTACCGAGTATTATTGCATACCTAATATTACCGCCAAACTCTCTATACTTATCTAATACAAGGTGTACCGAAACCCTATATATGGTTAACCAAAGAAATAGAAGCAGAACCAAAGCAGTTAAAAAATGTCGCTCCAGTGATTGGGCTTCTGAGAATACCCAAACTATAGAAATTACCGATATAAAAATAAAAACACTAAAGAAGGCTTTCTTAAAAGTATTATAGTAGCTAACGGCTCTACCAATTTTATAATCTTTATTCAGGTAAGAAATAAGAGGCCAAACAGCTAAATAGATAGAAAGAAGCAATAAATAGGACTTCTCTAAAACCATTTTACCTTCGGCAATGTAAATGGAAATAAAGAAGATGACTGTCAGAACAATCATCTCTCCTATAACGAATAAATAAGGAAAGTATTTATTAAACCTTTTTCCCACCTCCTGAATCTTGAAAATTTTAATTAAACCATAAAAACTATGCCGAGACAAAGATATTAAAACAAGTCAAATCTTTTGCCAGAACTTTCTCGAATTAATAATTTGACAATCTATATGACAATGACAGTTCAAAACCAGAGGCATTATACAACTGGCCAAAATCGCTCGCAAGCCTAATATTTAATGATAAAGGCTCTACATTAAACGCTTTGTTATAATTAACTTCAACTGAAGTATACCATTGTTTTCTTGCTGGTCGAAAAACGTACTCAAAATTAGGGTCTCGATCAATCCCCCCCCAGTTAAACCTACCCTCATATAGACCGGCATAAGTACCAAAGTTTTTTGAGTATGTAAATAACCCTTTATAGGTAATTTTGGAGTTAAAATTACCCTCTAACCCAAGGTGAAATGCCGTTAATCTATTATTCGCGATGGCTACCCCATAATCAGGGTAAGGAGCCAGAAAATTAAGTGTATGCTGATAAGTCAAAATCAATGGGTTTCCGATCACCTGATCATGGTAAGTCCAACCCGAACGATAGAGATAGTTATTATAGATATCATCTCTTTCGCCAAACTCATTGCCCCTATTGTCTTCTTCTGTCTGAATATCATCCGTAGGATCTGGCAAGCCACGTCCGCTTTGCCATTTTGTTCTTACAACCTCCACATAAAATTTATTCACCAAGTATTCATCATTCGGCAAATCCCACTCCAACCCAATTAAAAAATCTTTTAAACTTATAAACTGAATGCTGCCAGCGTCTTCGAAGGGTTTTTGATAATTCAAGGTTAAGACATGATCGCCTAGCCGTTTTCTAAAGGTGAATTCTGTTAAACCAAGGTGATTACCGATTGCATTTCCCTCACCGGCACTACTGCCATCGGGGTTATGAATCCCTCTACCCATAAACACCCGAAAATAGTCATTCAAACTACTAGGCTGCTTATCTCCTTGAGGTGAAATGCCACCATATTGAGCAAAATGAACAATACCCGATGAAATTTGTAGACCAATCAAATCGTCTAAATCCGCCATCCCATAAAAGGTTTTTCCATGAAGCAATGCCTTTGAAATGTATCGATCTTCTTCCATCCAACTCTGCCTCAAAGAGCCTCTAAACTTCAAGTAACCATGGGTAAAAGGAACAGACTTATATTCGTTCAAACTAAGCTCAATCATTGGAAGTGGTAATGCATTCTCGCTCATGGCTAAAGAGCCAGAAGAAAGCCCAGAGTCCAACCCACCATAAATTCTCTTGGCTCTTCCTGCAGTAAATTCCCAATCCTTGAATTTAGCCCCAACATAAAATTCAAAGAACCTATCGTTACGAAATCCCAAACCAGACAAGAACCTCCAGTTTCTGTTCAAAGATTTTTCATACTTAACATCCCCTTTTAGAAAAACTGGTGCATCACCATCAACTTCTCCATATTGATTATTGACAAGGTAAAATGGTGCAAAGCTCTTAGAAGAAAGAAGGGTGCCCAATTGAAATGAGACACTCACTGAATCAGATTGAGAAACTAAGTTCTGATTAAATAGAACTATAAAAATGCATAACAAAAACAATCTATTCATCATTAGTAAGTATCAGTTTAGTAGCCCTAGCTTTAAATTAATGGACAAATTAATTAATAAGTCTGTTCTATTTGAAACTAGACACATCCAAATAACCAATTTATGATTCAATTGTATCTCTATTTGCTTAGTTTTGAAAAATTATCCACGAATACGAAGGTGCATGAAAAACACATTTAGTCTACTTTTTATTCTCAATATTATTGCACTAACTAGTTGTACCAATGGCCAACCAGAAGAAACTCTAGTTTATTCAAATGATTTCGAAGGTAGTAGTTTAGTGCAAAAAGAATTTGGTTCTATCAACTATGCATATAATACCTCCGAAAAATGGTTTAAATTCGATGGTAATACAGTTCTAGGTCGCTTTGGCCTTGGCGGTATAATCATTGAGTTAAAGGATTTACCCACTCACGATTATTTTATTGTCGAGTATGATTTCTATGTCCATGACAACTGGGAGGGAAATGGCCTAAGAGGAAACGGAGAGGATGTTTTAATTTTCAACGTAGACAACACATCAATCTATTTTTCTTCCATTATAAATTCTAAATGTATTGATCAGAACTGTGATACAGTTCAGAGTTTTCCAGATGTAATCAAATCTAGAACCAACCCTGAAAATGCCAATGTCACCAACCCAAACTTACCTGGTGTGTGTTATTGGAAAGGTGAAATAGGAGGAAGTAAAAAATTTCATATTAAAGAATTAATACCTCATTCTAGTGTCTCATCTAACATTACGATTGGAGCAGATATAAAAGATGCAGGTTCAGATCTTTGTTTTAAAAGTTGGTCAGTGGATAACATAAAAGTAACTACTGTGAGAGTCATTGACTTGTAACTATAACCCATTCTTGCAATTGAAAACTTATATTATTGTTCCAATATTATTTCTTGCTTTTTGTACTCAACTCAAGGCCCAGTCATCTTTGCCATTAAGTTTTGATGCAATCAATGAATATCACAGAAGAAATCAGCTACTTGGTCAGTTTGATAGTACCGTATCATTTTTAAAACTGCCATTATACTCTGAAAGTTTTTCAAAACCCTTGTTCGGCTTAAATGAAGAAACGAGCCCTACTGGCTTTCAAAAAAACAAGTGGATGAATGTAAAATTACTTCCTGTTTTATCTAAATCTGTCTATAACCGGAAACAACCCTATGGATGGAATAATGGAAGTATCCTTCCAGCAAGTGGCTATCAGCAAATGATTAGTGCTGGTTTTTCGGCCAAAGTAGGCCCATTAAAAATTCAACTTTATCCTGAATATCTATATGCTCAGAATAAGGAGTACGATGGTTTTCCATTAGAAGCCTACGACCTTATTTGGTATAATTATTACAGAAGTCAACTTAATTATATTGACACTCCAGAGAGGTTTGGTGAAAAAAGCATCAACGAGGTTTTGTGGGGGCAAAGCTCTATAAAATTAGAATTTGGACCTGTTGCTTTTGGCTTATCTAATGAAAACATTCAGTGGGGGCCTGGTAAAAGAAATTCATTGGTGATGTCTAACAATGCCCGCGGGTTCAAACACCTCACATTTAATTCAAGCAGGCCAGTTAAAACTCCAATCGGATCATTTGAGTGGCAACTGATAGGCGCAAAACTTGAAAATTCTGGATACACTCCTCCAAGACCTTTTTTTACATATAATGGTAGATTCGTCAGAAACCCTAAAAATCCTGATTGGAGGTATATGTCAGGTCTAATGCTTGGTTATCAGCCAAAGTGGATTCCAGGTTTATCACTGGGGCTCACTAGAGTTGTTCAGCAGTATAGTGAAACAGCTAAACAAAATAATGACTATTTAGCTGCATTAGGGTCTGTGTTCAGAAAAAATGATAAGATTGATGATATTGTTAGAGATCAGCTTGCCTCAATATTTTTGAGATATTTTTGGACCTCAACTAAAAGTGAGTTTTATTTTGAATTTGCACGAAACGATGCTTCATGGAATTTTAGAGACTTTTTTTTAGAACCTGGCCATGCTGCTGGATTTATGTTCGGCTTTAATAAGTTATTCCCATATAAGAGAAAATCCGATGAATTTATCGAAGCAAACCTCGAATGGACAATTCTTCAACAAAGTGCAAATCGAATTATACGTAATGCAAGTACTTTTTATATCCATAGCAGGGTAAGGCAGGGCTACACCAATTACGGTGAAGTAATGGGAGCTGGAATAGGCCCAAGTGGAAATTCTCAAACATTTAATGTGAATTGGGTACAGGGAATCAATAAAATAGGTCTACAATTAGAACGATATGTTCATAACAACGACTTGTATATTGATTTATTTACAATAACTCAAGACCCAAGGCGACACTGGATCGACATCAGTGCTTTTGCTAAAGCAACTTGGCAGTTTGACGATCTTATTATCGATGGAAAACTAGGAGTTATAAAATCATTGAACTATCAATATCAAATACTGGATCAACTGAGGACACCTCAATTTTTCATTCCAGGAAAAGATGTGATTAACGTTTCTGCTGGTTTGGATTTGATCTACATATTCTAATGTCAATCAAAAGGAATTACGGTTATAATCTGTTCAATTCATTTTTGAACATTGCATTCCCCATATTCACATTCCCATACGCTGCAAGAATATTATCCCCTGACGGCATAGGCCAAACTCAATTTATATTTTCTTACGCTCAATATTTTGCCCTTTTGGCAGCTTTTGGCATACCCATTTATGGAGTTAAAGTAATAAGTGAAGCTAGGGATAATCAAGCCAAACTGAATAAGGCTACTACGGAGTTATTACTGATTTCTACCGTGAATATGATAATTGTTCTTGTCATTTATATCTCTTCTATAATGATAATTGGTCAGTTTAGAGAAAATCAAGCTGATTATTTGCTTGCGAGTTTACTCATTGTTTTGAGTGTCTTTAATGTGGATTGGTTCTTTAGTGGAAAAGAGCAATTTAAAATAATAGCAATTCGGTCTGGGTTAATTAAAACAGTTGCATTTATACTCTTATTCATAACAGTTAGAAATTCTGATGATATAACTGCATACCTCTTTTTCTTAGTATTCTTATACATTGGAAACTACGCGCTGAACTTCTTTTTCTTATTTCGTAATGTCAAACTGGATTTTAGAGAAATAATACCTAAAAAACACCTTCGCCCCCTTGTATTAATTCTCAGCATGACCATAGCAACAACTATTTACACTACATTAGATAGTGTTTTACTTGGGTTCTTGAGCAACACAACAGAAGTTGGATATTATACTGCAGCAGTAAAGTTATCTAAAGTCTCTATTCCTATTTTAACCAGCCTTGGCATAGTTGCCCTACCAAAGATTACGGGCATGATTCAATCTAACAATCAGTTGGCACAACAGTCCTTATACGAAAAATCTTTTTCCTTTATCAGTTTTTTAGCCATTCCAATGTGTCTTGGTATTTACCTATTGAGGACAGAAACAATTCTTCTTTTTTCTGGTGAAGAATTCATGCCGGCAGCACAAGATGTAGCAGCGTTAGCGTTTCTTCCGTTGTTTATTGGTTTCGGCCATTTTGCGGCATTTCAGGTTCTACTCCCGCTTAACCAAAACAAAAGCCTCTTTATCTCTACTGTTGTGGGCATGTGTCTTTTCTTTGGTCTCTGTTTCCTTCTAGTACCTAAGAGCGGTAGTACTGGTGCGGCAATTTCCAATACAGTAACAGAACTAATCGTTACAGTTTGTTACTTCATGTTCTTTCCAAAGTATATTTTACTTAGCCTACCTTGGAAAAAATTGATAACCGCAGGCTTGGCGGTACTACCGTTCGTTCCCATTGTTCTTTTTTTACAGAGTCAGTTAAAGCACAGCTTGACAATTATTATTTTGGCAATTTCAATGTGCTCTCTGGTATATGTGTTAATACAATATTACATATTTAAGGAGAAGCTTATCATTGACTCACTCACCTTCTTAAGAAATGGAAAAAAGAAATAGTGATATACGCGTAATCATGATTACCTATAACGGTTCAGAATTTATTCAGAACCAGCTCAATAGTATTGCTAATCAAAAAAATATTGAGTCAATTGAAATTTATGATGATTGTTCAGAACAACACTTTCAACAAGAGTTGAAAATTCTATCTGAAAGTGTTCATGCACCAATCAATCTACACTTTAATGAAAAAAACATTGGAGTTGTTTCTAATGTAAAAAACGCGTTGAGTGAAAACTTAGATGCGGACTTAATTGCCCTTAGTGATCAGGATGATATTTGGCACCCAGAAAAAATTCAAAGCTTTAAATCAGAATTGATTTCTTTAACTAGTTCCGCTGAAATCCCTATTTTAGTTTACAGCGACATGAGGGTTATTGATAAAGAAAACAATGTTATTAACCCTTCTTTCTGGTCACAATTCGGATATGAAAAGTTTGAACACACGCTTCATTCTTTGCTTTTTGGTAATTTCGTGACAGGTGCCGCTTCAGCGTTTAATCCTGCTCTAGCTAAATACTTAGCGAGCATGCCTCCAAATATCAAAAGTTACCATGACCACTGGTTAGCCATAGCAGCCTTTACTTTTGGTAAAACAAAGAGAATAGACAAATCCTACAACGATTACAGGATTCACGGAAACAATCAGGCATTCTATTCGACAAGGAAACGTAGCCTCATCGACAGACGGTTACAAAACGTTAAAGACATTTTTAATCCTGAGCTTCATATGAAAAATCAATTTGAAATTGCGGAGGCCTTTTATGATATTCATAAGGACTTAATGGAGTCAGACAAAAAAGATATCTTTGATCAATTTTTAAGGAGTCGAAGCTTAAATTACTTCAAGCAAAAGCTATATAGAAGACGGCTGTTTGAAGAACTCCGTATTAAGTAAGAAATATATGGCTAGTCTAATCTCTGCTCTTTCGAAAATCAACTATAAAACGTTACTAGTAAATTTCAAGTATCTTCCATTCACAGATGCAATCAAATTACCCATATTTATTAGCCGTAAAGTTTATTTAATGGATTTAAAAGGATCTATTACGATTAAGGGTGAAATCGCGTCTGGCATGATAAGAATTGGTTATGGTGAGATCGGTATATTTGACAGAAAAAATTCAAGAAGTATATTAGAACTAAGGGGTAAACTAGTTTTTGAAAATAGGGCTAAATTCGGTCAGGCATGTAAAATTAGTGTGGGTGAAAGGGCCACACTAACTATTGGCGACAACCTTCTAGTAACTGCAGAGTCTTCCATAGCATGTCATAAAAAAATAACCATTGGCCACGACTGTTTAATCTCTTGGGAAGTACAAATTATGGATACAGACTTCCATAAAATAAAAGATAAAGCAGGACGTATCACCAACCCCGACAAAGAAATAAAAATTGGAGATAGGGTATGGATAGGTTCACGCTGCACGATACTCAAAGGAAGCGAAATCCCTGAAGGCTGCGTAATCGCAACCAATTCATTAACTAACAAAAAGTTTAAGGTCTCTAGTAGTATAATTGGAGGTAATCCAGCAAAGGAAATAGCTTCAGATATTGAATGGGAAGCCTGATATTTGAAATATCAATTAAATAAATCATGACTGAAATTAATAAAGACAATGGTCTACCCTTTATTTCTTCATTTCAAGTTAATCCCGATTTGGTTTGGCAGATGTCTCGATCGGAGAAGTATGCGTTAATTGGATTACTTGAACACTTAAAACCCAATTGTTCTGTAGAAATAGGTACTTTTCAAGGTGGTAGTTTACAAGTAATTAGTGAATTCTCTGAGAAAGTTTACTCTATAGACATTAGTCCAGAACCCAAGAGAACGCTTCAGCCTTTGTTTGATAATGTAGAATTCATTGTTGATCAGTCTGTAAATGTACTTCATGATCTATTTAAAAAGATTGAGGAAGCGGGTGAAAAACTAAACTTCGTTTTGGTGGATGGAGATCACTCAAGAAAAGGAGTGCACGATGATTTAAAGATGATTCTCGATTACCCTCATAAGAATGACTTAGTCATACTTATGCATGACAGTTATAACCCACAGTGCCGTAAGGGAATGAAGGACATTGACTATTCTAGTTATGACAACATTGAATATGTAGAATTAGATTATATCACAGGCTCATTTTGGCACAATGGGAATAATAGAGAAATGTGGGGTGGGTTAGCTTTAATAAAAGTAGGTGGAAATCAGAATACCCCAGCTGAAGTAACTGAATCAGCACGTAATTCTTTTAAAGTGGCACAACTACATTCTATTCACATCATAAAAGATAAGCTTAGATTTTTATCGCCTATTAAAAAACGCATTTACAAACAATTGAAAATGAGGCACAAGGCGGACAAATACTTTGATTTCGAAAAGTAGAATTTAGCCAGCCTTCTTAGTTAAATCTTCAAATACTCTTATGTAATGATCCGTGATTGAATCCCAGTTATACTTTTCTGTTATCCCTTCTCTAGAAGTAGACTTCATTTTTTGAACCCGTTCAAATTCAGCATCTATTTTATCAACCAATTGTTGAACACTAGTCTCATTCTTTTCAAAGTACTGACCATACTTTTCATTCTGAAGTACTTCTCTATTGAAAGGGGTATTTAATGCTATTATGGCTGAACCAAAGCTTAGGGCCTCTAGCATTGTTGGATTTGTTCCACCAAACTCATGACCATGCATGTAAACATAGGCATTATGAAAAAGCTCAGCAACGGCATCACGATTCCTAACCAAACCAGTAAAAATAAGTCGGTCGTCAATTTGACTAAGGGCTTTCAACTTTGATGAGTATTCATCTTGATAGGGCACGTCTCCTACTATAACAAGCTTTCTTTTTGAATTACTCTTTCGAAATCCCTCAATCATTACTCCCCAGTTATTATCTGGAATAAACCTCCCAACAATTAAATAATAACCACCAGGTTCGAGTCCCCACTCTTCAATTAATTCTGGCGATTTAGAATATTTTATATTTCCTCCGTAGGCTATTACTTCAGAATCACGGTTAAACAACTCAAGGTATATCCTACGCATTTCATCGGCATCGTTAATGATCACATCATACCACTTTGTTGCTTGCCTCGAAGCCCATTTAAAATAGCTTGCACCCAAACCCTTCCACTTTGGTCTCAACCATTCCAAACCATCCACATTTATAGCAGTGGGCTTTCTAAACAGACGGGTGATTAAGCCAAATGGGCCATTGGCAGAGTTCACAACAAAAACCACATCAGTTTTACTCAAACAGGCGTGGGTCATAGAGAAAAAAGAATGAATTAACTGGCTCAGCGACTTAGTTTCTATTGTTGGTACATAAACCAACTTTACTCCGTTCACTTCCTTAGGCCTATCTTTAAAAAGGTTACGATGACAATAAACAGTTACTTCCACATTCTTTTTTACAAGCCTTTCAACAAGCTCTTTAATAAATGTTTCGTACCCACTGTAAACATATGGATAACCTCTTGTTCCTATAATTGATACTCGCATTATTAAATACTATTCATTATAGCGACTAAATTTTCTTGATGTTGTTTGTAAGAAAACACCTCATTTACGCGAACTTGTCCCTTCCTCCCCATCTCCTTTCTTAATTCTTCATGCTCAATTAATGGAAATATAGTCTTTGCGGCTATATGTGCATTGTCCCAAGGTATTAAAAATCCTGTTTCATTTAACTTGACCATTTCGGGCGCTCCCCCATGATTTGTAGCTACCACTGGCTTACCACAAGCCATCGCTTCTAGAACAGTAGTGGGTAAGGGGTCTGGCAAAATAGAGGGTAGAACGAAAATATCTAGTGACTGAAGAATTCTATTGATATCAGTTCTGTAGCCTAAATCTATAACTGCATCCTCAAGGTTATTTTCTTTTATGATTTGTTTTAGCTCATCATATAAGTATTCGTAACCAGGAAAGGCGTCTCCTACCATTACAAACTTAATATTGTGATATTTCTGTTTTAGTAGGCTCGCTATTTCTAAAAAATACGATTGACCTTTCCAAAAATGAACTCTTGCTATCATACCTATAAGCAACTGATCATTAGGAAGTCCTAGCTCATCTCTAAGGCTATCATTTCCTGAATATGGCTCAATACTAAAACCATTGTAAAGCCTGTGAATATTCAGGTTTCTGTTGACCTTAAGCCAATGGGACTTAACCGCTTCAGAAACCACTATAACACAATCAGAATAATGTAGCATTAAATATGCATAAGCTTTTAATAGCCATTTAGGCCCTGGTATTATCTCAAGCACATGCCATACATGTTTGAGCTTTTTACGCTTACTATAAAAAGCTCCAGTAACGACTCCTGTAGTATTTGAATAAATTGTGTCAATATCATGTAATTTCGCAATCCGATCTAGCTCCCTTATAGAAGTACGAAAAGCTCTGGCTCGATTAAAAAGCCCTTTAAGATTAAAGTACTTTCTTCTTACTGTAGCAAGCGGAATTATTTCCACAGGACAATCAAGACTGATAATTTCTTTACATAATGGCCCGTTACTTGATAAAGCTACCACCACATAACAACCGTTCTCTTTTAAAATTTTTATTGTTTCAAGCCCCACTTTACTTGCTCCGTATAAATCGGAAGAGCTATGGAGCATTAAAATCCTTTTGGATTTAACCTCAGTCATCTTAACACTTAGTTTCTTGATTTTATCACTTTAGCAGGTACACCACCCACTATTGAATAAGGTGGTACATCTTTAGTTACTACCGCGCCAGCACTTATTACACTTCCTTTACCTATGGTTACGCCTGCTAAAATCACACTATTAGATGCAATCCAACAATCATCTTCAACCTTGGTTGTTTGTCGTGTAACACCTTGAGCCTTCATAGGCAAATTTCGTTTCTCAAAATTATGATTCTCTGCATAAATACTAACTCTTGGAGACATCATAACATTATCCCCAATTACAATAAGGCCCGAACAGCCAATGTAAGCGAATGGGCCAATATTTGAATTATTTCCGACTATCATACCCTCACCTACTTCCCCTCCATATATATTTGAAGGTCGAATAAGGGCATTTGCTCCAATAGTGACATTATCGCCAAAACACAAACCTCTTAGACTATTACAATTAAGCTCACTATTGTTTTCAATTACAAAATTCTTACCCACTTTTAATTTATAAGAATTCCTGATTTTCACATTCTTTCCAATAAGAACCAAGCCTCCAGTAGATTTAAAAAAAACACCACGAATAAACCCGCGAATTCCCCAACAACACAAAATAAACAGTGTTTGAATTGTGGCGCGATTCTCCCAAGGTTTCTGAAATCTTTTTTGATCCTTAATCATTATATCATCGATTTGCTATATGGTCAAAAAGAGCTTCCATTTGAACCAAGTAATCATTCCTATTAAAGGCATTTAATCTTATCTGGCCTTGTTGAATAAATCTTTCCCTTTCCTCGGGGCTTTTACACATTTGGGTCATGCATTCACACAAATCATCATAATTACTCATCTCAAATACCATAGCAGCTCCATTCGTTACTTCTAAAAGTGCCCCTTGGTTAGATATTATTATTGGGCATTTTAGAGCAAAAGCTTCTAGAATAGGCAGTCCAAAGCCTTCATTACTGGACGGAAAAACATAAGACATCGCTCCGGAAAATAGATGAGCAACAGCAGAATCAGATAAATATCCTGGAAACATTACTCTGTCGTTTAATTGATGTGCAGCCACAAATTCTTTAGCATTTAAAAAATCATCAAATCTCTTATTCGGAGCTGGCTTCCCTACTAAAACGAGTTTATATTCGCTATAACCCGGTATGGACACAAATTTCTGAAAAGCCTTTAATAAAACGAGAAGGTTTTTTCTTTTTTCGAATACTCCAACATGTAAGAAGTATCGCTGATTTTTGAGCCCTAGTTCTGACAAAGTGTTTTCAACACCACCAACCTCCAAACTCCCAGTTAATCGTTGAGGCTGATAAATTACTTCTATTTCTACATTGTTAGGCACAACCTTCAAAAGATTCCTTTTTGCGAAATTGGTAATTGTTACGATTTGTGCATTCGTTTTAATTCCTTGAAGAGTAATCCACCTAAAATATTTTAACCATATTCGACCGTAATGCTCAGGAGTGTCCCAAAAAAATGTGTCATGAAACATAACCAATTTTTTTCCTCTTAACGAAAATATAGGCGCATAATAATCCGGAAAAAAACTTACATCTGCCTTGACTTTATATGCTTTTATGGGAAAATATATTTGCTTCCATAGGAACGTTTCCAATTGGGAGATAAGCCTATATAACTTGCCCTTTTTCTTCCTGTAATTAGACCTCCTTGCTACTTTTTCAATCTTTGGTACAAAAACATAATGATGTCTTTTGCTAGGCGACTCTTTAATAAGATCTATGAAGTCCTCTAAATATTTTCGAATACCAGTATCAGCAACATACAAATGATGCAAATCTACCAATATGGTCAGTTGCTTCATTTTATACATTTTTCAGATTTACTCTTTCTTTTTGTCTAAAAAACTCCCTCATCACAGTGAATTTAAAACGGAAAAATCAATGTAATCACTCATTAAGAAATAAGAACATAAAGGTATTAGAATACTTGTTCGAGAATAATAATGACCCTTGGAAATATATCATCATCTTGATTTATCTTCATGGTTTCTTTCTCTCCTTTAAAAGCTTTCCTTTCAACCATTCTGCGAATTTAACTTCAATGAATTTGTGAGTGAAGAATGAATACACGATAGTGATAACGATGGTTAATATAAAACTAATTACCACTGTTGGCCCACTTACTTCAAGGTTTAAAACTTTCCAAAAAAGAAAATAGGTTACCCAAAGTACTAAGAAGTGGTTCAAGTAGATGGAATAAGATATTTTTCCTAAAAACTGAACTGCTCTGCTGCGTAACAATAGCGACACATAACCATTTGATTTAGAAAAAATAAACACACCAAAGCCAAACCAAATAGGAAATATAAGAATTAATTCAGAAGTGATGTTTAAATCAATTAAGTAGAAAAGCATTACGAGTATTATCAAGTACGGTATTTCCAATAGATCTGGTTTGGTAGCAGTTTTCTTATAAACCTCATAAACTAGTACTCCTATAGAAAAGCCTAATATGCCTCGCAAAAAGCCTAATGAACCTGATACTTGAAGGTGGCCGTAAACCAGAAAAAAGAAGAAAATGGTGGTAACTACTCCTATAATTAATAATAAATACCGCTTTGATAGCCAAAGAACAATCGATCCAAAATATATATAAGCTATCATTTCAGCAGAAATAGACCAGCTTACGGGGTTCATTCCCTCATTGCTACCGAGGATTGGTGTAGAGTTCATGAACGTTAGAGAGTCCAGCGATTCAAATATCAGATTATATACAGTGTATACGCCATCATTGAAATCAAAACTTGTGAACATTCCATAGACTTTTAACGGAACGTAGACTATAACTGAATAGAAAAGCAAAGGATACAAACGAATAAATCTCTTCTTTATAAAGACGATAAAAGAAGCAGTGTTACTTAAACGATTTGAATAACTATAGGCTATTACAAAACCACTTAGCACAAAAAAGAAATCAACAAAAATATAGGAATATCGAAACACAAAATTGCCAGTATAGCTTAAAGGGTCGAATTGGGGACCCTGTGAAAAATGGTAGCAAATTACAAGTATTGCAAAAATACCCCGTAACCCATCTAATTCTTCTAGTCTGTTCTTCATTCCAACGAGGTTTGTGAAGATTTAGCATTTTTCTGAACACTATAACCAACCATCCACCATGATATATAAGCTACAGATAGATAAGTTTCAGCATTAGAGGTCATTAAGGATAAGATAAAGGCAAACTTAAAGGTGGCGGCTATAAAGGGTATTGCCTTATCGTATACACTTGTATTTAACTTATAAGACTTCACTGATGACCGAATTGAGGAATAAATGAGTGCTATATAGAGTATAAGAAAAGGAACTCCCAGTTGTACACCAAAAATGATGAATTGATTTTCTCCGCCAATTTTCAACTCTTCATTTACTCCTCCTGCGTTCCCGCTGGTGCCCAAACCAATACCCAAAGGGTTCGAAATCATGCTATTTATTCCTTCCAACCACTCTACAACATGGCCTAAGCTAGACGCATCTGCTAAACTAAGAGTATCAATTACAAAATAGCGAAGGCCATCTCCCGCAAAAATAAATATTGACCCAAAAAACAGCCCAACTGCTAAAACTCCATAGAGTATGAGTTTGTAATACCCCAAAATAATGGCGGTAAAAAATATAATTAAAAACAGCCCTACGAGTGAGGATCTGGAATAGGCAAAAAGAAGGCATGCTATTGAAATGAGGATTAAAATGCCATACTTATAGCGACCCATTTCAGTTTTACTATTTAGAAAAAGGAAAAATGCTGTTGAAAAGCTAATGAGCATAGCAGCAGCCAAAGCCAAAGGGCTAGCAAAAAACGCTGCGAAACGTTTGGCTCCACTCTCCGCCCCAAAGGTATAAGTCAGACCATGAATCCCTACTGGCTCAATGCCATTGATGTCCTGATATAGGTTTGCATAACCAATAAATGATTGGAAATGAGTATCAATAGACTTTTCGAACAAGTTTAATATGAAAGCCAGAACAGTAACCGTCATAATTATTTTTAGAATACTCATGACCTGATAGGACTCCAACACCATTAGCCTTCCTAAAAAATACATTAAGCCAAGCATTAGAATATTCTTATAATACAGCAGTTTATTCAGGAATGAGACGCCTCCAATAGGTAGGAAGACATATAACAAGGCATACGCAAGTAGTACTATAAATAAGTAGTCAGTGGCTTGTAATCGAATGGGGGTGGTGAAGACATTCTTTCTATATAGCAACCAAGACATCAATGTTATAAACACCATTATCTCTTTTAAATAAGTGATTAAACTCACCAACAAAGGAGACCCTGTTTGTTGGTAGGTTAATGCCTGAAGGGTGACATAAAAAGGGAGAAATACGCAAAGAAAATAAATGAGGAAATGTAGGTTCCCTTTAAAGAGAATTTGTTGAGCGCAATAGATCACACCCCATACTAAAAATAGGCTCAATATTAAGAATAGAACTAGCAAGACATATCATTCAAGATATCCATAAGTATATTAAAGCTAGTTTCAAGTTACAGGAATTCTCACAATTAGGAATCATACGGAATAATTCAAACTTGAAATGTTAGGCCATGATAAAAACCTCGAAATGACGCCCTAAGCTTTTTAAACCTGCCTCGGATTAAAAAATATAGTGAATACCCAGTAAGCTTGTAAAGCTGATAAAGCATTGAGGTAATAAAAAAAAATCCTTTGGCATATCGCCTTACTATAAAAATATGATTTCTAATATTTACATAGTGAGAAAATGGTGACAAATTACCCTCCCCAAAAGTTTCCCGATTATCATTCGACTTACCTACTTCATGATATATCTTAGAGGAAGGCTCATAAACTAATTTATACCCTGCCTTCTTAATTCTAAATGACCAATCAGTATCTTCATAATAAATGAAGAAGCGATCATCTAGCTTTCCTACTTGGCGTATTATTGAAGATTTTGTCAAGAAACAGCAACCTGTCACCCAAGGAATTTCCTTCCGTTCATCATAAGCGCCCTTGTCGGTTTCTCCCATGCCTATTGTTCTGGTCAAATGCCAAATCTTTGAGAATGAGCTCCCTGCATTCCAAATGACTTCTCGCTCTTGGTTGAACATTATCTTTGGCTGAATTGCTCCTATGTTTAAATCTTGTTGTAAAACTGCAACTAGGCTGCTAGCAAAATCAGGCGTAACAATCGTGTCGTTGTTCAGCAGCATTACCAATTCGAAACCCTCATTCAGTGCGAATTCAATACCTGTATTATTCCCCCCAGTAAAACCAAGATTCTTCTCATTCTTTAAAAGAACGATTTCAGGAAATTGCGATTTGAGTTTATCGCCAGAGCCATCATTCGACCCATTGTCAACCACTATCACACGGTAATCAGGATAGTCGATAGCCCTCAAAGAAGCAAGGCAGTTGTGTGTTACATCAAAGCTATTCCAGTTTACAATAACTATGGATAACGAGGGTAGCATATGAAATATTTAGGTGTTTGCTACTATTTCAGGCTTTTTCCAAAAATCATAAATGCCATTCTCAAGTTCATATTCGGACCATCTAAACCTTTCTCTTAAAGGTTGATTTTTAGCCCAATCCCACATTATGGTTAGACCCTCTTCCAGTGAAGTGTTATCCTTATAATCAAGTAATTCCACTGATCTTTGCCAGGTTGGATGTGCATTTTTAACTTCATGGCGTGCCTCTTTGTAAATGGTTTCACCCTTACCTATCACACGCTTTAGTATTTCATTGGCCTCATTGATACTATGGTAAACAGAGCTACCAAGATTAATTATTTTCTTGGAAGCACGCTCATCAGTAGCTGCTTTCCACAAAGGCTCGAGACAATCGTCTACAAAACTAAAGGCTCTTTTTTGTTCCCCATCACCAAAAATACTCATTGGCTCATCATTGAGATATTGCGTCATCCAAATACCAAGCACATTTCTATAGGTGTCCCAAATATTTTGTTTAATTCCATAAACATTATGCGGACGAATGATACACCAATCCAAACCGTGTTGTTCTCCAGCTACCTGAATGTCCATTTCGCAGGCATATTTTGCAATTCCATAAGGATCAATTGGTGCTGGAATGTCTTGTTCATCAAAAGGGGGGGTTCCGTTACCGTAAACAGCCATTGAACTGGTAAAAACTAACCTTCGAACTCCATGTCTAATACACTCATTGATAATATTAGAGGTTGATAAAAGATTATTCTGATAATTGAAATTTCTTATAAAAGGAGAAAGTCCTTCGGCTGCATATGCCGCAAAGTGGTAAACAATTTCAGGCTTATATTTAGCAAAAATCTCTTTTAACTCTGCCGATTTACAGTCAACCTGATGAAATTCGACATTAGGATTAACGTTTTCAATATATCCGCCACTCAAATCATCTATTCCAATGATATTGTATTCTGAATGGTTGACCGCTATCCAGTCTGCCATTCTACTTCCAATTAGCCCAGCTACGCCAGTAATAACAATATTTCGCATTTTTTGCTTCAAAACAGTTTTAAATATGGGAGTTCAAAGATAGAAGAAATAGAAATGGATAAAAGGTTATTCGATTGACTCTTTATCATCTCTCAAAGCTAATCTGTAAAAGTAGCTCATGGTTACCCAAAAGACCATAAAAACACCCCCAATTACCAGCCCAATAACTAAAGCCTTATACCACTTCATTTTTTGGTTTTTCAACGGCAAAACAGGTTCATCAATCACTTGAATCAATGGTTGATTATTACGATAGCTAATTTTTGCAAGCTCCAGATTCTTAACCAGTTCTTCATATACGGCCCCAGACGCCCTAACATCAATTTGAAGTTTTTGATATGGCAAGAGCTCTTTCGCTCTCAACGGATTCAGGTTTGGATGTCTCTCTTCAAATTCGGCCAAATCGGCTAGTGTTTTATCCAATACCCTTTTCACACTATCGGTTTGATAAGCAAGTATTCCTAGATTATCTCCGCTCTTTTTGGTTTTTGTATCCAAATAAAACTCATTGACATGCTTAACAAGAGTTTCATTAAAAGCCTTGCTAAATTCCTGACTTTTGGATGAATACACCACACTAAGGATAGTAAGTTTTCTACTCGGCTTAGTAACGGAAAGATTATACTTCAGAATATCTTCCACTACCTCTTTGAGAACACTGTCATGCCTGATCTCTATCTGATTATCCGGAACTTCAAAATTAATTCCAGCCTTACTCATTTTTTTGGACAACTTAGCATCTTCAATATAATGAGTTATTAGTCGTTGCTTTTTTGATGAAACTTCAACTTCAGTAAGCAAAGTCTTTCTCATCATTCTATACGACCTATACAGTTCAATGATATTGTCAATTTGGAATAGACTACTCCCTTCAGACATAGAACCAAGGTTAATTCCTGTTAGGTTAGCCAAAGAGGATAGCTGCCCTCCTATACCACCTCCTTCAGACTCTAGTACAAATGTTGTCTCTGCCCTGTAACTGTTCCTTTTTGCAAACTGATAAAGGAAAAATACCGCACCAATAAAAAGAGTACCGAGGAGAATTTTCTTCCAAGCCGATAACATAAAAGCTATCCAGTTTTTTATACGCTGAACTAAAACAGCTAAAGTGATATTCTCTTCGGAGGAGTTATTAGCCTTATCCATCATATCTAAAAATTAATCTGACTAATAAGAAGTGCTAAAGTGGCCAATCCGCTAGTTATTCCTACTACTTCTGAAATTGCAACGGGAAGTTTAGGCGGTTTGGTAGGTACAATAATCTCAGCCCCAGGAGATACTTGAGGATAGGTTTTGAAAAACAAGAATTTTTTGGTTTTGGCCACACTTCCGTTGGCATAAATAACATAAGTGTTTTTACGCTGCGCTCTATTACCAAAACCGCCAGCCATATTGATAAAGTGTTTAAGGCTTCTATTAGGTTCATAAACGACCGTGGTTGGGTAAAGTACCCGCCCTCTTAATCTCACAGTTTCTTGTTGCTTAGGCAGAACTAACACATCACCTTCTTCAAGAATAAGATCATATTTAGAGTTAGGCTCCTCCAAAATCTTCTTTAGGTTGATACCAATTGCATCAGAGTTACCAAGCTGCACATCGCCAAAAAGCGCATTTCGCTGTACGATTTCTCGGAGCCTTTCCTTTTTAGCATAGAAAGGGTCTCCTTCAATATCCAAACTCTGTTTATCAAGCTCATTTAATTGTTGATTGAGTCTAGCGACCTGTGCCAACTCAGATTCGGATAACGAAGGATCTGCTTCGGCATATCGATTAAGTAATGCTTCTAAAGCTTGAACCTTTTGTTCAATGTTACTGATCTCTGAATGAAATTCAGTCTTTCTGAGTAATGTAGCCCCTTCTATATAAGCATACTGGTTAACACCACCAGCACGCTCAAGCAAGCTTGAAATTCGCTCAGTTTGATTCTTTATGGCATAATTACCTGGGTAGGCAACTTCGCCCTCAATAGCTACAAATTTTTGAACAAAGAAATCAGGGTTTTTTCTGACAATAACATGGTCAAATGGCTGAAGTTCAAAAGTATTGTCTTCTGCATTAAGAGACAGATCTCTATCAACATCTACCACAAACACCTCCGAAACGTTACCTGCCTTAGCATCACCAAACCTTCGAGTAATTTCAATTTTCGATGCCGATGCTGAAGACTTAAAGCCTCCGGCCATTACTAAAACATCCTCTATCGTCATACGGTCAGAAAATCTGAATATACCACCAGAATTCACCTCACCAGAGACTTCTACATAGCTCTCTTCCTTCAAATCATAAATTGAGAATATTTGAACCACATCTTCACGTTGTAATTGAATATCGGAAGAAACACCCTCCATCAAATCCTTCAAATTGATAGAAATATTCTCGGTTGATAAATCTGGATTTGTTCTGATGATTAAGGCTCTGCTCAAGTTAGCGTCACCTTTCAATCCATCAGCCTTCTCAATAAGCTGCTTCACAGTCAATTCTTCAGAAATAGAATATTGCCCAGGACGAAAAACTGCTCCTTTTATTTGAACTCGGTTAGTAAAACGATCCAATACTCGTTTTACCTGATAAACATCTCCTGGTTTTGGCGTGAAAATGTCAAATTGATTTTTGAAGACATCGGCCACCACTTTCTCTTTACCAACATTTCTAACCACATTTATTTGGTCAGAAAAAGCATTCTCTGTAAAGCCACCTGCATACCTAATTAAGTCAGAAAGAGATTCGTTTTCTTTCAGTTCGAAAATGGCTGGTCTTTTTACCGCCCCGTTGATCTCAACTCTGTTGGTATAAGGTTCCACCATAATAACATCATCATTCTGAAGCCTTACGTTACGCTTATTATCCCCTGACATCAAAAAATCATAGACATCAAGCTGAGTAATCAGTTTACCTGATCTAATCACTTTTATATTTCTTAACGTTCCATTCTCCGTTACTCCCCCTACTGTATACAAAGCATTAAACACGGTACTAAATGCGCTTAAAGTATATGTGCCAGGAATAGCGACTTCACCCACCACCGTAATATTGATTGATCGGATTTTTCCCAAATTAACCGAAACAAAAGTAGACGGGGAGTCGCCTCCCATTTCAGTATATACTTTTGAAAGCTTGTTTTTTATCTTATTCTGAGCAGCATTAATATCGAGTCCAGACAAGAAAATTGGGCCAAAATTCTCTAGAAGAATATTTCCATCAGCATTAATTTCTGCCTGATAATACTGTTCAGAAGTTCCATATATATCAATGAACAGTTCATCTCCTGCACCCAGGATATAACTTTGAGGGGTGGGTATATTTAAACTAGGCTCGAAGCCCCTTTTTGCAGAACCATTTTGAAAAATGGATAGTCCAAAAATTACAGTAGAAGATGAAGTTTGGTTGTTCATAAAAACTGTATCCGCATAATTTCTAACGGGTCGCTTAATTGGAGTTGACTGAGCAATAGAGGCTCGAGAGCTTTCTATTTTACTGACCCTTTGACCTAGTTTGGAAATCTCAGTCAATGATAGACCTTGTTGTTGCGCTAAACTAAATATATCCTGCTGTGAATAGCCCATTGAAGACGCTCTTTGCATTAAGCTCTGAATCTGATCATCAGAGAGTTCATCCACCTTAATGGTACTAAAATCCGGTATAGTTTGTGAAAGAGCAGGCTGACTAACGAGCAAGGATAGTAAGCCAATTATGTAAAAGTACGATCTAATTTTTTGCACCATTCTTTGGTTATTCTGTCTAAATCAATTGCAAGATAAAAGAAAAGCTAAACATAGAAATGTTTAGCTTTCACAAGATTGTTTTCAGTGGTAAAATACTAGCCCGCTGACTTCGAAATAGAAATCACTTTTGCCTCTTTTCTATAAGTTCGGTTTCTTTCCTTAAGTTCTTCTTTTCGTTTTTCAATCATTGACTTAAAAATAAGCTCAGTAATTGTACCTAGGGTTAGGGCTGTAATTATCAATGCTGGTAGCACTACCATATCTGGAAAGCTCTTTAGTACTAATGCTAAGAGAACAAAAATCACATTCACTGTTGCCAAAATACCCGTTGCCTGAGCATGATTACATCCCAAGCGTAGAAGTATATGGTGCAAATGGGTTCGATCTGGATGCATTGGAGACTTACCTCTTAGCATTCGTTTAATAAACACTCTTAGTGTATCATATAGAGGAACTATAAGTACGGCAATGGCAGGACCAATAAAGGCATCAAAGCGAAACGGATGAGCCGCTTGAAGATTATAATTTAAGTCAATAAACTTTATGGTAACGATGGACAGGAAAAATCCAATCATTAAAGACCCCGTATCTCCCATAAAAACTTTAGAAGGTGCCCAGTTGAATTGAAGAAAAGCCAGTAAACCACCTAATATAGCAAATGATATAAAAGCATAAGCGCTAGCGCCAACAAGGTAAAACCAAACCCCAAAGAAAAGACTACAAATTATACCAACTGAGCCCGCTAAACCATCAATTCCATCTATAAGATTATAGGCATTCGTAATCACAATAATTGTAAAAGCCGAAAGCGCATAACTTACAACCAACGGGATTTCATAGACACCAAAAAGGCCATAAAGCGACATTAGTCTAATATCGCAAACAGCCACAATGATCAACATTGCCGCAATTTGGCCAAAGAGTTTCTGAAATGCCCTTAGATTTATCAAATCATCCCTGAAACCGATAATGAACATTATCGTAAGCGCACTAATCACATACTTTATTTCACGCAATTGTTCGAAGGGCATCCATATCAACAACGAAATGGCAAACCCAATAAAAATCGGAAGTCCTCCCATTGACGGGGTTTGAACAGTATGAATCTTCCTACCTCCTGGAGTATCCAAGAAATTACGCTTTTTAAATACCTTGATGAACACGGGGAAGATCAAAAAAGTAATTAAAAATGCAGTACCACCAAGTAAAAAAAATTGTTCCATACTACTCAATTGAGAATATCAAAGGTAGAAAGTAAACACAGCATTAAAAAGTGAGAACATTAATTATTTGTTAAGTGCAATTAACAATCAAAAATTTGGCTTATCGGGAAGTGAATCAAACATTTTATAAGGTAGTTCAGATTTAGAAAACATCACAACCCAAGCCGTAAGAAATATAATTTTAATATCTGTCCACATAGACGCGTTCTTTTGATACCACATCTCTAACTCTCCTTTATAAGGTGCTATTACTTTTTCATAATAAGCATGAGGTTCTAAATCACTGTTTGAAATAAGGGATTCTTCATCTCTAAAAACTATAGAGCCAATACCAGTTAAACCCGGCTTGACTTTATAAATGACTTTTCTGACTTCTTCAGAATAGGCGTTAAAAGTTTTATCTACTAAGGGTCTAGGCCCAACCAAGCTGATATCTCCTAACAAAATGTTAAATATTTGAGGCAGTTCGTTAATCTTAGTTTTTCGAAGAAAACCACCCATAGGAGTAACTCTAGGGTCATTTCTAAGTGTAATAGAACCCGAGCCCAAATTGGGACTATCCTTAAGCATGGTGGCAAATTTAAGTATATAGAAATACTTATTATTCAAACCTATTCTCTTCTGCTTATAGAATATATACCCTTCCCCTGTAAACTTTAGGCCTATCATAACAGGAATTAATAGGGGAAGCAAAATCACAATTGCTATAAACGACACTACGATGTCTAATAGTCTTTTTAATACTTTATACATATCACATGCTTTGATCTAAGTTTTTACCTTTCTCAATATGATCAAAATTCGGAAGGTAGTTCTTTAGAATTTTCACTACATCTGCTTTAGTTATTGCGCTTGAACTAAATGTTGTTTCCAGTTCAGAGAATATGTTCATTAGTTCTTGAGTAGACTTTCTTTCAGTATTCTTAATCACGCCAAGGCCAGAAAAACTTTGCATGTCCAATTCTTCATCTTCTGTATAAAACTCCTCAAAAGATTTCTCACCAGAAGTGTTTGATTCAAAAAAATACACTGGATATGAACTTGAATCACTCTTTAACTGCTCTGCTTTTTCTCTTGCTTCAGTCTCCGTTTTACACACATCAGGTTCAAAACCCATTTCTTTCAATAAACTTACAGCTATATCAGAAAAGGTTTTCATATTCTTATTGTAATCTAACTTTGGAAAAAATATTTCTCCTGATTGACCCAAAAGACAAGCTAAGAGACATATTTGACCAGATTCTTCAGGCGAAACAAAATATCTTTTAATATTTAATGGGCTTGAGAAGGGCTGCTGCTTTGCTAATCTTTCCATAAAGCCAAAAGGTAGGCTTCCGTTGGAAAATGCCACATTAGCAAACCTTGCTGTAGTTATTTGCAACCTGTCTGAATAGGCAATAATTAAGTCCTCCATAAGCTTTTTACTTGCTCCCATAACATTCACTGGGTTCGCTGCTTTGTCCGTAGAAACGCAGAAAAAATGTGCTGGAGGGTTTTCTACCAAAATGTCTAATAGAGCTTTTGCTTTTAAAACATTGTTTTGGACCATTGCCTCAATTGAGTAATGATCCTTTTCGCTTCTCACATGTTTATGGGCTGCAAAATTGGCAACAATATCAAAAGGCCCTGAAGCAAGAAACATTTTTTTAAAAACAGGGTCTGAAAAACTTATAGGATAAGTTTTGAGATCATCTGGAACATTTAAACCAACCGAGCTTCTAATATCTCTAACGAGTTCTGTTAATCCATTCTCATTTATATCTATAACATACAGCTTGCTAATATTGAAATGCAAGAGAGCCTTAATAAATGATGAACCTATAGTTCCAGCACCGCCAATTACTAATGCAGTTTTTCCTTCTGTTTTACTTTTTAAATCCTGATGAAAAGTAACCAAGTCGTTTAAAAAAAGACTATTCTCTCTCTCCGTCACATGTTCGGATATAAATCTATCGAGCTTAAACAGTTTATTCATGTTAATTATTTTTAACCATTAATCGTACCCCTTCCTCAAATGAATAAGGAGGTTCAAAGTTTAATATATTTCTAGTGGCACTATCATCGACTATGAGAGAGCCAAACAGCCTCTTATATATTTCAGGTGCAATTTTTTTAATCGTAAACCTCATCACCCTTGGTATTGAAATCAACTTGACGTTAATATTTTTTGCTTTTGAGATTTCTGATATCAATCTTGAAGTAGACACTGGCTCAGTATCTTGGATTAAAAAAGTACCTGATTTACGGGTTTCAATTACCCTATCCAAGAGCGCAACAAAATTGTCAACCCCAACCATACTCCTTAAATTATTTATATTACCAAAGGGGATGTACTTTCTCCTCTCAACCAATGCTATAAGCTTCTTCATGTTGCCTTTCACACCCTGACCATAAATTAATGGTGGACGAACAATAGAAACTTTAAAGTCCTCAGATTCTAACCCCTTAAGGGCCTCTTCAGCAAGAAGCTTACTTTTGCCGTAAGCATCATTTGGTCTACACTCAGTATCTGGAGTGAGTAATTCATACTCGTCTCCATATACTTTAATTGTACTTACAAAAAGAAAATGGCCCACATTTGCCGCTTTAGCAGCAGTTGCCAATTCCTTAGTTAACTCATAGTTCACATCATAATAGAGGGAGTCATCTGTCTTCTCCATTCGATGAGCAATTCCAGCTAAATGAAGGATTACATCTACGCTCGACAAGTCCAAGTCTTTAACCTTAATGTTTTGGAGTGAAACGGTTTTTATGATATATCTATCTTTATTCTTGACACAAAAAAGTTGTCCCACAAAACCAGATGCACCCGTAACAAGAACCTCCTTCATTTGTTACTGATTACCTTTATTGACATTACTAATTATATCATCAGCCATCCTTTCCGTTATATTTTTTCGGCTGAATGTGGAAATGAACTCAGACCTTCTTTGATTTCTAAACTCAAAGGATTTAAAGCTTGAAACAAATGAATCCACATCTCCAGGAGCGAATAGTATATAATTTTGTAGATTCTCCTGAATAAAACGACTTGCAAAACCAGCAACTCCTGCAATTATAGGCTTATCATAAGCCCCGTATTCAAATATCTTTGATGGAAGTACTTTTTCAAAAGCTCTAAAATCATTTAAATGTAGAAAAAGAAAATCCGACTTCAGATAATAATCCTTCAAGGCAGCCCTATTTACAGGTTCAATCAGTTCAATATTAGCGCCTCCTGTTTTTTTAATCTGATCTATTAACTTGCCCTTAGCACCTCCATCACCAATAATCACAAATTTATAATCATCCCCTAGCACCTTAGCCGCTTGGGGTATAATTTTATGTAAGCCCTGCCCTTCACCAATATTACCAGCATAAGTTATGATATATTGATCCCTAACTCTCTCTTTAGATTCGGGGAGATTTAAGAATTCATCGTCTATTCCGTTCGTAAAGAATGAGTACGATGGTTTTTTGAATTTCTTAAAATACTCTTCAAAACCACCTGATACGAGGTTAATGTGGTTGGCGTTTCTAAAGGTATATTTTTCAATTTTTCTTAGAACGGGTAAACTGAGCGCTTTCAATACTTTACTCTCGAGCACCTCATTCATTGTATCGGTAAAGATATCTCTTATATCAAGATAAAGGTTGACTTTGTATTTATTCGCTAGATATCTCCCTAAAAAAGCGGTGAAAAGACGAGAAGAAGAAGCAAAAACCAAATCATAGTGATTCCTCTTTGTCAACTTCAGTGCATTAAAGAAAAATGTTTTGAACGAATTAATTTGATCCAAAAACCCACTTTGATGATCAGGAATAGGGATTCTCTGAATAAATAGCTTGTCAATTCGCTCAACCTCATGGGCGTCTTCTTTGAAAGACTTGTAACGATTCGGCATGGTGGTTATCACATGGACCTCATCACCTTCCTTAAGTTTTCTATTTAACTCGTAAGCTAAGGGTGTATTTCTAAATGAACCAGCACAAAGATCTGGTTCAAAATAAAAAGTCAAATAAAGTATCTTCATAACTCATTTAAACACTCTATTATCCGCTCTGCAGTTTTCCCATCCCATAATTGTGGAATTCCTCCTTTTTTCCATTGTCCGGAGAACAATTTAGCCATAGCTGGACCAATAGCTTTAGGGTCTGTTCCTAACAACTCATTAGTTCCGAGTTCGCAAGTCTCTGGCCTTTCTGTATTATCTCTCAGCGTCATACATGGAATTCCCATCACCGTAGTTTCTTCTGTTATTCCTCCTGAATCTGTAATTACTGCCCTTGATCTTTCAACTAAAAAGTTGAACTCCAAATAAGGAAGTGGCTCGATCAAGTGTAAATTATCATGTGTGATCCCTAGGTTTTCGAATACTTTAGCGGTTCTTGGATGAATTGGAAAAAGCAAAGGCATTCCCTGAGAATGATCTACAATCTCTTGTATTAGACCTTTTAATTTATGTTCCTCGTCTACATTTGCTGGTCTATGCAACGTCATAACAATGTAGCCGGACTCATTAAGTTTTAACTCATCCCAAACCTCAGGTTTCATAAAACGCGACCGATTCTTAAGCAAAGTATCGATCATTGTATTACCCACGAAAAAGATTCTCTCATCTTCTACGCTAGCCCTTTTTAAATTAATGTTCGCGCGTTCAGAGGTAGTAAAAAAGTAGTCTGTTATACTATCGGTAACCATTCTATTGATCTCTTCGGGCATCGAAAGATCAAACGAGCGAATACCGGCTTCCACGTGAGCTACCTTAATGTTTAATTTTTTTGCTGCAATCGAACAGGCCATTGTAGAGGTTACATCGCCAACTACCAAGGTTAAATCACAAGGCTTTTCTAATAGAAGAGCCTCATACCTGACCATTATCTTAGCGGTTTGCTCTGCTTGGGTTCCAGAACCTGACTCTAAATTCACATCTGGATGAGGAATATTGAGTTGCTCAAAAAAATCACCTGACATCTTCTTATCATAATGCTGTCCGGTGTGGACCAGTCTATATTTCAGCTTTGAACCATTATCTTCAGCTTTTTGAATAGCGTGAATTATTGGTGCAATCTTCATGAAATTAGGGCGAGCCCCAGCAATAATATCAATCAGCATATTGAATTTCTATTTGGTTTGTTTCACTTGGTTTCAGTACTATTTTTTTTGCTCCGATTAAACGGTTGAAACCATCAGCATATTCGTAACTCTCAAGCGCAAAGGAACGAAAGCCCTCTAACTTAATCCTTATTTTATCTACAAAAATATCATTTCCTGAAATTTTCAACTCAACATCCGGGTGGAAATGAAGAGAAGAGACTGTACCCTCGATCAATGAACTGCTTCCCTTTAAGATATCTTCAATGTAAATGGAGGTTTGACTAACGCTGAATTTTCGTTTAACGCTTAGCCCTTTGTGCACAAATCCATTATGCTCCGCCATAATTTCAGAGATCGAATCATTCAGTAAACGAACCTTAGCACGTTTTGCAACTCTAAACCCTCCCCATACTTCAGAGGAATTAGTATTATCTAAAGAAATACAATTATGAGAAATAGTTGACCTTTCTAATTGTCTTCTATGGTTCTTTTCATAAGTAGAAATACCAACATCAACAATAAATGGTTTCCCATTAAGATTTAGAACGAAGTTTAACTCATCCGAATGCGCATGACCTGGCTGATAAGAGGGGGTAATCCCTCCTATATCTACAACGAGTTCCATTCTCTCATTAGAAAATTTCCTATACCCAGACTCTGAAAGAGATATCTCTTTTTCCCAGTCAACGCTCAATAGTTTTGCATAATCGGACAACTCTTGGGTTGTAGGAGCAATTCCCTTTGTGGCGTCTTTTAAGTATGGAATTTCTCCATTTCTAAAAGTCATCATCTCCAACCATGACAGCATAGATTGAGCAATACCCTTGAGCTCTTCTATCAGTTCTTTAGATTGCCAAGTATTGTTTTGAACCAGATTGATAGTGTCGAGTAATCTAAAAAGCAGAATCTGGTGATACATTGGGGACCTCTCATAGTGCGCCCCATCCGAAAGTATTTGCTCACTCAGTTGTGCCATTAAAAGCTTTTTGGCTTTCCTATAAAAGCTATCGTTTTCAAAATAATAGGCTCCAAAAAACAATGAAAATGCATTTTCCAGCAAATGATTTGCCAAAATATGGTATTCCAAATTTGACTCAAGAATTTTGAATTGCTTATAGAGACATTGATCTATCACATCCTCTTTAATGCTATTCATTGATAGAAACTTTACCCAGCTAATTCCCCTTAAAGAGATAGGATAAGGCTCTAACCCGCCTTTTAAGCTGTTATAGCTTTCACAGTAATCTTTTATGAGTTTTTTGCCAGAATCAGGATCAATTTTCGAATCGAAAAGAAAATCGAAATAGTTTAAATTGTAGTTCCACAGTTTACCTTTCCCTTCATAATTCCAGTCCACCTTTCTGATGAATTCGTGAGGTAGGTTTAGGAAATAAAATCTCAAATCTTTCTCCGTCAACCATTCAATGCTGGTCGCCTCAGGGCTAAATGGAAAGGCTGCAAGCACAATCCGATCCTGAATTGGTTTATAACCCCGAAGGTTACCAAAAGAAATAGGGTCAAAGACCCTATTTCTAACTTTATAATATATTTGATAAAAAACCTGTATCCATTTTAAGTGGACAACAGTATTAAACATCAATTTCAGTCTAGTCCACATCTACCCAAGCGCCCATTTTTAAACTTTCTACTGCCAAAATACTGGCCTTGCTTACATTAATAACTTCATTAATTGGGATAATAGGATTACCTCCGATTTTTGCAAATTCGCTTAAACGTCTAAATTGTTCTACGTGACCTTTATCTTGTTTGGTTTTTAATTTACCAAAGCCTTTAGCTCCAAAACCTTGAGTTATCCTAAAGTTGTCGCAAACAAACGTTCTTTCTTGAGAGTAAACCTCTATGCGCTCCTTTGAGTAAGATTTAGAACCATTCGCAAAATAATTAATGATTCCATTTGAGCCGTTTTCAAACCTTAAAAGAATAGAAGCATTATCAGTATTTTCCTCTGGATTCTTACCCATGGCATTCATACAAACAGAGGTAACAGGGCTTCCAGTTAAATACACCAAAAGGTCAATGTAGTGACATGCTTCACCAATGATTCTACCCCCACCAACTTCCATGTCGTGGATCCAAACATCTTTAGGAATAAAACCAGCATTCATGGTAGCGCATATGTTAATAGGGCCACTGGCTTCTCCTAGTGCTTTCTTTATTTTCTCCATATGGGGAGAAAATCTTCTATTAAATCCTACCACTACTGACTTCTCTGACTTTTCGGCCTGAGCAATAATATCATCGACTTCAGTAAGCTTTAAAGCCAATGGCTTTTCAACGAAGACATGCTTTCCAGCCTCTAAACAAGCTAATGCCATTGAAGCATGAAGGTTATGTCGTGTTGTAATCAAAACTAACTTAACCTCATCGTCCGCTAATATTTCTTTATAATCACTAGTGGCAAAATTAACCCCAAACTTGTTCGCTAATGTCTTGGCACTTAAGCCACCTGAACTAGCTATGTATTTAACAGGGGTATCATTTTTCTTTAAGGCTGGCAAAATCATTGCATTTGTGAAATTACCTGCCCCAACGATTCCTAACGCACCGCCTTTTCCTTTTCCAGCCCCTACTTCTACTTTCCTTGTGGGGGTCTCTTCTTCATTACTATAAACGAGAATTGAGGCCACCGATTTAGACGCGCCTATATTTCCGTAAATTTTATCAAAGTCAGCAAGCGGTATTTCTTCTGTAATCAAAGGCTTAACGTCCAGCTTTCCATTAGCAATTGCGCCCAAAACCGTTTGAAAATTTCTCTTTTCCGTCCAGCGAACAAATGGGAGTGGATAATCTTGTCCTTTTTGTTCATAGTCGTCATCATAACGCCCCGGTCCATATGAGCAAGACACTTGAAACGTAAGCTCCTTTTCGTAAAAATCGGCTCTTGAAATATCCAAGCCAATTACACCAACGAGTACGATACGGCCGCGCTTTCGGCTCATTTTTGCCGAATTAGAAATAATATCGTTCGATTTATTTGAGGCGGTAATAATTACTCCATCGGCACCTACTCCGTTAGTATGCTCTTCAACTATTTTCACTTGATCAGCTCCAGTGCTGAGGTTAATGGCTTTTATACCCTTAGCAGTAGCTATATCAACTTTACTCTGATCGTAGTCAAAACCTATAACATCGCAGCCATTAGCGATCAATAATTCAGCTGTAATTAAACCAATAAGTCCTAAACCTATGACCACAACTGTTTCTCCCATTGTAGGGTTCAAGAGACGAATACCTTGAAGTCCAATAGCGCCTATGATCGTAAATGAAGCCTCACTATAAGATACATTATCAGGAATTCTAGCAACAAGGTTTTCAGGAACACAAACAAATTCAGCATGATTACCATTTGAAGCTACCCTGTCGCCAACCTTAAATTCTTTAACCCCTTTACCTACAGCTACAACCTCACCAACATTGCAATAACCCATAGGTAAGGGTTGGTTAAGTTTACTAAATACCGCCTCCAAGGTGGGCATTAAGCCATCAGTCTTGATTTTATCGAGCACCATTTTAACCTTGTCTGGTTGTTGGCGAGCCTTTGAGATTAAGTTAGACTTTCCAAACTCAACCAGCATTCTTTCCGTACCCAGCGAAACTAAACTGCGTTGTGTCTTAATAAGAACTGCACCCGACTTGACCAATGGGGCAGGAACCTCTTCAAGAATTGTATTACCTGTTTTTAAATCTTGTATAATTTGCTTCATTAGTCTTAATGATTGTAAAGTAAATATTTATCAGCTTGATTAGGATAATTAATCAAAACTGCACGATACTTCCCCTTAAAGACAAAAAGGCTGCCTGCAGCTGCCCCTACTGGCCCAAAGCGTTCAATTAAATCCTTGATGTCACTTAAGCTACCCGCCCCACCTAAGAAAGTAATAGGAACATCTAACATGTCTCTCATTTTACTATTGAGTTTGTTATCATACCCTTCCATAGTACCTTCTTGGTCTATAGAATTCACCAATAACTCACCAATCCCTATTGATTGTAGCTCTAAAGCAAAATCAAATGGATCCCTTTTTTCCTCTTTCGTTCCGTTCAGTGTAAAAAGTCGGTATTTTTTTAACAAGCCTGATTTTTTAATATCAAGAACAGCTACAATACTCTGCTGACCCACAGCTTCAGACATCTCTCTTACGAGGTTGGACTCATTGATTATTGCGCTACTAACGGCTACCTTTTCTACTCCAAGATTAACTAATTTTTGGGCTTGTTCAGGTGTTTTAATCCCACCACCATAGCATAAAGGCATCCGTGACTCGATTGCCAAACGTTCTATTAGCCCAAAGTCAGGTTCTTGATTTTTAGATGATTTATCTATGTCTATTACAATTAATTCGTCAACTTCTTTTTCGTTAAAAATCCTTACTGCATTTAAAGGGTCTCCTACATATTTAGGTGTTTTGAATTTCACTGTCTTTACGAGGCCGTTGTTTCGTATCAGTAAAACAGGGGTAATTCTAGATCTTAGCATGCGATAGTCGAAAAATTCTTAAATACTTCAATCCCATTTTGATGGCTCTTTTCAGGGTGAAATTGAATACCAATTATATTCTCTCTTTTGACAATACAATTTATATTGCTCCCATAATCAACTTTTGCTATAACGTCTTCAGTATCATAGGCATCCACATAATATGAGTGTAAAAAATAGAACCCTTTATTCAAGTCAACATTTTGCAATAGATTCGTCTGAGTATTCACTACAATACTATTCCACCCCATATGAGGTAATTTTGGCTTACGAATCAGTGTAGATTCATCTATTCGCTTGACAGTTCCTTTTATCCAGCCAAGACCGCTTTCTTTTCCTTCTTCACTAGATTCAGCCATAATCTGCATTCCAACACAAATACCAACAATTGGGATTTTTTCATTCAATACGAGCGAATCTAACTTAACCCTCAAGCCAGAACTATTAAGCAAATTCATTGTTTGATCAAATGCTCCTACTCCTGGTAGTACCAAATGAGTAGCTTTTTCAAGCTCAATAGGGTCGCTGGTAATAAAGTAATCCGTATTTAGCCTTTTATAGATATTTGCTATGGCCTTAACATTACCCGAACCATAATCAATAATACCGATCATCTTTTTCCACCCTTTGCAAGACCTAAACCTCTCATAAACTTGGCCCCAACATCATAAATTGATTCTTGGTTTTTATAGTCTTTATACGTCCTATTCTCAGAATTAAAGCAGGCTTTCAACTCTTCAACTGTCATATCGAGTTTATTCGCTACATATTCAAAATCATGATGAATATTCTCTTCATCGTAAGCCTTTTTCTTAAGATTCTCTATAGCCTCTTCTCTTGTCATTTGGCCTGTCAAAATTAAACTTGAGTACTGAACCTTCCTTACATCGAAGCCGAACTTCTCAGGAAGCCAGTAACTTTCATAGAAGCGAGTAAAGCGTGACTCAAAGTGCTTTTGTGGATATTCTTGCCATCCAAACTTGGATTTTAATAACTCTACAGCCTCTGATTTAATATATGGCATATAATTTAAAGGCGTTACCACTTTTATATTCTTGAAATATGGTAAATAAACTTTATGCCATAGAATACTTGTCAACTGGAAGTTTCGCAAAGGTTTTTCTCCAAACTGATCATGTATATCCCGAATCTGTCTGGAGTCTGATTGAAAGTACATCCACTCTTTAGGGTTTCGAATACATTCAGTTGAATAGTTAGCGCCAGTCAAAATATGCTTGATTTTATACTTATTTGCAAACTTATACATCGTTGCAAAAAAAGAATGATCTTGAGGTGTATCAATATGCGGTACTCCAGATCTAAAGAAGGCACGTTGCAAATCCTTCATTTCCTCCCAGTCAATCACTTCAGTGAAGAGATCCAAGCCTAGCTTGTCAACCATTACCTCGATATTATTTACTGCTTGTTGAGAGTTCCAGCCGGCATCTACATGAAACACCAAAGGACGTAAACCCAACTTTTCTACTGCCAAATAAAGAAGGTAAGAGCTATCAATACCCCCACTCATTCCTATGATACAATCAAAATCTTTGCCTTTGCCGTCCTTTTTTATGGCATCTACCGTTTTCTGTAAATCATCCAACCCCCTTTGATCGGTATGCCAATTGGGTTTTATATCCCTATAGAATGTGTTACAGTGATCGCAAACCCCATTTTCATCAAATTGAATTTGAGAATCTGTAGTATCCATTACACATCTAGTACAAACTTGATATTCTCTTTCTTTCATAAAGTCTTACCTACTTTTATTCACTTATTTTTGCCGTGTGAACATCTCTTAAAAATCCCCAGGTTTTTATTCCTGTTTTGGACCAAGAATAATTGTCAGATAGTTGCTTAGCCCGACTTGCTAGCTTCGATCTAAGTTCTACATTATTGATGATCTCTTCTAAAGCTTTTTGAATTGTATCTGGATTTTCAGGGTCAAAATAAAGGCCTCCATCTTCTAGAACTTCAGGCATTGGCCCACGATCAGAACAGACAATTGGCATTCCGATTGACATTCCTTCAATCAGAGTGTTAGGCATATTCTCACAACTTGAGGCGAAAATAAATATGTCAGATTCTGCAACCAAGTCGGGGACCTCATCATGCTTAACAAAATCGAATTGTTTAATAAAACTTGCCGTGGGATCATACCGTTTCTTACATTGATCCAGTAGCTCTTGAGCCTTCCCTTTTCCACCACCAACAAGAAGTAGTTCAAGAGGATAGCCCTTTTTCTTTAAACTAGCCACTGCTTTTATAACATGCCATTGATGCTTATACATTGAAGCGTTGGAAACATAAATACACCTAATGCCCCTTTTTTCTTCAGCTTTCCAATCATTCTTCTTACTGTAAACTTTAAAATTCTTACCTACTCCATGCGGGATAACGCGTACATTATTGAGTCTCCCTGTAAAATTTTGAATAATCTCTGAGGCATACTTGGTGAGAAAGAGCGTACCTTCAGCTCTTTTCAAAGCCAAAGCTTGTACATACTTCAAAATGATTAACCGAATTCTTGCTTTAGACCAACCAAACCTTTTCATCTCTCCCTTCTCATAGGAGAGCATATCACGACTCATAACAATGCTTGGTTTAAAATTGCTAATTCCCCCTGCATCTGTACTAAGAAGAATTGTACAGCCTGCATTTTGAGCTTCTTTTTTTAACTTAAAATATTGCCAATAGACTTGCTTTGGAAGAGACGCTTCTAATACTTTAGGACTATGTTTTGTAAGCCAAGGGAAGTCGGGTAGTTCATCTAATAGTTTTTTATATGACCAAAGATGAACATGATCAATGCCATTTTCTGTTGGATTGGATTCATTTAGTATGCCTATTAAATGTGCTCTTGCACCGCCAGATCTATTTCTTGAGGCGTCAATACCGACTATCATGTTACAAACTTGGATTCATTTATTGAGGTTGCATTAAAGCTTTGTATTTATCAAAGTAGCCATAAAACAAGCCAAATAAACCAAAGAAGTAATGACTAGAATGAAGTTGTTGGGTTAACCCATAGATATTAGTGATTATAAACCAAACGAGTAGTAAAACTCCTATTGGCTTAAATAATTTAGTTTTTAACATTAATCTTGAACCATAAACCAATCTTATTATATTCGTTATCCAGCATAATGATACAATTAGCCCTCCCTCTAAAAGTATATGGAAAGGTGTGTTATGTAGTGACATTCCATCAGGTAGAACCTCACCAGAGGCAGTACTAGAAGTATATTCTATCGTTTCAATGGTCAAAAATCCAAAAGTATAAAACCCTGTACCTTGTGGAAAGTACTCCGCCAATAATCGAGCAAATTCAAGAGCAGCCAATACTCTATAATAGTCAATTCCAGTTTCACCAAGTCTTGCAATTGAAGCTGAGAAAAAAGGGAAAAACAATCCTACGAGAAAAATAGCACAGAAAAGGCCTAAGACTGCAATAACACTCTTAGAAAACTGAATTTTTCTAATCTTTTGGATGGGCAAATCCAAATTCCCTGCCTTAAAAAACCTAGAGAAAGTAAAAGTTAAAAATAGTGCTAAGAATGACGCTAGAATCACTGTCTTCTTTATTGACATTAAAGCAATCACCAAAAACAAAAAGAGAGAAAATAGGTCACCAAAAAGGAAAGCTAAGCAAACTCCTAAAGGAATATCTACTCCAGAAATTACTCTCGTTTTTTCAGCATCAATCAAGCCTATTTGTGAGAACAACACCGCTAATAAACCATATACAAGCATAGCTCTATACACATAAAATAGGCCTGTGGAAGGCGTAACCCTTAATGCAAAAATGTAAAATATCAGGAAATGGATAAGATACAAGGGGAGTAAAAGAGCATTGTGACTAACAGAATATTCCCAACTAACCCCATAATATGAAACCAAAATGAATGTAAATACATATAAAAGTGATATAAAAATTGATCTTGAAACTTGACGAAATTCTGATTTTCTAAATGGAAAAAAATAGAGCCCCACAAACAGTGTTAGTCCTATATAGCCCACAAAAATTTGATTGGGGTATGGAGTAACATCACCAATCAATTTAAAAATAACAATTAGGCTTACCATTATTCCATAAACCTTTTCTTTAGGTTGTATCCAACCTACTCTAGAATCATTAAATCGATTAATCAATGATGAGTTTTGCATTTAATCGAATTCCAAGAAAGACCTATTCAAGTAGCTTTTATTGACTTTTTGATTTCTTACAATAAGCAAACCAGACAAAATACTAAAAACTAATAGAGTCACAGCCTCTTTAGTTATTCCCCTAAACACGTCTAAATTTGAAAGTAGATAATTGGAAATGAGCCAGGAACAAAAGGCGCTTATTGCGAGAAATGAAGTAAACAAAAGTATATCATTCGAAAGTATGTTTTTAGTCTCATTAAAAAAACTACGCCTTGCAATAAAAAGATAGCCAATAGACATAATACCTATTGCAGAGACATATAAAGTGACTGCACCAATGTCCCCAAAGATTATCTTGCCTATATAGATAAGAAGACATTGAATACACACCATAAAAGTCATGAAAATGTTTCGTTGCTTCAATCCACCAATAAAATCAGACATGGGTGTAATTACATTTGAGAGTGACAAGAAAATGAACAGAAAAGACAATATTCTAACCACTTCACTAAAACCTTCTCCCTCTGGAAGAAAAAATAAGATAAAAGATTCTGAGCCTAGAAAAACATAGAAAAACAGCAACAATGACACTGAGCTTACTTTTGTAGCAACATGCCACATTTTTTCTGCGTTCATTTTTCCTTTATCTAGAATAGATTTAGACTTAACTGACAACGCATTTCCAATAATATTAAAAGGTAGTGTCAACATTGTGACTATTTTATCAAAAGCTCCTATTAAACCTAGAAGCTCAACGCTCACAATTTTTCCAAAAATTATTAAGGGAAGTGATCTATAACCTTTAGTTATTACCCTCAACCATAAAAAGGATAAGCTTTCTAGTAACATTTGCTTAGTCTTTAAATGGTCAAAATGGTTATTTAAATTCCTATCGAAATGTTTAACTCTTATGTAGGGCAGCAAAAGACCGAAACCAAAAATACTTGATAGAATCGCGGTTCCTATTTGAGCAATTGCTAAACCCTCCGCATAAGGAAAAAGTATAGACACTAAGATAAAGCCTCCATTTCTTAAAACAGATTCTGTTGTATCGAGTAGTGCCAAACTTTTAAATTTCAACAAAGAGGTTAAACTCATCCGTGAAAATGTGAGGAATACTGAAAACCATGAAGAACAAACTAGAAAAATTGGTAATGATTCTCTATTATCAAATTCAGCAAAAGTTGATATAAGCCAGACCAAAACCAGCGCAGGGATCATTCCGAGTAAGGAGACTTTGAATTGTAGAGGAAGCCACTTTCTTATTAAAAGTGACATTTCACCAGAAGCTTTATCCCTATATGCAGCTATTGATTTACCAGCAGCAGATGCTACCCCAAAATCAAATACAGAATCCAAAATGTTTATAAAGGAGCCTGCAAAGACAAATAGACCATACTCCTTTGCACCCAACGTTTTAACCATTATTGGAAACGTCACAAGACTAAGGACAGATGTGATAACTCTAGGGCCAGCACTTAGCCCTAAAACCTTGAGTAAAAAATTCTTCTGTCCCAATTTTATCTAAACTCTTCTTTCATTAGAATTTTTCGATACTTATCTACAACAACCTGTATATCAAGCTCTCTCTCAAATCTTTCTCTTACAAGATCTCGAAAATGATTTTCCTTTTTGTATAGTACTTCAACTCCTTTTTTGAAATCTGCATATTCAATTTCAGGAAAATCACATCCAAATCTGTGATTAGTGTAATAATTCTGTAAATGGTCGTCCGAACCAATTCCGATTCCGGCATCTTTCACAATCTCAGGAACACCTCCACTATTGAAGTAAAGAACAGGCAATCCAAAAGACATTAATTCGGAAACAACATTAGGACAAGAATCTCTGTAGCCCAAGAAAATAGCTATATGAGCCTCTTGAATGGCTTCTAAGAAGGGACCCTCAAAAGATTTGAACCGAGGTAGCGTTTTGATAAATGATGAAGAATCAATTAATCCTAAAACTTCTTCTTTATTGCAGTCGGCTATCTCTCCTTCAAAACCAAGTAAAGTCAATTCTAATCTTCGAGACTCTTTCTGGTTGAACTCTTCAACGAACCTAACCATATCAACAATCCTCTTAGAAGGTCTCCAAGGATCATTAATAGTGATAAGCTTTATGGTATCACCCTGTTCTACTTTCCTTACTACATTTTCTTTGGTTGTGGCTCCATTAATGACAACTGAAGCATTCTTATTAAAGAATCTTTCATGAATCTCTCGTGAATAATTCGATTGATAAATGAGATGATTGGCCAATAATATGCGTAGGAAAGAAGTGTAGTTTTGGTTTAAAAGATTTGCGCAAAAAAGTGCTTTATCTCTCATAAAAGTATAGCGAGCTGCAAAGCGGAAAAGTACCCTTAACGGTAATGGAAATGAGTTTAAAAAGCCGTTAGAAAAATCATCAAAATAAAGCCCGTCTACTCTCAACACAACTCTTCTTCCTTTGATCTTCTCTTTTAATATTTGACCAAATGAAGCTGAAATATTGAATAAGACAACTTTTGGGTTTTGAGGATTATACCCTTCTTGCTCTGCTAACAATTCTGAAAGCATTCTGAAAAAGCGCTGACCTGAAGTCGTCTTCGTAGCATCGAAATAAACTTTATAGCCCGTTTTCATCCATCTACATCCTTACTGCATATGCTTATAGTACCATGCCTGATACATAAGAATTGTCCACAAAGTGGCATGCCTATCTTTTTTCCCAGACATATGTTCCTTCAATTGTTGGGAGACAATCTTCTTATCGAACACATCTGTTTTTCTAAGACTCTCTTCACTTAGTAAATCCAAAGCGAATGATTTTAAGTGCCCTCTTAGCCATGCAGCTACCGGAACGCTGAATCCTTTTTTCGGTCTTTCAACGATGTCTCTCGGAACGTACTTATGCAACAAATTTTTCATTGGCCATTTATTTATGCCATTATGACTCTTAAAATCAATGGGTAGTGACCAAGCAAATTCTACGATTCTGTGATTTAAAAGTGGAACTCGAGTTTCAAGACTTGAGGACATCGCAGCTCTATCCACTTTTTGCAAAATATCATCTGGTAGGTAATCTAAGGTATCTTGGAACATTAGCCTTTCTATATCATTTTCGAGAAATGAAGAGGCAGTGAATGGAAAATCGAGATTATTTACTCCTTTTACAAGAGTAGGGTAACCTTTCCACATTCTGTTCAAATAGGAATAGAATGACTCAATATTTGGTGAAGCCAATCCTTCTGCAATTCCCGCAGGTACAAACAGCCTTCCTAACTTTCTCAATTGCAGAGGAATAAGATTCAGTTTAGCATAGTATTCAGCTGACCTTTTGTAGCGATCATATCCAGAGAACAATTCATCTCCTCCATCTCCACTCAAAGCCACAGTAACGTTCTGCTTGGCTAACCTACTGACTAAGATTGTAGGAATTTGTGATGAATCAGCAAAGGGTTCATCATAGATTTCTGGAAGCTGATCGACAACATCTAGATAATCTTCTTCCGTAACTATAAGTTCTGTATGCTCCGTACCAAGAGCATCAGATACATTTTTAGCATGAACGGCCTCATTGAATTTTTCATCATGAAAACCGATGGTAAAAGTCTTTATTGGTTTATCAGCCACCTGCTGCATCATCGATACAACTAGGGAACTATCAATACCTCCAGATAAGAATGCCCCTAATGGCACATCAGAAAGCATCTGGGATTTGACAACATCCAAAAGTAGTGTCTCAAAAGCACCTACTGCTTCCTCTAAATCTCCAGAAAACCTATGACCTCCTAATCCTTTAATATAACTTTCAAGGCTCCAATACCTTTCTGGTTTTAATTCTGATGTATTAATTTCTGCAGGATCAAAAACCAGAAAAGAACTAGGAATAATCTTCTTAACATTGTCAAATATGGAATCTTCTCCAACGGTATAACCCTTTCTAACATATTTAGCTATTGCATCGCGCGAAATATTCTTTTCGAAATTTGGGTGCTGATAAAGCGCTTTAAGTTCTGAAGTGAAAAAGAATGTCCCGTTAACTTTCCCATAAAAGAGGGGCTTTTCTCCCATCCTATCTCTAGCTAGAATTAATTGTTGCTTTTTGCAATCCCAAAGTGCAAAGGCAAACATCCCCTCGATTTTTTCAAGCGTTTTTTTGAATCCCCATTCAACAATAGCCTCTAAAATGGTCTCCGTATCTGAGTGACCTCTCCATTCCGTAAAAGATATTTCCTTTCTAATAGATAAGTGATTATAGATTTCACCATTTAGCACAATAACGTACTGTCCATTTGCAGAAATCATTGGTTGGCTACCGGCTTCACTTAAATCCAGAATAGAAAGCCGCCTATGACCAAGAGCAACTCCAGATTGTTCGTCCAACCAAAACCCATCACTATCTGGACCGCGATGAACGATACTATCGGTCATTTTTCTCAGAATTTCCTTACTCCGCCCCAATTCAAAATTTTCTAGTTGAACGAAGCCTGTTATTCCACACATATTAGTTGTTCTGCTTTATCAATTCTAAAATATGGGATACAACTCTTCGAGGCATTTGCTCAGCCGGCTGCGGCCCGCCATTGAATTCAATCCATTCACTTATGGCCTCTGAATCGACTTGACCGACATGAGATAAATTGCTTTGTAATTGAACTAATCTATGAAGGATAAATCCTCTAGGATATGATTTCAAAACATCTCCATATTTCAATTCTTCGGCATCCCCAAATGCAACTAAGGCCAATGGCAAACCAACCAAGGCGGGAATTATTGACAAGGTAGAGGGCTCTGTCATAACCAAAGAAGTCTCTTGCAGTCGAGTCATGAACTCCTCATTTGGAATGACTTTCAAACCGTGTCTTTGCAATTCTTCTTTGCCATAAAGGCGCAAGGTCTCCGGGTGTGGCTTTATATAGAATGCCTTACCCATAGACTCTAAATGACTTTTGATCGTCTTGAGGAATGACAAGTATTGGGACTGAGATTTAAAAATTAGTCCTGTTGCGGTTAGCGCTGTATCGATATATATAACGTTATCTCTATATTCCGTATCGATTTTGGATTGGCTGCCTATCAACTCACTATTCAGTCCAAAATCATTAATGTCTGGATTACCTACACTATATACATTCTGCTTCTCTACCGCGTATGTTTCGACAGCATGTGCTTTATCTGCATCTGCATAGACTAAAAAACGACTGGTTTTAGCATCATCTGCAATCTTCATGGCAGAAGGCCTTGTAAACATCTGCACAAGGTGCTTTATAAATGTGCCGTAATCATATAGACTTGCATTAGTTTTCCTGAGTGACTTTAAGTAGCATGGGATAGTTTTTGTCACAAACTTGGGCAATCGACCAAAGGCAAATTTGAAATAGGCTGAGTAGCTAACTTTGTAGGGGCCATCATTACTCTTAGTGTCTTGAACTGTAACGAAGCCATGGTATTGATTGATTGTAGGAATGTTTAATTTCCTACAATACCTGATCATAGCTCGGTGAGCAAAAGTATGAGTAGACAGAAAGAAAACTAGATCTGGCTTTTCTGCTGTGAGTACTTTTTCAAAATCAAGCGTTCCATAGTAAGAAATATCGCGCATCATTAGTCGTTGATCAAATTCTTCCTTTTCAAATTCTGTCTCATTTCCCCAGCTTCCTAAGTGAACCAGCAAAGAATCAATACCCAATCTCTCAAGCTCTGAAAGAAGTCTTATGTACTTTTTTCTACCTCCCTTCCAGCTATCAAAAAATAATACTTTCAATTTCTAATGTCTTTAGAGATAAAGTCAAAGCTCATCCTTGATCCTTTTTTAACATCATAAGCAAAACGTCTACCTATTAAACCTTTCAGATATTCCGGGTGCAGCCCAAAGCCTGGCCGAATGCTTCTTACATTCTCTTCTGAAATTACTTCTCCTGTCTCAATGTCTTTGACCACATAGAGTGAGCGACTAAAATCCTTACCTTTTTTCTGTTTTTCTGTTAAGGTATAATCCACTTTACCAATTGCCGACTCAGCTTCTCTAACAGCTTTTACCATGGCAGTAAATTCCTCTTCATTCATGGAGAAAGAAGCATCAGGCCCACCTATGGAACGATCTAGGATAAAATGCTTTTCAATGATTTTCGCTCCAAAGCAAGTGGCTACAATAGGTACGGTAGCACCCATTGTATGGTCAGACAATCCAGAAATAACGCCATAACGCTCGGTAAAATCTTTCACCATTATCATATTGGCCTCATTAATGGGGGCTGGATAACTAGAAGTGCACTTTAACAGTGCTATATCATGATTCCCCATTCGATGACAGGCATCCAATGCCAATTCAATATCAGCTTGTTCCGCAATTCCTGTTGATAGAATTACAGGCTTTCCTTTGGACGCTACATACTCTATTAATGGAATATCTGTTATTTCAAAAGAAGCAATTTTATAGGCGGGGACTTCTAACTCCTCTAGGAAATCGACCGCTGTTTTATCAAATGGAGATGAAAAACAAATCAACCCTTCCTCCCACGCTACTTCAAAAAGTATTTTGTGCCATTCCCAAGGTGTATAGGCGCTTTGATAAAGTTCATAAAAGGTTTTACCATCCCAGATGGATCCCGACTTAATTATAAAATCATCTTTATCGCAGTCTATTGTTAGGGTATCTGCTGTATAAGTCTGCAGTTTGATGGCATCAGCACCTGCTCTTTTCGCAGCCCTTATGGTCTCTAGTGCTGTTTCTAAGCTTCCATTATGATTAGCCGATAGCTCTGCAATAATAAAAACGCCACTATGCTCACCTATTGAATAATTAGCTATTTTCATTTGATCTAAATTTCCTTCCTTCCAAACTAGGTTGTATTTCCTCTCGTAATTTGACGATTCTTAATGCTCCATTGGGTGTTTTCAATCGTAAAGGGTTATCTGTTAATATCGTTCCATTCTGCATGGATTGGTGGAAACCAAAGTCATCCTCTTCTACTCTATCTATAATAACCTTTTGATCGTCTAACCAAGTAAATGCACCTGGATAAGGATATGATTGAGCTCTGACCCAATTCTTGATTCTTTCTTTCTGCCAGTTCCAATTGATCTCACCATCTTCTGGCGTTCTTTTCCCAAAGTATGTCGCTAAACTCTCATCCTGTTCTATGGTCTCCATCTCTCCCTTGGCTATCCGATTAAGCACCTCAATTACTAATTCAGGATAAACTTCTTCGTACTTGGCTAAAACACTGGCACCTGTATCCTCTGGGTCAATCATTATTTCTCTTTGTAAAATGATAGCCCCTTCATCACAACCTTTTGTTATGAGATGTGCTGTTACTCCTGTATTCCTGTCATTATTTATAATTGCCCACACGTGGGGGGTTCTACCTCTATACTTGGGCAAGAGAGACCCATGTAGATTAATGGCGGCAGTTTTAGGCCAATGAATTAAATCTTCTTCAATCAAGAACAAATAGTTGACTGAGAGTAAAACATCGATTTCTTTATTTGCAATAAAACCTGAAGCCTTCCCATTTCTTGGGTTTCCGATAAAAGAATCAAGCTGATTTAGCTCTGCATAATCTATAATAGCTTGTGAACCTTTATCTGTAAAAATCCCAATGATCTCATGCCCATCTTTCAGGGATTTTAAGGTCTGAAATCCAAGTTTACCACTGACCATTAGAGCCAATCTCATCTTAATGGGTTGATTTTTGATTGTATCACAACATCTTTGGCTTTACCTTCGAAAAAGCAATGATCCCTCAACCGAGCATCTTGGAAGTAATTGTTTTTCTCAAGCGCTACATAGAGATGAGGTCTTAAATCGAAGGCGTATACATAAAGTTTATGTAGTTCGAGATCTTTAAAAGCTACTCTTTCTATTAATGTTAGATAAGTTGACCAAATCGTATTGAAATGCTCTTTTTCTAAAGCAGTCTCCATAATGAACGAGAGCTCAGCATTCTTATCTGTCCAATTGATATGAACAAGGCCGCCATATCCAATGCATTCGTCACCTTTTAGATAAGAGAATAAAATTTGATTAGGTTGTTCTTGATCAAATAATTTGGAAACTACAGTAGAAAAATAATGATCCTGATCTTCTTCTGAAAGGGGTTTAGATTGACGGAGGTGATAAATCTGCTCGTTCCGCCATTTCATAATATCGTAGCGGTCTTCTTCCCTTATCGGAACAAGCGAATATACTCCATCTGAAAAAACCTGATTGTTTAAAACTGTATATTCTCTCGGCATTGACTAATTCAACCTCTTAAAGCCACCATGACATACAGGGCTTTCTAACAATGAGCTTATATCTGCATCACCCTTTTCACAAGCTGACAGCGTATTAAAAATTGGTTCCAGCTCATCGAAATAGCGATTTACAAGCTCAGGTTTATGTTCTGTGCAAACATATACACTATTCGAAGCTAGAATACCTTTCTTGAGCATTTCTTGAGTGATAAAGGTTTTATATTTCAACCAATTGTCAGAAACTATTGAAAAAGAGGTAAGCGCGGGCAGGCCAGCGGTATTGATTTCAAGGTCGTATTTTTTACCTAAATCAGCCCAACGCTTGGTAATGTCTGTTCCTATTTGGGTAATGGTTTCCCAAGACTTCGTTTTTTCCATTACCTCTAATGTAGCCAAGGCCGCTGATGGTCCAATTCTCTCTGTCCAAAAAGTACTACTGATAAAAGTTTTCTGAGCAGCTTCCATTACGGAACGTTTACCCAATACGGCAGTTATCCCATATCCATTCCCCAAAGCTTTACCGAACATACACATATCGGGTTCTACCCCATACATCTTATGTAAACCGCCATAGGTTTGTCTAAAGCCTGAAGTACATTCATCGAAAATAAGAACGATATTATTTTGGGTTGCCAGTTTCCTCACCTCTTCTAAAAAACCATTCTCTGGCCCCATATTTCTAGAAACCTCCATTTTAATAACCCCTAAATCAGGATTATTCTGCACCAAGGTTTTTAGACCTTCAATATCATTATAATTAAATGGAAGTACAGTGTTCTTTAAATTCCTTGGAACGCCACCTGGATTTAGTCCTGGTAAAAGATGTCCGTCTAAACCGTCAGTCTCGCCTAGATTTGCAGAAAGATACCAGTCATGCCAGCCATGATAGCCACAGATCGCGACCTTATCTCTACCTGATGCTGCCCTAGCGATCCGAATTGCAATGGCATTGGCTTCACCACCGCTTCGCGCCAATCTTACCATATCGCCCCATGGGTGTAATTCTACTAACTTTTCAGCCAAGTAAACTTCCTCAGGACAATTGAAGGTGGACATATTACCTTGGCTAACCACTCTTCTTACTTCATCATCAACAGTTTCGTTTCCGTAACCCAGAATGTTGGTGCCAATCCCCATAATGGACATATCCAAATATTGGTTATCGTCTAAATCCCAAACCTGACAGCCTTTGGCTCTACTGAAGTAAGAAGGCCACTTTTCTGGCAGAAACATTTCTGGCCTTTTTGATAACAACATTGTCCCTCCCGGGATCAACATTTTTGCTTTTTTATATAAATCTTGACCTGTCCCCATGACCATTCTATTTTTCTTTTTCCAATGATTTTAAATACCCTTCATTTCTAAAAATCGATTGGTTTTTAAACCTATCCGGGTGTTTCAGTATATGCTGTGTGTAGGTCTCCCAAGTTTCATTGAGACCCAAATCATTAATTAGCGTCTCCATAGCATCAAAATCTGCTTGCTCATCTACAGTCATTCGAATTTGGTTGTAATTCTTAATACAGTCTAAATTCTGAGCCTTAAAAAGATCACCTCCCATAAAATCAGTATTTCTCCTAATAAAGGGAGTAACATGCTCTCGATCAGATTGAAGTTTGGCTTCTTCCCAAGCCCTTTTTAACGTGTTAAAAGAAACCACCTCGACATCTTGCCCATCAGGATATAATTCTTTAAGAATATTAGCCGCATAATCCAACTCATTATTTATAGTCAGATCAATCACTTGATCAATCAAGTTAGCATCAATCAATGGGCAATCAGACGTTACTCTCACTACATAATCTGGCGCATATTCCTTTACACTTTGAAAAAATCGATCTAAGACATCATCTGTAGAACCCTGAAATACATCTACAGACATAACCTTTCCTATTTCTACAATCTGTTCTACTCCTTCTTCGAAAGTGGTGGCCACAATAATTTTTGAGGCCAATTTCGATTTTTTAAGACGTGAAAGATGAATCTGAAGTAAACTTTGGTTATTAATCTTTTTCAAGACTTTACCGGGCAGTCTAGTGCTACCAACCCTTGCCTGTGTAATAATAATCACTTCCATCAGTTCCAGTTTACAGGGTTAAGTAAAGAGACTTCTTTAACCTTTAGATTGTCCATCATTTCAAAATATGACTCTAGGTTTTCAGTGTGAGCCCACTGCAGATTTTGCTCTAACTGATTTAAGCTGTCCACACCAATCAATACACCATCGATATATGGTTTTGAGAGTGCATAACTAAGCGCCAAAGCTCCGATACTGATGTCCGCAGCTTTTGAAATATCATGAATGACTCCTAACTCCTTTCTGAGTGGTTTTAATCTTTCTGGAAGATCTTTAACATCCATAAAAAATAGCCCTTGTAAATAAGCAGACCTTGTATGAACTTCTTTGTTATGTTCTTTACACTTCCTAAGTGCTTCGCTCCTCAGTGAGTCATTATCTAATAAGTTGAAAGGGGCTTGTACTAAATCAATATGTTCATCAGTAGCAACTGCTGCTAACTCCTCATTGGTATAAACGGAAACCCCCAGCTTATTAAAACCTTTTCCTTTCTGTGAATCTAAAAGTTCTTGAAGTTGGCCTTTCGTATTTACATAGTCTTTATAAGAGTGGAACATCAAAGCATCAATCTTCTCTACGCCTAGGTCAGTGTAACTACTTTGAAGTGAATTCCCCCAAGTTCTCCCTTCCTTTAAGGCAAGCTTGGTGATGATATTGAATGGGTTATGACCTTTTGATTTAATAAAGTCTCCTATTACTCGTTCAGATGAGCCGTATGCAGCCGCAGTATCCAAAGTTTTTACGCCAGATTTTAATGCCAAATCAAGAATTTCATGAGCTTCAAGGATACTCATTTGCCCCAATTTATTGTTCACTCCATAGTTCAGTCCAAATTGAACTGTCCCTAAAATAAGTTTACATGATATCTTCAAAACACTATGAATTTAAAAAGGAATCTCTCAAACTTAATTATGTCTCAAAAAATTCCAATATATTATTGATAACAAACTCTTGTTCAATATTCGACAGAGTTGGATACATAGGCAAACTGATACATTTAGAATAATAAGCTTCCGAAGATGGCATATCGCCCTCCTTCCATCCATATTCTTTATAATAAGGCATTAAATGACATGGAATATAGTGAATCTGAGCGAATATGTTTTTCGCTCGAAAGTGATTATAAAGCCCCAAGCGATCTTCTACTTCAATAACATAGAGATGATAAGCATGCCCTTCTACTACCCCTGACTGTCCTTTAACAAAAGTATGACCTTTAAATGCTTCAAAGTATATTCTTGCTATTTCCTTTCTTCTCTCCAATCCACTTTCAGCCCTTTTCAATTGACTCAAGCCCAAAGCTGCTTGAAAATCTGTTAGCCGATAATTATAGCCTAAAACTTGCATTTCCATATACCAAAGTGGGTATTGGGTATCTGGTATTGGGTATTGGGTAGCACCTACTGCAAGTTCAAGGCTGTTTTGAAACTGGAAATTATCTTTGGTAATACCATGTGTACGCAACATCAAAAGTTTTTCATAAAGCGTCTTGTCATTGGTGGTAATCATTCCACCTTCTCCAGCAGCAATGTGTTTTACAGGGTGAAAAGAGAAAATGGCCAAATCGGCATATTCTCCATTTCCACAGTTCTGCTGATTGCCCATTGAGTCAACAAAGTATCCACCAGGGGCATGACAGGCATCTTCAATAATCCAAAGCCCATATTCATCCGCTAATTCACGAAATGCTTCTAAGTCATTCGCCCTTCCTGCAAAGTCAACTGGAATAATTCCTTGATAGGTACCTTTCGGAGAAGTTTTCAATAACGCTCTTACCTTTTCGATATCTAAAAGATAGGTCTCTGGATTAATATCAGAGAATACAACTTCACCTCCACAGTAACGAACACAGTTGGCAGAAGCAGCGAAAGTAATGGGAGTCGTAATGACCTTATCTCCGTCCTTTACGCCTAATGCTAAAGTACAAAGATGCAACGCTGCGGTACCATTGGCTACAGCAACCGCATATTTACTCCCCACATAGCTAGCAAATTCCGACTCAAAAGCTGCAATCTGGGGGCCTTGAGTAAGGTAATCAGACTTTAATACCTCAACTACCGCCTGAATATCTTCATCGGTGATGTTTTGACGACCGTAAGGAATGCTTGTGTTCATTATACTTTAAAGTCAGGATCTACATGTTCATGAATTAGTGTGCGTAAACTGTCTACAGTTTCCCATTCAGTATTCTCTCCAGAAGTATAGCTAAAGCCTTCCTCGACTTTCTTATAATTGTTTTGATCTAAGAATTCTCTTAGTGGACGCGCTGGCTGTGTCGGAACAATGACGTAATATTTACCCAAGTCATAGGTATTATATGAATCAGATGAAGTAATCATTTCTTCATGCACCTTTTCACCTGGACGAATACCAATTATCGGTTTTTCACATTCTGGGCCTATAGCTTCAGCAACATCCGTAATTCGGTATGATGGTATTTTAGGCACAAATAATTCCCCTCCCAAAGCATGTTCCAAAGCATGCATCACCATATCTACGCCACCTTGTAAACTGATATTAAAACGAGTCATGTTTGAATCGGTAATAGGAAGGACTCCCGATGGCTTTTTCTTTATAAAAAATGGAATTACCGAGCCATTTGATCCCATTACATTTCCGTAACGTACTACTGAAAACCTAATCGGATTCGATCCCTTAATATTATTAGCTGCAATAAAAAGCTTATCTGAGGTCAGCTTTGTTGCACCATAGAGGTTAATTGGGGCACAGGCTTTATCTGTGGAAAGCGCTACCACTCTTTGAACATTAGTGGCCAAACATGCATTAATCACATTTTGTGCACCATCCACATTAGTTTTGATACATTCTTCAGGGTTATATTCGGCAATATGCACATGTTTCATGGCCGCTGCATGGATCACAAAATCGACCTGTTGAAATGCGCGTTTCAGACGTTCAAAATCCCTAACATCACCAATAAAATAACGAATTTGAGGATACTCTGACTCAGGAAACTCCTGCGCCATTTGAAACTGCTTTTGCTCATCTCGACTAAATATGATGAGCTTTTTAACTTCTGAATGTACCGACAAGATATGCTTTGTAAGGGCTTTTCCTAGTGAACCAGTACCTCCGGTTATGAGGATTGTTTTATTTGTTAAGTATTCAGACATACGTTTTGATAAAACTCTTTATTAATAAAATTGAAAAAGTTAGAATTAGAGAAAAAAGGGTGAAAATAACAACAATTAGACTTCTACGCGGAGAAGTTTTATCTATTGGAGTTACTGCAGGTTGGATAATACTAAAAGAAGGTGTTTCTCTTATCAGCTGCACTTTTAATGATTCTCGCTGTCTAGCAATTTCACTGTATATAGAATATGATAAATCAGACTCCTGTTCTAATTGTTCTAATTTTGCTTGTGCCGAAGCTGTTGATATAATTAGGTTGGTATCTTTAAAGTTATTAAGTCTTGATTTGACCTCCTCATATTCTGCTTTCCTTGCTAAATAAGCAACCTCAAGAAACTTTAATTCATCTTTTGTCTTTTTTACTTTATAATCTGTTATTAGAGTTTGTAGAGTCTCGAGAGCAATAACCACCACTTGAGTTGATACTATAGCATTTTGAGTTTCCGCAGCTAAACTTACCACGCCATTTGACTTATCATAGTCAACCATCACTCTTTGACTTATCAGCTCAAAAATTCTTTGGTCCTTATTTGATAATTGAATTAAATCAAGGTCTGTTCTAGAATTTTCCATTTCTTGGTTGCTAGAAATAGCATTAATAATAGCTGTTGGTATTGCCTTAACCTGTTTCCCAAACTTCAAAACTGGATTGGGTTTAACATATGTATCAAAGTAGTCCCTTACGAACAAACTATCTGACAGACCTGGTATATTGAGCCTTGCGTTTGCTAGATTAAATTTAAAGTTGTAAGATTCTTTGACAAGGGGATAAAGATTTGGCGGAATTCCTTGATTTGAGACATTCATCTGTCCTAAATCCACTCCTGCGATAGAGGCAAGGCTATTAAGGCTACTCGAAGACCCAGATGAATTAGAAACTTGAGGCAATACTTTAACACTTACGGTATATTCATTCGGCAGAATCAAAGAATAAAACACCCCTAAAAAAACACCCAAAAGGACGGAATAAATTAACCACCTTTTGTTCTTAATTATTACTTCTCTAAAAAAGAGAAAATCAACATACTGATTATTCTGGTCTGTATTATTCTTGATCACTTTCTATTAGTTTGCTAAAGAGTAACTGTTAAGCCAATAGTCGCTAAACTGCTTGCAACAGCTAACCATTCGGGTGTATTTAGGCCCTCTCTTTCAGGCTTTCTTGCAACAAATATGGTTGTTCTAGGTTCAATCATTGGATAAAATTTAAAGAACAGAAATCGCTCTACACCTTTTCTTTTGCCATTCAGATATTGAACATAAGATTTATCGATTTTAGCCTTTATCACTTCTTAGTTTTTTGATATATCAATTAGCCAATCTATCAACAACCAAAGCCAAAGTGGCCACAGAACCAATAGCAGCAATAATTGCCTGAAAATTCAGTGGTTGCCTTTCTGGTTTTCTACTTACGAAAATAGTAGATCCAGCCTCTACTTTTGGGTATTTTTTAAAAAAAAGAAATCGCTTGACTTGTTTTTTTTCTCCATTAGGATACTGAATATAGCTTCTGTCTTTTTTAGCCGTTTGCAAAAAACCACCAGAACGGTCAATATAATCCTTAAAGCTAAATTCCTCATCAAACCTAACATTCAAAGGAGAAATAACTTCACCTGCCACTCTAACTGTTTCCAGTTTACCCGGTATGGATATTACATCTCCTTCTTTAACAATGAGGTCATATTTGGAGCCTGGGTCATTAAGTATTCTCTGTAAGTTAATTGCAACTGGTTCTTCTTCTTTAATTTCGATATTTCTTACTAGTGAGTCTTGCTCCGAAATATCTTGAATGAGTTCTTTTTTTAGTTTACTTCCAACCAAATCATTCTGCGTATCCGTTTCAACCTTATCTTCTAATTTTTTGAGGCGTTCAATTAGTTGAGTTTGGCTTATATTTTTAAGTTCTGACTCATCATTTAATACCTTTTGTCTTAATTGCTGCAAAGCTTCCTGACTGATCTGGTCATTAGACTTTGAATTAGAGAATTCAGTTTTTCGAACTAATATAGCCCCTGATGCATCCGCGTAGGGAGTTAACCCTCCTGCTCTTTTAATTACATCAGAAATGCGCTCATCTTTTCTACTAATTGTATAAACACCTGTTGCTAAAGCTTCTCCCTCAACTGTCACTTGTTGTTGAACGGTGTAACCTGGAGATTTTCGAATATAGACTTGGTCAAAAGGCTTTAATGTTTGTTTTCTGTCTTCTGAATCAAGCGATAATGTTTGATCGATGGAAAGACTAATAATTTCTGCGGCTGAGTTAACCCCCCCATTCATGTTTCTTCTAGAAATTTCAATTAAAGCACCAGAAGCCGATTCTTTCAAACCACCAGCAAGGATAATTAAGTCCTGAACAGTCATTTGCTTAAAATAAGGATACACTCCACCTTCCAACACCTCTCCAGTAATTTGAACCGAATACTCCTCTTTAATATCATAAATGGAGGTGATTTGAACCACGTCTTCTTTAACCAGAGTTACATCTTGCACAGTTCCATTCATCAAACCTCCTAAGTTCACGGGGATCACCGTCTGAGAGAAGTCATCACTAGTTCTATAAATTGAAATGCGTGACATATTAGCATCCCCTCTTACTCCACCCGCCTTCTCGATGAGTTGCTTCAATGTAAGTCCAGGTGTAAGTTGATATTCACCTTCTCTATATATAGCTCCATTAATCATTACCCGGTTCGAGAAACGATCCAAAATAGCACTTACCTCTATTAGGTCACCATCCGTAGGTCTAAATGAAGAGAAACTTTCTTTTTCAAGGTCAACGATTTCTCGCTCTTTCTCTCCGTTTCTTTTGACAGTTACTGTATTCTTAAAAGCCTTACTCGTAAAACCACCAGCATACAGAAGTAAGTCTGTAAAACTCTCATTATCCTTTAGTTCGAAAAGTCCTTTGCGCTTCACTTCACCATCTAGCTCAACTCTATTCTCTAAGGGGCCGACAATGATCACATCGCCATTTTTCAAACGGAGATCACCAGACCGAATTCCATTCGTCAAAAAAGGATAAATATCAACTGTAGCAATTAGTTTATTATCTCGAATTAATCGGATGTTTCGAAAAGTACCATTCTCGGTTGGTCCTCCTGCAGCATGTAATGAGGTATATACCGTTGACAAAGAAGGGAGCGAGTACATCCCTGGTTGAGCAACATCCCCGACCACTTCCATATTAATCGTTCGAATATTACCAAGACTAATTTGATGAAAAATAGTAGGGGAATTATTCCCTTGGGGCTTCAGGCCACTATAAATTTGACTCAACCTATCAATAATCTTTACTGAAGCGTCTTCTATTGTCAACCCATTTACATACACAGGAGACAAATTCTCTGGTCTTATTGTACCTTCCGGTGAAACTTCAAATTGAAAATACCCTTGAGTTGCGCCCCATAAATCAACTACAATTACATCTTGAGGACCCAAGCGATAGTCCATTGGCGTGGGTAAATTCAGATTTGGGGCAAAAGTTAGACTACGCTTTTGGAAAAGGTCAAAGCCAAATATTTTCTTTTGCTCTTCTGTTAATTCAGGAGCCTCTTGACCAGACAGCACACCAAAGACATCACCATCAGACAAAACCTCAGACTGAGTTCGAGCACTCCTTTTATCATTTGAAGTATTATTCGTAGTGTTAACACCACTTCTTAGGGCTTCAACCCTTCTACGCAACTTTGAGATTTCACTTTCCGAAACACCCCTTTGTCTAGCCAGCAGCTCTAATTCAGATTGAGTCAAACCTCTCTCTTCAGCCTGTTTCATGTAACTTAGTATTTGTTCATCTGAAAGCTCATCCACTTTCACAGATTTCAAATCCAAGCCTCCTAATGATTGAGCCTCTAAGGCATTACTTGAGCAAGCAATAAAAATTATTAAGCCCAATATTCGAACAAAGCTAAACAAGCTTTTACCTAAATTCTTTTTGAGTGCCTTTTGAAAGTTTTGGTAACCCCTATTCATCATATTACAATAACAAGACTCGTATAAAGTCTTCAAATATATACTATTTTATTTAGGCTAAAAATCAGCTGACTTTTCGTAAATGGTTCATACTTATTTCTGCTTGAAGTTCTACTCCTAAACTCGAAATCAGTAAAAACGCTCTATTACCTTGCGTCTTTCTAATCACACCTGATTGACCTGATAGCGCGCCAGAATTGATACTGACTCTACTTCCAGTTTGGAAATTTTCATTTGACAATTGAGACAAAGGAAACTCTTCTAAAAAGGACTTAATTTCTGATATTTCTCTTTCTTGAATAATTGCAGGCTTACCTAACCATCTCACATTTGAAACAATTGAAGAGTCCTTCAAAATTTCTAAGCGACAAGTCTCATCAACCTTTGCAAATATGTAGGAGGTAAATACTGGTTCTATCACTTTCTTCTTTCTATCGGACCATTGTTTAAGAACCGTCCTTGTCGGACAATACACATCAAACCCCTTAGATACCAATCTATCAGCCGCCTTTTTCTCATTGCGAGGTTTGGTATAAAAAGCTGTCCAATATGTTCTTTGCGGATTATTCATTCCAAATTAAAAGGTTTTGATTTGGGTCGAAAGTCATTATGGCGGCCTCTTCATTAGAGTATACTAAGTATTGAATTTTCTTAGGCACTAATGATTCTGCTTTTTGAATTAATTGAACAAGATAATGAAGGTCTGGATTTCCAACAAAGATCAAACTCACAACATCTGAATCTTTACCGAGTGCCAAATCTCCTGAAAGGTACACCTTGCTTAAATCCCCTAATTTTTCAACTACTTCGTCAATTACGTCTTGAAGGCCTGTATACTTCAAAAGGATACTCCGAACTTCCTGAAAAAGAGGGTATTTTTTATTGGCTTTAAAAACTTTTTTATTTCCGACCAAATCAGAATCAAGCATTCCTGCTTCTTCAAACCTATTCAACTCAACGCGAATTGAATTTGTGCTTTCATTAAATTCTTCTGCCAAACCCCTCAGGTAAGCGCTTGAGTCTGGGTTCAAGAAAAGTCTTAAAAGTAATTTTATTCGTGTTTTTGAAGAAATAAGTGCTTCAAGCATTATCAAAAGCTTTTAAGGGTTCGCTATTTGCCAATTTAATTGATCAAATGATACAGCTTCGCCTCGTAAGTCCCAAGCCAGAACTCAATATTGAGTAACAAATTTACTCAATATTTTCAAATAGCAATAAACCTCTTAATATTTGTATGTTAATTTTTTAACCTGTCAAAAACACAATGACAAGCCAATGATAAAGCATCTCTATAAAGAGAAAAACTTTAATACATTTTCAATGATATAATCTTGTTGTTCCTTCTCCATCTCAGTATGAATAGGAAAAGAAATCACTCTAGAACAAAGATCTTCCGTGATTTTGAAGTCCCCTTCCTTATACCCATAATAACTATAAGCCTTTTGAAGATGATTTGGAACTGGATAGTAAATCATAGAAGGAATTCCTTGAGCTGCGAGGTACTTATTCAACTCATTACGCCTTGAAGCATCTTTTAACTTAACTGTATACTGATGATAAACATGGTTAGTGAAGCCAGCAGTAGCTGGTGTAACAATCTCGTCTGTTGCTGCAAAGGCCTCATTATATCTTTCTGCAACCTGTTGACGAGCTTGATTGTAATCATCCAAGTATTTCAGCTTCACCTTCAAAATTGCTGCTTGAATACTATCTAGTCGCGAATTCACTCCAATAGAATCATGATAGTATCTTTCACTTTGGCCATGATTGACAATCATTCTGAGTTTTGCTGCAAGCTCATCGTCATTGGTCATTATCGCACCGCCATCACCATAAGCCCCTAAGTTTTTGGAAGGAAAAAATGACGTAGCTCCGGCATCTCCAATCGTTCCAGCTTTTACAGTATTTCCATCACTGTATTTATAATCAGCTCCAATGGCTTGAGCTGTATCTTCAAACACCTTTAAATTATGCTTTTTAGCAACAGTCATTAGACGTTCCATATCTGCACATTGTCCATACAAATGTACAGGCACGATTGCCACTGTCCGATCCGTGATTTTTGATTCTAAATCTTCTATATCAATATTGAAGGTATCGGGATAAACCTCTACAAATACTGGCTTTAACCCCAGTAGCGCTATAACTTCTACTGTTGCTACATAAGTGAATGAAGGAACTATTACTTCGGCACCTTTCGGAAAATCATATGCCATCATAATTACCTGAAGGGCGTCTGTACCATTCGCACATGGGATTACATGTTTAACAGAAAGGTACTTTTCTAAATCCGACTGAAAATCAGAGACCGCAGGGCCATTAATAAAAGTAGCACTATCTAAAACCTTATTGATTTCATCCTTTACTTCTTCCTTTATTTTAGCATACTGACCTACAAGGTCAACCATTCTTATCGGATCCATCACTTATTATAAAATTTCCTGTACCACTCAATAAACTTCCCTACACCAAACTCTAGCGATGTAGCTGGCTTGTAATCTAAATCATCAATCAAATCTTGAACATCCGCATAAGTCGCAGAAACATCACCTGGTTGCATTGGCATAAACTGCTTTTCTGCCTCCTTGCCCAAAACTTTCTCAATTGTAGTCACAAAATCCATCAGTTTTACTGGTGAATTGTTACCTATATTGTAAATCTTATAAGGCGCTCTAGAAGACCCAGGGTCAGGCTGAGAGCCAGACCAGCTTTCATTGCCTTTGGGAGGGTTATCATTGACCCTGGTTACGCCTTCAACAATATCATCAACGTAGGTAAAGTCTCTTGACATTTCCCCATTATTGAAAACCTGAATCGGTTTTCCATCTAGGATTGCTTTGGTGAATAAAAATAAGGCCATATCTGGTCTTCCCCAAGGGCCGTAGACTGTAAAGAACCTTAAGCCAGTTGTTGGCAAGCCAAACAAATGACTGTATGTATGAGCCATTAACTCATTACTCTTTTTGCTAGCGGCATACAGACTAATAGGGTGATCAACATTATGGCTCGTAGAAAAAGGGCGAGTCTCGTTCAAACCATAAACAGATGAACTACTTGCGTAAGATAAGTGCTTTACTTTGTTGTGCCTACAGGCTTCCAGAATGTTAACAAAGCCAACAATATTACTATCAATGTAGGCCTTAGGGTTTTCAAGACTATACCTCACTCCGGCTTGAGCAGCGAGATTGATCACTTTATCAAACTTCTCTGCCTCAAACAATTGATTTAGGCTTTCAGCGTCTTCTAATTGACACTGAATAAAACGATACGATTTGTATGTAGAACTTTGGATTAGTTTATTATACTCAATTTCTTCGGGGTCAATACCGGTTTCTAGCAGTCGACCATGCTTAACTCGAATGTCGTAATAGTCGTTAATTGAATCTAGGCCTACAACTTCATCTCCTCTTTCGAGAAGCTTTTTTGCTAAATGAAAGCCAATGAAACCTGCTGTTCCTGTAATTAGAATTTTTGCCATTATAATCGTGCTGTGATAGTTTCTTTTGGAAGGAATGATTTTACATCATATATAATAGAGTCTGAATTCAAATTATCAGGCAGCATCATAGCTTTAAACTCATTGTGTGCCACAGCCAATACAATTCCGTCATAAGATTTTAGGTCAAGTTCCGATTGACCAACCAAGTCCAAACCGTATTCATGCTTAACTTCTTTAGGCTCTGCCCAAGGATCAAACACATCTACATTCACCTCAAACTCTTTCAATTCCTGAATGATATCAATCACTCTAGAATTACGAATGTCTGGACAATTCTCTTTAAAAGTAATACCTAAAACCAGCACTTTTGAATCTCTGATAACCTTTCCCTTCTTCATCAAAAGCTTGACTACTTGACTACCAACGTATGGGCCAATGCTATTATTGAGCCTTCTGCCAGCCAAGAGAATTTGCGGATAATAGCCAGTCTTTTTGGCTTTCTGAGCTAAATAGTATGGATCAACCCCTATACAGTGACCTCCCACTAAGCCTGGTCTAAATGGTAAGAAGTTCCACTTTGTACCCGCTGCTTCTAGAACGTCAACAGTATCAATACCCATTTTATTAAAAATCATTGCCAATTCATTTACGAAAGCAATGTTTATGTCACGCTGTGAGTTCTCTATTACTTTGGCAGCTTCCGCCACCTTTATTGAGGCCGCTTTATATGTTCCTGCAGTAATTACGCTTTTGTAAAGCTGATCAACCGTTTCAGCAATCTCTGGTGTTGAGCCAGAAGTGACTTTCAAAATCTTTTTTACGGTATGTTCTTTATCTCCTGGGTTAATGCGCTCAGGTGAGTAACCACAATAAAAATCCTTGTTGAATTTCAACCCAGACTTGTTCTCCAAAACAGGCACACAATCTTCTTCAGTTGCTCCAGGATAAACAGTCGATTCATAAATAACAATATCTCCTTTTTTAAGCACTCCTCCCACCGTTTCAGAAGCTTTAATTAGTGGTGTTAGGTCAGGGTTTTGATCGTCATCAATCGGTGTTGGGACTGTCACTATAAAAATATTACAGCCCTTAATGTCCTCTAGTTGATTTGTGTTAAAAAGACCCAATGCGGAATCTTTCTTTGTTAAAACCGAAGAAAGAAGGTCATCCTCTACTTCAAGCGTTCTATCATGACCACTATTGAGTTCATCAATTCTTGATTGATTAATATCGAAGCCAAAAACTTTGTATTTCTCCGCAAAAGCTACTGCCAACGGAAGGCCAACATAGCCCAATCCAATAATTGCAATCTTATTCTCTGACATGCCAAAAATTTGTTCGGCACGAAAATAGGGATTATAAAAGATTCTTCAAGTGGAATAAAAAAGTTTATTCTCTCCCATATTTATCTCTTAACATTTTACTAACATTCGTCAATACCCTGATTGGGTGATAATTAGCAAAAATTCAAACACACTGTTCTTAAAGCCCTATATTTGCCCATCTAAAATGAACAAGAATCAAATATTCTCTCTAATAGGAAAAGAGCTACTCTCTGAATGGAGACAGCGGTTTGCATTAAATGGAATGGTACTTTATTTGGCCAGCACCATTTTTGTGTGCTATATGAGTTTTGGACTAAAAGCAGGAGCCATAGACGCTATAACATGGAACGCGCTATTTTGGATTATACTTCTCTTTACTGCTGTGAATTCTGTTGCTAAAAGTTTTATTCAGGAATCGAGAGGTAGGGCTCTTTATTATTACTCCATAGCAAGCCCTATTGAAATCATTATTTCTAAAATTATCTATAATGCGCTCTTACTCTTGGCCTTGGCCTTAGTTGGTTTTGCAATCTATTCTTTTGTAATGGAAAGAGCCAATGAAGAGGGTGCTACCTTTGACCTGCTCTATTTCCTGATTGCCATTGTACTTGGCTCTTTAGGCCTTGCATCTAGCCTTACCATGATTTCTGGTATTGCTGCTAAAGCTGAAAATAGCACCTCGCTGATGGCCGTTTTGAGCTTTCCTGTTATACTTCCTATTATCCTGATGGTAATCAAGCTTTCTAAAAACGCTATGGATGGACTTGATCGATCGGTGAGTACAGACGAAATTCTAATACTGGTAGCCATAAATGCAATCGTATTAGCGGTATCTTACTTGTTATTCCCTTATCTTTGGCGATCATAAAAGAAGCGCAACCATTCTGAGTTAACTCTCGTCTAATCGCTTTGTTAAATGAGCCACTAAAGGTTAATTGTCATGAAGAAAAACTGGTGGAAAGCCCTAGCCTTAATTCTAGTAACCTACACACTATTGGCAGGCTTACTCATGGATGCCCCTCGATTAAATATTCTAAACGAAACTATTCGAAACCTCCATTTCCACGTTACCATGTGGTTTGGAATGGTAATACTGCTAACTGCATCAATGGTTTATGCGATTAAATATTTACGATCAGGGCAAATTACACTAGATGACAAATCCGTAGAACTGGCCAAAGCAGGGGTTTTAATGGGAGCCTTAGGAATTATTACCGGAGCAGTTTGGGCAAATTATACATGGGGTGAACCATGGAGTGGTGATTCCAAGCAAAATGCTGCTGCCATATGCCTATTGATTTACTTTGCTTATTTAGTGCTTCGTAACTCAATGAAAGATGAACAACAAAAGGCTCGAGTAAGCGGTGTTTATAACATCTTTGCCTATGCGGCAATGATTCCGCTCCTTTTCATTTTACCAAGGCTAGACCCTAATTCTTTACACCCAGGTAATGGAGGAAATCCTGGTTTTAATTCTTATGACCTTGATAGTAAGCTAAGGGTTGTTTTCTACCCTGCCGTAATTGGCTGGACGCTCATGGGGGCTTGGTTAGCCAACCTAAGAGTTAGAACCCGACAAATTGAACGTGCTTTAGAAGATTAATTGATATGAAAAAATTTCTCACCATCCTTTTCCTTTGCTTCAGCTTAGCTTCCATTGCTCAAGATGGCACATATGAAATTACCGATGACAGTTACAAAGATCAAACGGTTGAAATGGCCGATATAATGCGCTCTAATGGTAAAATATATGTAGTTGTAGCCGTTATTATGATTCTTTTTGTGGGCCTTAGTGCTTATACTATTTCAGTTGATAAAAAGATAAGCAAGCTTGAGAAGGAGGTTTTCAAAGAAAAGGCTAATTCATAGTCGTTTGTGTTGTAATTTCGCACCCAAATAGTGGTTCATCCCGTTGAACCCAAAAAAATTCCTGTTATGAAAAAATCGAGTATCATCGGAATCGTAGTGATCGCCATCGCCATTGCTATCATCATTTCTACACAAAACAGTGCTAGCTCATATGTTTCATTTGATGTAGCCAAAGAAATGGCTGAGAATGGAAGCAATAAAAAAATCCATGTGGTAGGAGAACTTAAAAAGAACACTGTTGGTCAAGTAATTGGTGTCAACCCAAGCCCAGATAAGCTTTCTGTATCGTTTGTTATGCTAGATGATAACAACCTAGAGCAAACCGTATATTATAACGAACCAATGCCTTCTGATTTTCTTAGGTCAGAGAAGGTGGTAGTAATTGGGTCTTATCACGATGACAAATTCATTGCTGATAAAATACTTCTCAAGTGCCCTTCAAAATACGAAGAGACTGAACTTTAATCTGAAATAAGGTAACCGAGCATGGTACATACAGGCATAGGCAATATTGGCCACCTCCTCATTATAATTTCATTTATTACTTCATTAATGGCGGCCTTTGGGTATTTCAAAGCCACTAATAATAATGAGGTAGGCAAATCCCCTTGGATCAGCTTTAGCCGTGCTGCCTTTATTTTCCATGGCCTTTCAGTAGTTGGTGTGGTGGTTACGCTATACATCATAATTTATAATAATTACTTCGAGTATCATTACGCTTGGAGTCACGCCTCAAAAAACCTTCCTCCCTATTATATGATTGCCTCCTTTTGGGAAGGTCAAGAAGGAAGCTTTATGCTTTGGTTATTCTGGAATGCACTTTTAGGCTTCATTATTATTAAAACCAACCGTAAATGGGAAGCTCCTGTAATGACGGTTTTTGCCGTAGTTCAGGCATTCTTGGCTTCAATGATATTAGGTGTTGTAATTGGCGATTTGAAAATAGGAAGTTCTCCTTTCCTATTGTTAAGAGAGGTACTGAATGACCCCATTTTCCTAATCAATCCAGACTTTATACCTGAAGACGGAACTGGGCTTAATCCATTATTACAGAACTATTGGATGGTCATTCACCCTCCAATGACATTCTTAGGCTTTGCCTGCTCTCTAATTCCGTTCTCTTATTGTATTGCTGGGCTTTGGACTGGCAGGGTGAAAGAATGGATAAGGCCCGCTTTACCATGGACAATTTTTGGCACCATGATTTTAGGTACTGCTATTATTATGGGAGGTTATTGGGCTTACGAAACCCTAAACTTTGGTGGCTATTGGAACTGGGATCCCGTTGAAAACGCAGTTTATGTGCCTTGGCTAATTATGGTAGCCAGTATTCATACCATGATTACCTTTAAGAAAAGCGCCACAGCCCTAAAGACATCGATCATTCTGGTCATTACTTCTTTTATACTTATTCTCTATTCTACCTTTTTAACAAGAAGTGGAATTTTAGGGAATGCGTCAGTTCACTCTTTTACTGACTTAGGACTTTCAGGACAGCTTCTGATTTACTTGATGTTCTTCCTTATCATTTCTATCATATTTGCAGTAAGGGTTTGGAAGCAAATTCCTTCTTCCGAAAAGGAAGCATCAACTTATTCTAGAGAATTTTGGGTGTTTATTGGAGCACTAACGCTGTCTCTAATGGCATTTCAAGTATTGATTCCAACCTCATTCCCTGTATTCAACAAAATCATTGAATTGTTTGGTGGCATTTCTACACTTGCTCAACCAGCCAATCAAATTGAATTCTATTCAAATAGCCAAGTTTGGTTTGCAATAGCTGTAGCTCTACTTAGTGGAACAGGTCAGTTTTTCTTTTGGAAAAAAATGGACAAGGAAAAGCTTATTGCGTCACTCACTTTTCCTGTATTGATTTCATTATTGCTGAGTGCTGTTATTTTCATTGTAGCTAAAATTTATGACCCCGTATATATTCTCGTACTCGTTGCTGGAATGTACTCCATTGTGGCCAATACAAAAATTCTTTTAGAACTGCTGAAAAGTAAGAGCTTTAAGTTGGTTGGCGGTTCAGTTGCCCATATTGGTATCGCCATGATGTTGATTGGGATCATGTTTTCAGAAGGTTACTCTGAAGCTATTTCTCGCAATACACTTCTCATAAGTAAAGAATGGACGGATGATCAAAATCAAACTAACATTCCTCTTTTCTTAAATGAGCCAAGTTTTATGGATAAGTATGAGATTACTTACCGTAATGAACTTATGAAAGTATACGATATACCTGGCTATGTTAAGAAATCGAATCTCAATAATACTGAAGACCCTTACTACAAAGTAGTAAAGCAAGACATTGTGGTTGACGGTAAGACCTACGCCCAAGCTGGCGACACGGTTTATCTCCAAAGCCCTGAAAATTTCTATTATCAAACCGATTATAAGGATTTAGAAACAGGGAAAGAGTTTACATTATACCCAAGAATACAAGTAAACCCACAAATGGGTGATGTGATTTCTCCTGATATTAAAAAGCTATGGGGTAGAGATATCTATTCTTATGTTTCTGTAAAACCAAATTTTGAAGAAGACATTGAATGGGGTGAAAAACAAGAGATTGAAGTAAAAGCTGGACAACGCTTTTTCATCAATGACTACGTAGCCGACTTCAATGGTTTAGAAAGAGTCGAGCGCATGAGTTTCGCTACTCTTGGCCCTGATGATGTAGCCGTAAGAGCAAATATTACGGTTTATGCCGAAGACAATGAAAAATACCTAGCCCAACCTATTTTCATTATCCAGAATGGACAAGTAGGTAAACAACCAGATGTAATTAAAGAAATTGCTTCTAAAATCTCGGTGGAAAGTATTAACCCTGACGCAGGCTCTGTGACTCTAGGTTTAAACACTACTCAAAAGGATTTTATTATTATGAAAGCGCTAGAGAAGCCACACATCAATGTGCTTTGGATTGGTACTTTGGTGATGATTGCTGGCTTTATTATAGCAGTAAGAAGACGTTATGTCGAATTTATGCAAATGAGAGATAAGGGGGTTGAGTAAAATCGCCAAACCGTGGCGTTTTTACCTCTCTTCTAATCAACGGTTTTAAAATGTTGAAAATTGCCTAATTTGAGTTGACTAAACTTTTTTAGGCTATGAATTCACGCAGATCATTTATCCAAAAATCCTTTTTAACGGCAGGAAGTCTTTCTCTAACTTCATTCTTTAAAAAATCCGTTGCCGAAGATGTAAGTCAGGCGATGGTGGAAATAAATCAGCTTTCTCCTGAAGCCGCTGCCCAAGACGAAGAGCTTTGGGCAAGGATTCAGCAGGCCTATACTACTTCCCCCAATATAATTAACCTTAATAATGGAGGAGTAAGTCCACAGCCAAAAGTGGTGCAAGATGCTGTGATTCGCTACTACCAATACGCCAACGAAGCACCTTCTTATTACATGTGGCGAATTCTTGACCAAGGCCGCGAACCTGTTAGAGATAAACTTGCCGAACTCGCTGGTTGCTCTCCAGATGAAATAGCCATCAACCGAAATACCACTGAGGCCATCAACACGGTAATATTTGGAATGAACCTGAAAAAGGGAGACGAAGTAATTCTGACCAAATATGATTACCCAAACATGATAAATGCTTGGAAGCAGCGTGAAAAACGCGATGGAATAAAATTGGTTTGGTTGGATTTAGATTTACCCAATGAAAACGATGATATCATTGTAAAGCAATTTACTGATGCGGTAACGCCACGAACACGTGTTTTTCATATTACCCACATGATTAATTGGACTGGTCAAATTATGCCCGCTAAAAAACTTTGTGCCGAAGCCCGAAAAAGAGGAATTGATTCTGTGGTAGACGGAGCACACACCTTCGCTCACTTAGATTTTAAAATCTCAGATTTGGGCTGCGATTACTTCGGAACAAGCCTTCATAAATGGCTTTGCGCACCCTTTGGTACGGGAATGCTTTACATTAGAAAGGAAAAAATAAAAGATATTTGGCCTCTTTTGGCCTCGCCCGAAGACCAACAAACAAATATTCGCAAATTCGAAAACATTGGTACTCGCTCTTTTGCTACCGAACAAGCCATTGGCGGAGCACTCAACTTTCACAACGCAATTGGCCAAGAGCGAAAAGGAGCCAGATTAGAATACTTGAAGCAATATTGGGCCAAGGAAGTGATTCAGCATAAAAACGTTATTCCATACACTTCGCTAAAACCAGAATTTAGTAGAGCCCTATGCAACTTTGGCGTAGCAGGCATGACCGCTGGAGAAGTACACAACAGGCTTTTTAATGAATACAAAATACATACGAGCCCTGTGCAATGGGAAAAGGTAAACGGCCCTAGAATTACCCCACATGTGTACACTACAAAGTATGACTTAGATCGGTTGGTAGAAGCCATGCTTAAAATTGCCGGAACACCTAAGTAAACTTTATTGGAGAGAAGAACAGCGCTTTCGATATCAACCATTCCATTCGTTTTTCTAACTTCGAACCATGAGCTATCAAATAGGTATTATAGGCACCGGGAATGTTGCTTGGCACTTGGCCAGAGCATTTGAAAACGCAGGGCATGTAATTACTGATATTTATAACCGAGATATCAGAAAGGCCAAACACTTTGCTTTAGACTTTTTTAATGCTAAAGCCACAAGTAAACTCAACTTTAATGATAGCAATGCTCAAATATTTATTTTGGCCGTTTCGGATGACTCTATTGCTGAAATTGCACCTGAAATTTTACTTCCAAAAAACGCAATTTTAGTCCATACCTCGGGGTCTGTAGCAATGGCTGCTTTGGGTTACGCACGAACGGAAAACCAAGGGGTCTTTTATCCACTTCAAACCTTTAGCAAAGGCAAGGCCGTGGACTTTTCAGAAATTCCAATTGGCATTGAAGCAGAAAACAAAATGACAGAAAATGCATTGAACAGTTTGGCCAAAAGCATTAGCAACAAAGTTCAGTTAATGGATAGCCGAGATAGAAGAACGATTCACTTGGCAGCTGTTTTTGCCTGCAACTTCACAAACCATCTGTTTACGATTTCAAAAGGTATTTTAGAAAACAGAAACCTCAATTTTGACTTGCTAGAGCCATTAATTGTTGAAACGCTCAATAAGTCGCTTGAAATAGGCCCCAATAATGCTCAAACTGGCCCTGCAAAAAGAGGCGATTTCGAAACCTTGGACAATCACTTTCAGGCTTTATCTAACAATCCAGAGATAGCAGAAATCTACAGGGCAATCTCCCAAAATATCATCGATTATTATTCCGAAGAATAAACTGCTCGCTAACGAACCAACATTTTAATTGTAACTACTTTTCTGTCTCGATCAATGATTCTGATCATGTTTAAGCCTTTTGGCAAGTCTTTAGAATCAAGCTCTATGTAACCTGAAGCAGCCTTAATTTCAAAGTTGGAACTACTCACTACTACACCACTGGAAGTCACTACCTGAAGCTCAATTTCTTGATCTTCAGCTACTTTATAAGCAAGTTTAAATTTCTCTCCAAAAACAACAGGGTTAGGGAAGACACTGAATACAGTATTGATTTCAAGTTGAGCTTTGTTTAGCAGCACCCTTTTCACCTCTGAATATTCAAACTCACCATTAAAGTCAGTCTGCTTTAATCGGTAATAAGAAGTGCCGCTCAAAGGCTCTGAATCAGTATAGGTATAGTTTAATATCTCATCACTATTTCCAGCCCCATTAAGTACTCCAATTGCTGTGAAATCCTTTCCGTTTGCACTTCTTTCAATTGTGTAATAAGCGTTACCTTCTTCACTAGCCGTTGTCCAATTCAATTGAACAGATTCATTATTGATATTCTTAGCATCAAATGAAATCAAGGTAATTGGAAGCGCATACTTTTCAGTTGCTCCTAATGTAAAGAATTGTGTATCGGTTAAGTCAACTCTAAAGGTTACTGTTTTCTTAACCGCATCAATTGAAGTAGGTGCTTGAAGAGTAACACCTGAGGTGAAATCTCCATCTGCATCTAGCATTAGTCTTACAAGGTTAAGGTTGTTTGTTCCTACACCAGAAGGTCCGCCAATTGAGAATAAGTCAAAAGTTAAATCAACTTGTCCAACTGTTCCAGTCTCTTGAACATACCATTCTCTAAATAGCCTACTCTTTACTTGAGAAGTATTAAACTCTGTATTTCCGTCAGCCTTTGTTCCAGTCAGTGGCTTATTTTCACTTCCCCATATCGAGAACGAATCATCATCTCCAATCGGACTGACTGACGCCATTTTAACAATGGTACCGGCATTAGAACTCTTAGAGGTTTCTTGAAGGAAACAAGAGTTGTCATCTCGAGCCAAGCCAGAAATGTTATAGTTATAAGTCGGTTGTTCGGTCCAATCCCATACTACGCCACTATCAGAGGCTAAATAATCTTTTTCACCTGTATCTCCAGCTCTAGTGATTCCGTATTTTAAAGCAAGGTATGAATCAACTCGCACACGCTCATTGGCTGTCAAAACCCTAGAGTAAGCTAGCACTTCGGCTATATTTCCCTGTAGCTGAGAGTTTATTGTATAATCAGCAATAGCTCCGTTATTTCCTATACCCATAGCTGTACCACCATTTAACGAAACATTATCGGAGGTACCAGAACCTACATTCGCAGCATCCACATACAGTTTAACTGTTCCAGAGGCTGCCTTTACACGGGTTCCCATTGCAATATGAGGAATACCGTTATTGTATTTGGCAGTGCTATAAGCAGTACGACCAGAGTTATTAGCAGCATTAAAATGAACTGCACCATTATCTGCCAAGCCTAATGCATAATCGGCTGTTCCTCCCGATACGCCAGAGCTCATTAGCACTGGAGAATCCTCAAAGTTTCCAGTATTCCCTCCATTTTGAGTAGTTGAGAAAACAGTCGCTAAAGTCATATCATCACTTACCACATTACCATTATCGGTACTTATATATGCTAGATCAGAAGTGCCTGGATCAGAAAAACGAACGACTGGATTAAAATTAAAGGTTGCTGTTTTGAGCTTTGGTAATACTGGAGACACTCCATTTGGTGTTACCGCTCCATCATTATCAGCCGTACTCTTATCGGTCCAAGTATTAACGGTAGCATCATTTATAACAGCATCAGGGCCATTATTTGCTTTTAACCATAAGGCTAAACCACTTGTTACTCCACCTGGACCACAAAGCTCTATTGCTGTTCCAAGTGTAAAATAATCTCCATCGGCAAAATCTACATTCTCAAAAGTCAATACATTTCCATTGAAAGTACCGCCACCTACTGTGGTACCAGAGGCCATGGTTGAACTAGCAGACCTAATCAGTTTAAAGTCTGCTGCCGAAGAAGAGTACCCCAGACCTGTTAAATCAAAAGATATAGTAGTATTACCTACAGTTCCGGTTTCATCCACTCTCCAAACCCTTCTCATTCGCTCAGTAACCCCAGTAGGAACATCTGGACTACCATCATTTGCAGCATTTACAGCGTTTGACTGTTCCTTATCGGCATTATCATTACCCCAAACCATAAATGATTCATCTGCTGAGAAACTATTAAGATTGGATTTATTATCTGCCGCAATTCCACCTAAACCAATGGTAACAATTGAACCATCATTCACACTTTTAGATTGTTTTTGAATAAAGCAAGAACCATCATCTCTGCCAATACCAGCAATATCGTTCTTATATGAAGCGTTGTCCGTGGCATTCCATATCACTGAACTTGATGAATTCAAATAGTTCTGTCCTGTAGTTTGATCTAGCGTTATACCATATTTTATAGCCAAATAACTTTGAATTCTAAGATGTTCGTTGGTATCATCGGGACGTACGGAGAATGAAATCAGCTCTGCAATTTGTCCATCGTAAGCTCTCGAAAAGAATGCTCGAAAATTAGCTAGACGATAAGCCACATTAGAGGAAGTTTTAAAAGTACCAGTTGAGGCATCATCTCTCTGTTCTCCATTAATATATATCTGAGTACTGGTATTAGTCGCATTATTTCTCACTCCCAAGAGTAAACTCTCCCCTGCAAGTACTTTCGGCCTACCAGCTGTATCGTTTGCACGTCTATACCATGTGTTTGTTGTGCCCATTACATGGGTAAACAGTTCAGAGCCAGACGCAATATTACCAAGTGTAAAACCACCTATATTAACTGACGCAGAAGGAGCATCAAAACCAATAACTGTTTGAGGAGTCGAACCTGTAGTTATTTCATTATCCGCTTTAAAAACGAAATAATAAGCGGTTGTATAAAACCCCGCACTACCACTCATCCACTCTGAATTAGTGATGTCGAAATTTAATGCGGGATTGAAGTTTATTGAGTTACTAACATAATTTGGGTAATTAGTGGCAACGTTTGCATCGTTTGACCCAGAAAAATCACCCCATGAGGTAACGTCAGCTCCGTTAACGGTGGTGTTTGGTCCATTATCGGCTCTTAGCCATAAGGTTAAATTTGTAGTTACATTACCTGGCCCACAGCTAATAAAACCTGTACCTAAGGTAAAGTATTGACCATTTTCAAAATTAACTCCAGAAAAAGTGATGGTGCTACCACTTAAGGTACCGCCAGTTATTACCTGAGCAGAACTGAAATCACCACCTGAAGAATTCCCTGCTATTAGTAAACTATAGTCCGATTCGGCAGGTGTGCCTCCACTAAACGTAAAGCCAGAAATATCGAAAGAGACACTATTATTACCTGTCTCACCAGTTTCGCCAACTCTCCAAACGCGTTCTACTCTACGAGTAATTAAAGGAGGTACATCTGTGGTTTCATCATCATCTTTATCACCGCTGTCATTTCCCCAGATTAGCCATGAATTGTTATTAGGAAATGAACCTCCATGATCCATAGTAACCACAGAACCCATGTTTTCACTCCTTGATTTAACCTGCTCAAATTCAGAGTTATCGTCTCTTGCAATACCTGCAATGTCCTTGTTGTATTCCAAATACCCTCCTAAAGAGGCGTTTAGCGTTGTGTTAAAAACAATATCACCTTGAGAATTTACGTAGTTAATAGGAGTCGACTGGTCAAGTGTGATTCCATACTTTACGGCCAAATAACTCTCTATTCTATTGCGTTGTGAGATAAGGAAAGCACCCGGCTCATTACAGTAAATAAGTTCGGAAATTTCTCCATAATATGAGTTTGCGCTGCTACTGCTACCATTGTCATATCTTGAAGCTCCATCTGAAGCTCCAAACTCTATTCCATCGGTGTCGCTATAAAGTAGCCCAACATTGTTTAAGGTCGCAAAGCTTTGGCCATTTAAGTAGCCCGTAACTGTACCTGTTGAAGATGTGTTTCCACTAAACTCTAAAGTAACTATGTATTCTGTATTCTCAGACAAAGTTGCTGTTGCAATGGTTGCCACATTCGCTGTCGTATTCCAAGGAGACCCGCTACCATCACTCGTTCTGTTCCAAGACGAAAGGTGTAGTTTTCCATCTCGAATATAAACGGTGATACCTCGATCATTCCCTCCTTGCTCATATAATACTTGACGAGTATTAATATCCGAAGTGCTTGTTCTAAAAGCTAAATTGATTCCCTTTTTAGTATATGGCCCACCTGTATTAAACGCTAGGTTATTAGCTATAGTGAGGCTTGTACTTCCTGTAGTAAAATCAACCGTAGGGTTAAAATTGATGTTGCTAGTCGTGCTTCTGTACGTTGGTGCGGCAACTCCTGTAGTAGCATCATGATTTCCAATCCACTGATCTTGCCAGTCGGTCACGGTACTCCCATCAGTAGCAGTAGTTACTCCAACATTAGCCTTTAACCATGTAGTTAAAGCAGCTTTATAGCCTCCAGGCCCAGTTCCTGGAGTCAAACAGTTATCTGATGACACACCCGCTGATAAACCAGCAACCAAATCAAGCCCTGAGTCACTGGCTTTGGTATCGGTAGGAAAAGTGAAAATATCAGTTAAATCATGATCTGTATCGTTTGTGTCGAATGCAAAAATTGAGAAGCCATAAATAACTGTATTTGCAGCAATTCCTAGTTCACTAAAAGAAACCGCTACTCCTTGCAAACTTTGGGCACTCTGTCCAAAAAAAGTACCAATATTGATAATTGGGGTTGGGTCTAATCCCGTATCCTGTCTTCTTAAAATAAGAAAGTTGTCGAATGAGCGTCCACCTCCTGTGCCTGAATTTGTCGGGTCTGGCCAATCTGAGTCTTCAATATCAATCATTGAACCATAAGATGCTGGTTCGCCATTAACATCAAGAGAGAGTATTGCTGCAATCTTTATTTCATCATTTCCTCCCCTTTCAATGATTGGAAAAACAGCACTATCTGGTTCACAAGTAACTAAGCCTGTAAACCAAATTACATCTAAACGCTCTACCTGTGCTTGTATGGTATTGAGTCCCTCATCATCCTCGTTAACCATAATATTATCATAACCAGCATTCAAAACCCCGGACTGATAAAGGGCATCTGCATCTTCTACTTCATCTGCATCTAACTCCAGTTCTCCTGGTGTAAGTGGACTAAACGATGGGTCAACAATACTACCTAAAGTATACCAAACGTTGATATATGCTTGATTGTCAGTCCTCTTAATAACTAAAGTATCTGGAAGAACAAAGTTATCATAGAGTTTACCACCAACAGTGTAAGACTTGATTTTCAAGTTGTCCCCTGTTCCATAATAAAGATCGTAGGGTAAACTTGGCTGAATGTCATTGATAGCATCACTCGGTGAGGTTACCGAAACTGTTGAAGGAACAGAGGTTGGCAAAGGGCTTGCATAGTTAATAGAAGTTATATGGGACTGCCCTAATAATGCCGTATTGATAAAACATAGCAATAGCATGCCTAAAAAAACTCTCCCGAAAAAAGTATCAACTAAATCTACGTACCTCACCTTTTGTTTTAGTTAAAATCTCTCGCCATAGGTTTTCTTCTATGACATTGAAAAATGTTTGAGTAATTCGTTGAACATCTTTTGTTCAAAATCAAATGGTTAAGTAAATGGTGGGTTGAGGAAAATAATAATGATGCAAAGATGGTAGCTTTGCCTTAAATAGTGGGTGAAAGAGGTGGCAAATGTATATTATATTTTTGTTAATCAAAAATAATCTTATGCCACTTAGATATAAAAATTAGCATTTGGCCACAAAACACCCACCTTTGATTTATCTTGTAATTCAATAACATTGATTCAGCATCTTGACTTAAAAAACTATCCTACTGAATTTTTACTTGGCAATATTATACTGGCAGTATATAATTCTATGAGGCATTTAGACTCCTTAAAAAAAGGACACGACTAGTATTCAAAATTTCCAAATTCAGAATTGATGGTAAGTTTCCTATTTTCTGAGGCTTCCACTCTGCCTACAATTTGTGCATCGATGTTAAAGCTCTTTGAAATGGAGATGATTTCTTCGGCAAATTCTTCATCAATATAAATCTCCATTCTGTGCCCCATATTAAAGACCTTATACATTTCTTTCCAGCTAGTTCCGCTTTCTTCCTGAATCATTTTGAATAAAGGAGGAAGTTCGAAAAGGTTGTCTTTTATAATATGAACATTGTTTACAAAGTGAAGTACTTTGGTTTGAGCGCCTCCGCTACAATGAATCAATCCTCCAATTTGATTTCGGAATTTCTTGAGAATTTCCACCATCACAGGAGCGTAAGTTCTAGTCGGAGACAACACTAATTTACCAGCATTCAATGGGCTTCCCTCCACAGGGTCAGTCAATTGATATTTACCAGAATACACTAAATCTGAAGGCACAGCGTGATCGTAGCTTTCTGGAAATTTAGCAGCTAAGTCTTTATGGAATACATCATGACGAGCAGAAGTAAGCCCGTTCGAGCCCATTCCGCCATTGTACTCATTTTCATAAGTTGCCTGACCGTAGGAAGCCAAACCAACAATAACCTGACCCGGTTTAATTTTTTCATTGGTTACTACATCTTCCCTTTTCATTCGAGCGATAACCGTACTGTCCACTACAACGGTTCTTACCAAATCACCTAGGTCTGCCGTTTCGCCTCCAGTGCTAATAATGTTCATGCCGTTATCTCTCAGCATCTGAAGTACTTCTTCGGTGCCATTGATCAGCTCAGCAATCACTTCACCCGGTATCAGGTTTTTATTTCTGCCAATTGTCGAAGAAAGAAGAATGTTATCGGTGGCGCCAACACAAAGTAAATCATCAATATTCATAATAATAGCATCTTGAGCAATGCCACGCCAAACCGAAAGATCACCGGTTTCTTTCCAATACATATAAGCCAAAGCTGACTTTGTGCCCGCTCCATCGGCATGCATGATATTACAGAACGCATCATCACTGCCCATAAAATCAGGAACAACTTTACAAAAAGCAGTAGGAAAAACTCCTTTGTCTAAGTTCTTGATTGCGTTGTGAACATCTTCTTTTGAAGCTGAAACGCCTCTTTGCATGTACCGGTCGCTCATATCTGATAATTTAAGATCACAAAAATAAAAAAACCCCGTATGACGGGGCTCTTTTTTCAGGTTTTTAATCTGCCAGAAAATTTAATGCAGCTTAGTTGTCTTTATATTCAATTACTTTAAACTCTGTTCTACGGTTTTGCTGATGTTGTTCTTCCGTACAATCCGCATCGTTACCACAGCCATTAATCAACTGAGACTCTCCATAGCCTTTCGCTACAAGCCTATTTTGCGAAATTCCTTTGAGAATCAAATAACGAACAGCTGCTTGGGCTCTTCTTTCAGATAAGTCTAGGTTAAACGCATCTTCCGCACGTGAATCGGTATGAGAGCTTAGCTCAATTTTAATATTCGGGTTATCCTTTAAGAGTTCTACAAGTTTATCCAGCTCTACTGCTGCGTCTGGCCTAATTTCAGCCTTGTTCAAATCATAATAAATATTCTGAAGCACGATTGTTTTCTCAAGAATAATCGGATCTAATGTTAAAGAGGATTCAAACTTTTTGGTGGTAAATCGCTCCACCAAATCTTCTTGTTTAATTTCTCCACCCACAGTTGAAAATGCACGTCTCTTTACGAAGAAGTTCGGTTTCTCTCCAAGTAAAATATATTCCTTTTCAGGGTCTACTTTGAATTGAAAAATACCACCACGACCCGTTAATTGGTCGTCTATAACTTCATTATCCGTGCTCATAAGTTTTACACGCACATCTGGCAAAATACTTTGTGTACTGTCTTCATTCAACTGATAAGTTACTCCTGCTAGAATGTATTCGATTTTCTTTAGGTCGGAAGAGTTGTCTATGAAAGTGTAAATGTCATCATCTCCTTTACCTCCTGGTCGATTAGAACTGAAAAAACCTTCATATGGAAATTCAGAATAGACTAAACCAAAATCATCATAAGATGAATTGATGGAAGGCCCCATGTTTTCGATAGTAATATTTCCGCCTTCATTAATAGCCACAAAAACATCGAGCATTCCAAAACCAGCATGACCGGTTGAAGAAAAGTAAAGTTTGTTATCTGGCGAGACATAAGGAAACATTTCATCTTCCGGTGTATTAATAGTCGGCCCCATATTTTGAACATCGGCCCATCTGCCTCTGTCATTAAGCCTTGTTCTATAAATATCTGAGCCACCCAAGCCTCCAGGGCGGTCTGAAGCAAAGTAAATGGTTTTTCCATCTCCGCTAAAAGTAGGGCTACTATCCCAAGAGTCTGGGCTATTAATAGGCATCAACTGTGGAGTGGTCCATTCTCCGTTTTTCTTGGTGGAAATGTATAAGTCTGTGTTAAAGCGTCCTCGCTTGTCTGCTGAGTTTCCTTTTGCAAATACCACTGAGTTTCCATCGGGTGAAAAGGCCAAAGAGCCTTCATTGATTTCTTCATCATTGAATATACCCGATAGTTTTTCAATTGAAGCCGCATCCAAATTCAGTCCGTTGGTTTGTACTTTATATAAATCGGTAAAGGGAATTCCATAACGCTCAAAGCTCGCTTGCTCTCGGCCAGTAGCAAAATAAAGCTCATTTTTAAAGAAATAAGGGCTGTATTCTGCATTTTCAGTATTAATGCCTTCTGCGTTTTTCACATCAATGTTTCGAACATTCAAACTAATACTGTCCAGCTTGTCGAGATTCTTTAACTCTGCTTTAGCCCTATCTACAAAATTTTCGACCGTGGCATACTGCAAATACTTTTGAAGTACATTCTTGGCATCATTGTATCGCTCAGATGCCTTTAAAGCTTGAGCATAGTGCAACTCCATTTCATCATCAGCATAGCCGCCTTCAATGGCCTTGGCGTAATAATCGGTTGCTTCATAAATTCGGTTGGTTTTGCGGTATGATTCCGCCACGAAATAATTATAAACTGGCGACTCAGGATCGTCCTCCAATTCTTTTTTATAATCTTCGATTGCTAGATTGTAGTTTGCATTCTCATAGCTCTTCTTCACTTTTACTTCTTTGAACTTCTCAATTTCTTCCTCTACTCCGCCAGTCAAGCTACCCACATTGCTAGATTGCGCATTTGTAGAGCGACCACCATTAGCAGGAGTACTGGGTGTATCAACTCCAAGAAAGTTTTGGGAAGATTTACAGCCCACTAAAAGGGCCATCATAAGAATACCTATAATTTGAATCCTATTCCTCATCGGTTGTAAATTAGCGAAATAAGCTGAATGCTAATACTCTATACGTTTGCCGATTGTTTAAAGTATCTGTTTAGCCAAGTTTTACCCGCTTCAACGCACCAATTATTCTTAAGTTGGCCTTTTGTCTGAATTGTATTGTCGAAGAAAAGTGTGTGAGCCGAAATTCGTCCATTTTCAACCTCCGATTTAATTTGGCTCAATGGCACCAATTCTACTTCATTATTAATTAAGAAGGCAATATTGGTACGCTGAAAAAAGTCAACTCCTAAATTTGATGAAAGTTGTTGGACAAACCTTACTTGGGTATCGATAGAACAGCCGCTGGCCATATTGAAAGACTCATCGGTGCTTATAATAAGAAAGTAATCGTGCTTAATAATTCCCGAAGCCATCAAATCATTACCATGAGCCGCCCATTGATTCAGGAAAGCTTCAAGTTGATCTAAACACTTTTTCTGTTCTAAGGCAGTCAATTTTCTATCAGCCTGATAAATCCAGAGGCGTGAGTTTTTGCTGAGTTTGTCAAAATCGGCTAGCATAGTCTTTTTTATTCAAATGTCGTTCACTTGTCATTTTGAACCAACTATAACGGATAATAATTCCTTTTCGGTTGTTGTAAATCAGAGATAAAGAATTTTTGAACCAGAGGCGTTTGAAATCAACACTTGAAAATTACTCAAAATGAAACACATTAAATTTTACTTTTCAATTCTTTCAATGGCTTTACTTTCTAATTGTATAGGAACTGATATTGTGGAAGACGTTGCTGTTATCGAAACGGTTTCTATAAACAATGCCATAGATAGTTTAAAGATTGGAGACACCTATACCTTCAGCGCTGATTATTTCAACGGACTTGGTAAGCCTGTTGAGGCTATGATTACATGGTCAAGTTCAGACCCGTCTATCATTAGTATTGAGCAAACCGGCAGTGCTCAAGCCATTACAGCAGGAAACGTATACATTAAAGCTGCAAAAGGTAACAATGCGGATTCTGTAAAGGTGAATGCCGGAAACACCACTTCGGTATTGGCAAACAATAGACAGGGCACTTTTATGGGAAGAAACAATTATTCTGTTTCTGGAAATTTCAGCTTGCAAGAAGTTAATGGAAGCCTCACACTAATTTTTGATGACAACTTTCGAGCATCAAGTGGCCCAGGGCTTTATGTCTATCTATCTAATCAACCTACAAGCATTACTGGAGGAGAAGAGGTGGGAAAATTAATGAAAAACGCAGGAGCTCAATCCTACTCTATTGCTACAAACATCCAGCTCACTACCTACAATTATGTGCTAATATATTGTAAACCTTTTGGAGTACCGTTTGGTACTGGCTCTTATAATTAACCACCATGAGAAACATTTATTTACTAATCATTTTGCTTTGCCTTAACCTAAACTCATATGCGGGAGGAGGTTGGCCGCAGCCTAAAGGCAAAGGCTATTTTAAGCTTGGTTATTACGGTATAGTATCTAGTAACTATTATTCGCCCAATGGTAATATTTTAGATATTTCAACAGCAGGTATTCATATTGCCAATTTCTATGGAGAATATGGGTTAACCAAACGCTTGACAGGGATTGCTTATGTTCCCTTTTTTTCTAGGGCTACACTAAACGAACAAAAATCGGCAAGAACAGGAAATGTGATCTCCGAAGGTGACGCTGTAAATTCATTTGGCGATACAGATTTGGGCTTTAAGTATGGGATTATAGTGGATAAACCCATTGTTGTGAGTGCTTCCGTTATGTTTGGAATTCCGCTAGGGAACAGTATGGGCGGAAGAACAGAAGTGCTACAAACTGGAGATGGAGAGTTTAATCAAATGCTGGGTATAGAAGCAAGCAGGGGGTTAAACAAGGGGAAATCATGGGTATCAACTTTGATTGCCTTCAATAATAGATCTGAGAGTTTTTCAGATGAGTTTAGAGTTGGTATTGAACTTGGAACCAAACTAGGAGATAAATGGCTAGCCAATGTAAAAGTACTAAGCGTTAATTCATTGAATAATGGAAACGATTTTGAAACGCCTTCTAACGGAATATTCTCTAACAATATTGAATACCTTGCTATTACGCCAGAGCTAGCATATCAATGGAATGATAAATGGGGTATTTCGAGCGCCATAGGTTTTGCCGCCTCAGGAAAAAGAGTGTTAGCAAGCCCTTCGGCATCTTTTGGAGTATTCTTCAATTTGTAGAAAGAGAAAACCTTAATTAAAATGTAGCCTCTAGAAAACGATTATTCTAGAGGCTTTTAACTTATAAGCCTTCATTTTTAGCAATCAGCTCAGCCAAATCCATTACTTCTACACTGGCTTCCTTATTCTTACTTTTTACACCATCACGCATCATAGTCATACAAAACGGACAAGCCGAAGCAACAATACTCGCACCTGTTTCAATCGCTTCTTCCGTTCTTTCAACATTTACCTCTTTATTACCAGGTTCTGCATCTTTAAACATTTGAGCACCACCAGCCCCACAGCAAAGACCTTTCGTTCTGCAACGCTTCATTTCAATTAACTCGGCATCGAGAGCTGCTAAAACCTCGCGTGGAGCTTCATAAATATTGTTCGCCCTTCCTAAGTAGCAAGAATCGTGATAAGTAATCTTCTTCCCTTTGAACTCTCCGCCACCTTTCAAGCCAACCTTGCCTTCATTAATTAATTGCTGAAGGTAAGTAGAATGGTGAATCACTTCGTAATTACCACCTAGCTCTGGATATTCATTTTTAATGGTATTAAAGCAATGCGGACAAGCCGTAACAATCTTCTTTACGTTGTAAGTATCCAAAACCTGAATGTTAGAGACTGCCTGCATTTGAAACAAAAACTCATTTCCAGCCCTTCTGGCAGGGTCTCCAGTACAGGTTTCCTCTGGGCCCAAAACGGCAAAGGAGATTCCTACTTTGTTCAATATTTTGACAAAAGCTTGGGTTACTTTTTTATATCTATCGTCAAAAGAACCAGCACAACCTACCCAAAAAAGTATTTCAGGAGATTCACCTTTAGCGGCCAAATCGGCCATAACGGGTACATTATTCAATTTATCACTCATGATTTCCTTCGTTCTTAAGATTTAGACTCCATTTCTTCTGCCCATTTAAACCTGTCTGTTGGTGGAAATTTCCATGGAGCAAAATTAGTTTCCACATTTTGGAACATGCTATTCCATGAAGCTGGCGACCCTGACTCTTCCATGGCTACATATCTTCTCATTTGTAAAATAATGGCCAGCGGGTCAATATTTACCGGGCAAGCTTCCACACAGGCATTACAGCTGGTACAAGCATTAATTTCTTCTTTAGTAATGTAATCACCCAAAAGCGACTTTCCATCTTCTAACCCTTTACCTCCTTTGGCCAAACTAGCGCCTACTTCTTCGGCTCTATCACGTGTGTCCATCATAATTTTTCGAGGGGAAAGTTTTTTGCCCGTCATATTTGCTGGACAATTATCGCTACAGCGTCCACATTCTGTGCAAGAATAGGCATTCATGATATTCACCCAACTCAAATCATTTACATCCTTGGCACCAAACCTTGCAATTTCTGCTGGAGGTTCATTGGCATTCTCTGTAGGCATTCCCAACATCATTTTCACTTCGTTGGTTACCTCGGCCATGTTCTCCATTTTACCTTTAGGGTTTAGGTTTGAATACCATGTATTTGGAAAGGCCAAAGCAATGTGTAAATGTTTAGAGTAAGTAACGTAAACGGCAAAGCCTAAAATTCCGAGAATATGGAACCACCAAGCAAAGCGCTCTATAAAGATCAGTGTTGAAAGTTGCATTCCTTCAAAAAGAGGCACTAGAAAACTGCTAAAGAAGAATGTTCCCGTTTGGGCATAATGCTCATCTTGTCCTTGAATAAGCATATCTGTTGCATTCATGGTAAGAATGGCAAACATCAAAATAATTTCAATAACTAAAATAAGATTGGCATCTAATGTCGGCCATTTCTTCATTTCATTTCCCTGAAAGCGCTTTACTTTCAATATGTTTCTTCTGATTAAGAAAACCACACATGAAAAAAGGACACCTACAGCTAAGAATTCAAAAACGTTGATGAGAACGGTATAGAAATCACCCAAAACTGGAGCAAATATTCTGTGAGTTCCTGCAATTCCGTCAATTACGAATTCAAGTACTTCAAGATTGATTACCAAGAAGCCCACATAAATCAACATGTGTAAAAAAGCAGGCACAATGCGCTTAAACATTTTCTTCTGCCCAAAGGCTACCAATAGCATTGTCTTCCATCTTTCGGGGCTCGCTGTTCTTCCAGAAGCTTTTCCTAGAAAAATATTTTTTCTGATTCGACTAATGCGTTGGTACAGAAAATATGCTGCTACAGCCACTAGAATCAAGAAAACGATTTGAGAAATATACTGCATAGATTAGGGCTTCAAGGGTTAATAAGATTTCAGACCTGAAATTATTAAAAATGTTTTGTACGGGTGAACTTTTTGTATACTTTTGTGCCTCCAATTGAGGGTGCTGTAGCTCAGTTGGTAGAGCATCGGACTGAAAATCCGTGAGTCGGTGGTTCGAATCCACTCAGCACCACGTTGAAAAAGCCTTCTAGAAATGGAAGGCTTTATTTTTTGCTCTTCAGTTAATAACAATCTCACTCCGCTGGGCATAAACAAATATACATAATGAAATTAAAATAGTATGCATGCATACTATTTTTTAAGCTTCATCAATTCTTTTTCTGTCAAAAAGCGCCATTTACCACGCGGCAAGTCCTTTTTGGTTAATTCACCGTATACTACTCGGTCTAGCTTTTCAACCTTATAGCCCAGGTGCTCAAAAATTCTACGAACAATTCTATTCTTACCCATGTGAATTTCGATTCCTAAAACAGTTCCATCGGGGCTTGTCACTGCCAAGTCATCTACTGGTGCTTGGCCATCTTCCAGCGTTACTCCTGCTTTAATTTTGTCGAAATCTTCTTCTTCAATAGGCTTGTCTAAAGTAACCTGATAGATTTTCTTCACTTTGTGTGAAGGGTGTGTCAGTTTTTTAGCCAAATCTCCATCGTTAGTAAAAATCAGCAAGCCTGTGGTGGCCCTGTCTAATCTTCCTACAGGAAAAACTTGTTCCTCACAAGCATTTTTAATCAAGTCCATTACGGTTTTTCTACCCTCCGGATCGCTTGTAGTACTGATAAAATCTTTGGGCTTGTTAAGAACCAAATAAACCAGTTTCTCTCTTTTCAACACATTGCCTTCATACGAAACCTTATCGGTAGGCTTTACTTTGTAACCCATTTCGGTTACTACTTCTCCGTTCACTTTAATTTCGCCCGCCTCAATAAGCTTATCCGCTTCGCGTCTAGAACAAACGCCTGAGTTAGAAATATAGCGATTGAGCCTTATTTCACTTGCACTTGCTCGTCCTTTTTGCACGAGCTCGCGATCGTAAGTAGGTGGAGTTTTTGGAGTGTTTTTAACCTTATTGAAAAAAGGCTTATTTGATTTGAATTTCTTTGCCATAATGATGCAGTATCTCTACTGGAATATACGCAAAGGTACGAAAAGCTTATCTAGGAATCTCCTTCTGTAGGTTGACCTATTTCGTTTTCTTCAGTGGAGAAGTCTTTTGGGGTAGGTAAATCCTTAAGACTATTTATGCCGAAGTAGTCCATAAATTTTTCTGAAGTTCCATAAAGCAACGGTCGCCCTACGTTTTCAGACTTTCCCTTAATTTCCACTAGTTCTTTTTCCAATAGCTTCTGAACGGCATAATCGCAGTTTACACCACGAATTTGTTCCATTTCTGATTTGGTAACTGGTTGCTTGTATGCAATAATAGAAAGGGTTTCTAAGGCCGAAGTTGAAAGTCTTTTCTTCGATTGCTGTTTGAGCAAAATGCCAATACTGGCTTGGTAGGCAGGCTTGGTAAGAAAGTGATAACCCCCTCCACTTTTAAATACAGTAAAGGGGTATTGATCACCTAAATACTTTTCTTCAATTTTATCAATAGCATTAATTATATCTTGCTCTGGCACGTCTGCCTCAAACATTTCGCTCAGGCAAGATTTAAGTTCTGCTATTTTAATTGGTTTTTCAGAGCAAAAAATAAGGGCTTCTATATGATTTCCAAGGAAATCCACTAGCTCTTTTGTGCCAATTTAGCCTCAATAGAATGCATGGTATGTGGTACCGCTTTTAACCTTTCTTTTGAAATAAGTTTTCCGGTGTCTACACAAATGCCATAAGTACCATTCTTAATTCTAATCAATGCATTCTCTAAGTTATTGATGAATTTCTGTTGTCTGGCGGCAAGCTGATTAAGGTTTTCTTTTTCCAATGTGTCAGCCCCATCTTCCAAAACCTTGGTAGAATTGTTGGTTATATCAGTTCCTGCATCCCCACCTTTTGAAATGCTTCTTTTTAATTCGTTGAATTCACTTTTAGCCTTTTCCAACTTGTCGTTGATGAGCGCCTCAAATTCCTTTAATTCACTATCAGAATATCTCGTTTTTTCTGCTTGGCTCATAATTAGCTTTGTTTAAATGTACTGCTATAAAAATTGCACTAAAATAGCCCTACTACAAGAGAACGCAAAGGCTTTCATATAATTTTTAAGAATGCTGAATATCGCGTTTCTCCTTCCTGAAACTGAAGACTTCAAACAAATAATATGGTTGTAAAAACAGTAAGATATAAGTTTTTTTGATCGTGATTGCTTCATAAAAAAAAGACCCAATGGGTCTTTTTTTCTTAGGTTGTCTAGTTGTTTCAGTATTGAATGTTCAGGGATTGCATCCTTTTCGTAATTGAAAAGTTATCAATTTGCACCCTGTACTTCATTCTGAGGTACCGATTAATCACTTCGATCTTTCTACCCTTTTTCAGGTTAAAATCGATTGCATTATTAATTAAACAATTCATTTAGTTGGGTATTAGATGGTTCTGAAAATAGTCTCACCTAATATAAGAATTTATGACCTAAATTTCTTCACACTGAGATAAAATTAAGGTCACAAACTGACAAACTGCAATAAATTGTATTTGAAACGAATAAATTATCGGATAAAGTTAGAAGCGAGTGCCGATAGCAACTGTCTCTTTCTTTATCGTAACCTCCCCTGAGGGGGTTAAAATTTCGAACAGAATTAAATAGTAACCTAAACGTGCTTTTTCACCTGAGTTTGTGGTGCCGTCCCAACGGAAAAAGCCTGTGGTTCCTACCAGTGAATTCTGCGAAACATTCTTAATGAGGTTCCCATTTGAATCGTAAACCGAAACTGTAATAACATTGCCCGAATTGTCGAACTCATAGTTAATGGTGGTGAAATTTGCACTACCTGCTACATCTGGCGCAAAGGTTTTAGGTTCTATACTAAATGTAGCCAAGGTTGACGGCTGACTTTGCGCTTGCGAATTTTGATAACCAGGAGTAGCGTAGCCCGATTGGCTTGACGCTGACTGCCAATTATTAGCATCATTTGAAAGACCAGAAAAACGAATGCGCTCAAGCGAAACACCATCAACAGAACTTAATAATGAGGAATGATAATCTTCATTGTATTCCACTTCATCGATTACAATAGCTTTACTATTCACAAACCGTACCACACCCGCATCGGAAGGCATGCTTGGTAAGGAACTCAATTCTAAGATCGTAGAAAGCTCCGTGCTTGCGTATTGATTTTTCAGAATATCACCATCGGTAGTAATAGTTTTATAGCTCGATGGTCCAATAATAATATCTTCCGTAGAAATGACTCTATCGTTTGTCTTTCCCTCTATTCGCCAGTTTTTAAGGTTAATGTATTTGTTAGACTGGTTATAGATTTCAACAAACTTCACACCGCCCGTTTTAGGGTTGAAAAGGATTTCGTTTATCACAATGTCCAGTGCTGCTGCTTCCACAGCTATCACAACGGTTGCCTGACGGGTATTTGCCAAAATCAGATTGCCACTACAGTCGGTGATGTTTTCCACCGTAATTTGATAAGCAGTATTTGGTACGAGAGCACTGCTCAAATTCAAAGTGGCAGATTTGGCGTCAGACCCCAAACTTATGCTCGACACAGAAATTCCTCCAGATATGGAAATGTTATTAGAGAGAAACGAAGAGACGGCTAGTTTTTCATTAAACATCAGCTGAATCTGGCTATCATTTAGCGCCACTGCTTTTATCAACTCTGGCCCTACTAGATCGGGATTAATTCCATTGACAGAATTTTGTGCTCCTGGGGTTCCTCCAACAACAGCCTCAGAGGCCTTCCAATTGGATTGCTCTACACAGGCATAACTAAGGTCAATCAACTCAAGGCTATAGCCTCCATTGGCTTTAGATGAAGATCGATACCAAGCCGAGGAGTAGTCTACACTATGGATCACTTGATTACCTAGTTTGAGAGAAACTTTGTCGCCACTGGCATTTAAGCTGGGCCAGCTACTAACACCTAAAACATTACCATATGGATCCAATTTAGCCTTATCTGAATTGGCCGTGAGAATTAAATATTCAGATGGGTTTAGATTGAAATTACCCAAAGTAGTTGAGCTTGCTCCATCGGAAAGCGTTAAGCCCTCTAAAGAAATTATTTTAGAGGAGGCGTTGAAGACTTCTAGGTATTCCACCACGGGTAAACCCTGAGACGGAGAGGGATTTGCCATAATTTCAGTGAAAATAAGTTCTTGATATGCTGGAACAGCTCCTAATGAGAAATTCTTGGTTACGGTTGAAATCACATTTCCTTCGCAATCGCTTAGGTCAGAAAGTGTAATTGAATACACCACTCCTCTTTGAAAAGCACTAGATAAATTCACCAAAATTACTTGGCCTAAACCATCAAGAATTTCAACGCTAGAGACTTGAAGTCCTCCAGATAAGTTAAAGGTCGAAGTGAGTATGGAAGCCGTATTCATGGCTTCATTAAAAGTAATTTTAAGCTGTGTTTCTGACTCTGCATAAAGTGAAACCACCAAAGGAGCCGTTGTGTCTGGCGTAGTATCAAATACTGAATTCCGAACCCCTGGAGTTCCACCATTTTCACTACTCGAGGCTATCCAATTGCTATTATCAAAACACGAAGCGAGCGGATTGATGAGCTCTATACTATAACCACCATCATCTTTAGCGTCAGACTGGTAGAAGCTTCGGTCGTAAGCCACTTCAAAAATGATATTACCGTTATAATCTTTGAGGCTTACCTGATCTTCAATGGTTAAAGTTGGGAAGGAATTTACCGCCAACACTTCACCATAAACCGCTAAAGCTGTTGCCGCTGTATTTCCTGAAAGGATCAAATAGGTTTCGGGAAGCATATTCTTATTTGTCAGTTTATAACTTCCATCATTATCACTAAAATAGAGTCCGTCCAAATCAATAATTCGACCCGAATTATTATAAATTTCAACATACTCTACACCTGGCAACCCTCTACTTGGGGTAGGTGTTGCCATAATTTCTGTAATCAAAAGTTCATGAAAGGCCGGACGATCTCCTTGTACAAAAGTGAAGTTGTTTGTGGTTAATTCATTACCCGAACAATCCGTGATAGCATTAGTAATAAGCGAAAGCTCATAGCCTTTGGTGAACTCCTTGTTCAATTTCAATTGTACACTTCTACCAAAAGCATCAAGTATACTTACAGAAGCCACCGAAACCCCATTTTGCAGAGTGAAATTTGAAGGAATTAAAGTACTTATGTCCATGGCTTCATCAAAAGTCAGTTTGAGTTCAGTGGCAGAAATCACTTCTAATTTTGTCATGGATGGCGCTGTAACATCTGCTTTAAGGCTAAACACAGAATTCTGTCCTGCTGGTGTACCTCCATTTGGCGAAACAGAGACCGCAAAATTGCTATATTCAAAACATGGCTTTTCTGGATTGATTAACTCCACAGAAAAACCTCCACTGGCTTTTGTGGCATCATTATAAAATGTCTGATCGTAAGCAATTGAGTCAATCACCACCTTATTTCTGTCCAATAAATAAACCGATTCGCCTGTATTTGAAAGTGAAGGGAAATTTCTGAGACCGATGGCCTTTCCATAATTCAAGTATTGTGCAACCGCCCCTTGAGTGGTTACCGCCAAATATTCACCTGGAGCTAGAACTTGAGCCGTAAATACTGCCGTATCTCGCTTGTCTGTGAGTAAAAAATCTCGCAGTTCAATGTTTGCATTTCCACGGTTGTAAAGCTCTAAAAATTCAGCGTTAGGTAGGCTCGAACTCGGTTTTGTGTCGAAGTAAATTTCATTGATGACCAAATCTCGAAACACTGGAGTAACAGGGGCGGAAAAAGTGAAGTCGAAAGTTGCAGCATTCATCGCCTTGCCCTGTTTATCTTGCACCCTATCCACTGTAAGTTGATAGGTCAAGGCATTCGTCAATGGTGTGTCGAACTTCAATATTACTTTTGAAGAAGAACCTGCCACCAAAGTAGCAGATGTAGGGTTTCCAACTCCGTTATTCAATGAATAATGATTGATAGTTCTCGCAGTGGCTGTATTCAATGGTTCATTAAACACTACCTCAATTTCATCTAAGTAGGTTGAATTCACTTCTAAAATCACAGGGGGAGTAAGGTCATAGCTCAGTTTGTTTCTTGAGCTATTTATCGTGAATCCGAACAAATCCTTTAGGTTTTGGACAGTCAACTCGTAATCAATTCCTTCTACAAAATTAGTATTGAATAGAAGGGTTACCACCTTAAAGTCATCTGAACTAAGCACCGCAGAAATGGGGTTTCTAATCCCCGAATTCAGCAAATAATTTTGAGTGGTTTCAGCAGTAACTTCATCCAATTCCTGATCGAAAGTAAGCACCAAACTATTCTGACTGAGGATTTGAATATCAACAATATGTGTGCTGTATGTAAAGTCATAACTGATTACTTCTGATCGGTTGCCGTCCAAATCCAACAAGTCTTGAACAACCAACCGGTATTTCAAGCCTTCTTTCAGAGAAATTGTCAGGTTTAAAGTGACCAAAGAAGCGTCAGTTGCATTCTGAACCGCTGACTTCAATCCAACCCCATTATCGAACCCATAATTTTCAATGTCTTCAGCAGAAGCTTTGTTCAGCGCTTTGGTAAACTGCACCTGAATGGTGGTGTCATTCAAAACCGTGAATGTCCCAAAGTTTGGCTTTAAACTGGAAAAAATAGCCGTTAAATCAACAGGAAGTCCATTCTCGAACACATCGGAAATATTAGAAATGCGAAGAGTGTTTTGAGAATTATTACCTAAAGCAGCGAAAGTAAGCTCTACAATGTTGGTGTTTTTTTCTGTACGAACTGCGGCTATTGGAACCCCAATTCCGTTATCAACTGAATAATTATTGACATTTTCAGCAACCTCTTTCACCACCTCTTCTGAAAATTCAACCAAAATTTTAGTAGGGCTGACAAGAGTAATTCCTACCAAGCGAGGTGCTAGTCGGTCATAAGTGAAGTCTTCGTTTCGTTGTGTTGAAATCACATTGCCAGATAAATCTTGAATTCCAGTGATCGATAAGCGATTCTTAACTTCCTGCTCGAAAGCCTGGGCGAATGTTAATATTACAGAGCGTTTGTCCGCTTGGCGCGTTACCAAACTTGGATTTCCAATACCATTATTCGCGGTGTAATTATTTACCGACTCCGCGGAAGTTTCATCCAATATTTCATCGAAATAAACCCTAAGATTACGCTCATCAATTACCACTACAGAGTCTATGTCTGGATCATCGGTGTCAAAAATGAAGGTCGTATTAAACAGTTGTAAATAGCTATTGTTGCTGGCTTGAACCCCTTCAAAACTGATGTACTGATTTTTATTTTCATCAAAATTGGTACTGAAGACCAAATGCACCAATCTTGGATTCACGTTGTCTAACGAAGCTGCAACAGGATTGCCAATATCTCCATCTACCCAATAATTGCTCAATTGTTCTGCGGTGGATTCATCAGCATCAACGTCAAAATACACATCAAGCAATTGAGCAGACAACACTACAACTGTGTCAATTTGATTCACAAAATCGAGGTTGACAGAGGATAGACTAACCGTGTTTCCCAGCGTGTCTGCTAAGTTTTGAAATGTAAATTGATAGGCATTACCAACAGAAAGTGCAGCGCCTAAATTTAGCCTCACTCGTTTACTATTATCGGCATCAACAATCGCCTTTGTTGGGTTTCCTACTCCCAAATTAATTGAAAAGTTGGCTTCGGTTTCTGCCAAAGTTTGATTCAAATTTTCATCAAAAATAACGTCAATAGTGGTGCTATCTTTAAACACAAACCTTTCAAATACTGGTGCCAAATTATCAAATAGAAATTCTAAATTGTTTGTGCCTATGGTATTACCAGCACAGTCCGTGGCTCCCGTTAATGATACGGTATAAATCGTTCCTGAAACCATTGGTGCGCTTAAAGCCAAAACCACAGATTTATGCGTAGTCTGATTTACAGTTTTTGAGGCAATAGCTCCGCCATTATTCAAGGAGTACGATGCTCCATTAAGCGAAGCATCATCCATAATTTCATCAAAAAACAAAGTCAACTGACTTGGCGAATCAATCCTAACTTCAATCAACCTGGGCGCCTTTACATCTGGGCTATCGTCATAAACTGAGTTTTGCCCTGAAGGAGTAGCGCCCTGAGCATTCGTTGAGGCTTGCCAATTGTTAATGTCGCTACAAACAAGCTCTGGGTTTATTTGCTCAATGGACCAACCGCCATCTGCTTTGGCAGCATCTTTATACCAATCGGTATTGAAAGTAAGGCTGTCGACCAAGTTGCCGAGATTATCCTTCAGTAATAGTTGTTCGCCTCCATTTGAAAGTCCGTTCCATGAGCTGACACCTACTACATTTCCAAAGGGTTGAAAATCAGTTACGTTTGAGGTAGAAGTTAATATTACGTAAGTCTGTGGTTGCAAAACATAACTGGCAATCGTTCCTCCTGTTAAGTCAAAATTGGCCAAATCTACGGCTTTGCCGCCCGCATTATACAGTTCAATAAATTCATCCGATGTGCCAGAGGGCAGTGTTTGGGGGTCAGGCTGAGCCGAACCAGTAGGATCGGCAAAAATTTCGTTGATCACCAAAGATCGATAAGCCGTTTGTGTGGCATTAGTCACAGAAGACTGCAAGGTAGAAGCCAAAGCGTTTCCGCTTTCATTGGCAACATTATTAATGGTCAGTTGATAGGTATTATTCGCTAACTCTTCTCCAAAAGTGAGTACCACTTTGCTTGGTTCAGCTACATTTCGAGCAGCAGAGGAAGGTGCACCATAGCCAAAATCGAGACTATAATTGCTGACTAAATTGGCAGATGTGGCTTCAACATTCTGATTGAAAACTACTTCTACTTGAGTATTTGAAAGGGTTGAAATACTAGAAACCGTCAACGGTAAGTAAGAAAAGTTAGTACTAAGGTTCGAAGCAGTTGCCAATGTCGATTCATCTTTAACACCATTAACCGTTAGCGCAAAGTTGCTTTCTGTAAGTTCGGCACCAAGCGTCAACACCACTTTATTGAGTTCTGTTGCACTTCTTACGGCCAAAGTTGGGCTGCCAATTCCATTATCAATGCCATAATTGGAGGCGTTTTCAGCCGTGGTTTGATCAAGATTCAAATTGAAAGTTACTTCAACAGAATTTTTAGAAAGTACCTGAACTGCCGTAATAGAAAGCGGTTCAACATAACTGAAGGTAGAAGTTAAATTAACTGCTGGTGTGCTACTTGCCGCATCTTCAACATTGCTCACCGTCAGTTGGTAATTGGCGTTTGGCATTACCGAAGTGGTAAGTGTCACCTGATTGGTAGTGGTTCGCGAGGCAGAAACTACGGTTATTCCATTATCCAAACTATAATTCGTTTTGTCTTCAGCTGTGACTTGCGTTACTTCTTGGTTAAAATTTACCACTACGGAAGTTGAACTAATAGCATTTGTTGAACTAATGGCCAATGGCAAAATTTGCTCTACAATACTTACATCATCCATCACAAACTCTGCAGCAGAACCTGAGCCATCACCTCTTTCCACTTTCAGTTTGACGATTACATTAGCTTGGCCAGATGTCTGACTGGGCAACTCGTACTCATATTTGGTATAGCTAGTAGTGTTATTATTCGGGAAGGTGGTAGCATCGCCAATGGACACGTTATCTAGGAAATTATTTCCTCCATCAATTGAAGTTGAAATACTAACCAAAACGGGCCTAGTTGAGGTGCCTCCCCCATTTTGCTTGGAATAGGCATAAAAAGATAAAAGCGGATTATTAACCCCTGTGAAGTCTAACGCAATTAAAACCTCGCCAGAAAAAGTAGAGGTAGGGATTATATTCAGCGAATTTGTACCGGTTCTTCCGTTTGCCCCTTGAAATATTCTTGAGCTGTTCTGAACTTCGTTGCCCGTCCAGTTTGGTATAAAAACAACTGGATTACCTGTAGTAAAAGCCTGTTCAAAACTTTCACTAGAAGGAAAGGTGTTAATCTGACTTAACGCTATATTTGCGGTAAGCAGAACAAGAGCTGCTATGGCAATTGAGATACTTAACCTCATCTGAGACTCACAAGTGTTAGATTCTAGCCTGTTAAAGTACGAAAAATATGGTTCTATTTTCCATAATCATTTGATTATGAGTGTAAAATAATGAAATAAAAAATGAGAATAGCAGTAGTTGGCGCCACCGGACTTGTAGGTGGAGAAATTTTAGAAGTTTTAGCCGAAAGAAATTTCATGTTTGATGAGTTACTTCTTGTGGCTTCTGAAAGGTCTGTAGGAAAAAAAATGACCTTTAAAGAAAAGGAATATGAAGTAATTGGCTTGGCCAAAGCGGTTGAATTAAAACCTGACTACGCTATTTTTTCAGCTGGAGGAAGTACTTCATTAGAATGGGCTCCAAAGTTTGCTGCTGCTGGTTCCACAGTTATCGATAATTCTTCTGCATGGCGAATGAGCCCTGATCACAAACTAATTGTACCAGAAATTAACGCTACTAGCCTTACTGCGGAAGATAAAATTATTGCTAACCCCAACTGCTCTACCATTCAAATGGTGGTGGCTTTAGGGCCTTTGCACAAAAAATACAAGATTAAAAGAATTGTGGTTTCTACTTACCAATCGGTAACGGGTTCAGGAAAAGCGGCTGTTGATCAAATGATGAACGAGCGCAATGGAATCCAAGGAGACATGGCTTATCCGCATAAAATAGACATGAATGCCTTGCCACATATAGATGTGTTTTTGGACAACGGCTACACCAAAGAGGAAATGAAAATGGTGAATGAAACCAAGAAAATTTTTGGTGACGACTCTATACGCATAACTTCTACTACGGTAAGAATCCCAACGGTGGGTGGCCATTCGGAAGCAGTGAATGTTGAGTTCGAAAATGATTTCGACCTAGAAGAGTTAAGAGGTATTTTAGAAAATGCTGATGGCGTAATTGTACAGGATGACCCTAAAAACAATCTTTACCCAATGCCACTGACAGCACATAAAAAAGATGCTGTTTTTGTAGGGCGCTTAAGAAGAGACGAAAGCCAACCCAACACATTGAATATGTGGATTGTGGCCGACAACCTGAGAAAAGGAGCGGCTACCAATGCAGTTCAAATTGCTGAATACTTATCTAAAAATAGCTAATTTTTGATTGAAGCACTGCTAACACCTGAGGTTCAAAAGTTTATTCGGGATCATGAAAACGATGATCCCGCTACTTTGATGCTTCGGGCAAAACAGTATGCTGATATTCCTTTGAAAGAGGTGGTTGAACAAATTCAATCTAGAAAAAAAGCGAAAACTAAATTACCCACTTGGCACAGGACAACCAATCTAATTTATCCTCCACCACTTAGCTTAGAGCAGTCATCTTCTGCCCTTACTGCTGAATACAAAGCCTCATTGTTCTCGGGTGGAAAATTCGTAGACCTGACTGGCGGAATGGGCATCGATTTTTCCTTCCTTTCAAAGTCTTTCAAAAATGGTTTTTATGTAGAAAGGCAAACCAACTTGGTGAAAATAGCGCGGCATAACATGAAATGCTTGGGCTTAACATCTGCTGAGTTTCACACTACCGAGGCCGAGGATTTCCTAAACAAAACTTCCGAAAAATTCGATCTTATTTTTCTGGATCCGGCCCGAAGGGGAAACCACGACCAAAAGGTTTTTAGAATTGAAGACTGTGAGCCCAATGTGCTCTCATTGCTTCCGTTAATGAAAGCCAAAGGCAGGTCAATACTAATGAAGACTTCACCGCTATTAGATATTAAAGGCGCTATAAAAGATTTAGGAGGAGCCACCGAAGTACACGTTGTGGCGATAAACAATGAGGTGAAAGAACTCCTTTTTATTATTGATGATAAAGCCAGCGAAAATCCAATCATTAAGGCCATTGACTTGGCAAATACCGAAGTAGGATTTGAGTTCAATTATGAAGAAGAGCAGAGCGTTCACTTGGCTCATGGAAGTATTGATAGTTACTTATACGAGCCCAATGTATCCATTTTGAAAGCTGGGGCTTTTAAAAGTATTGCTGCTAGGCTCGGTTTAACAAAGCTACATGTGAATTCGCATTTGTACACTTCTAAAACACTGGTTGCCAATTTTCCAGGTAGAAGCTTTAAGGCGATTGCTGAAATTAGCCTCAGCAAAAAAGAATTGCGCAAAGCCATACCAAATATGAAAACGAATATCACCGTTCGGAACTACCCCATGACGGTGGAGCAAATGAGAAAGAAAACTGGGCTGAAAGACGGAGGTGATTTCTACATTTTTGCCACTACAGACCAAAGCGGTAAAAAACTGGTGTTGTGTGAGAAAGCATAATAAAACAACTTTCCTTAAAATTTGAACCTTTTGGAAAGTTAGTAGCTATAAAACAGGAGGTAAATTAAGCCAAGAACCACCAGCGGAATTCCATAGTATTTTAGCACAAGCAATCGGTTTTGTTTGCTCATCCACCAAAGCATACGCCAAGGAGAATACAGGCCAATCATCACAGCTAATGCGGCAGTACCAATCAGAAACTTAAGGGTTACTTCCATGCCAAAAGAAAACTAATTTCATTAAAAAAGCCATTCCGATTTCTCAGAATGGCTTTTCAATTTATGTTTTAGAGCACTTAAAGTGTTCTTTTTACTTCTTGAATCTCGAAACCTTCGATTACGTCTCCAACCTTAATGTCGTTAAATCCTTTAATGCTTAAACCACATTCATAACCAAATTTAACTTCGGACACATCATCTTTGAAACGTTTCAACTGACCGATGTTACCGGTGTAGGTTACAATACCATCTCGAATCACTCGGATTTGATTGTTTCTCTTCACGAAACCATCTAACACGAAACAACCTGCAACAGTACCCACTTTAGAGATTTTGAAAACTTCTCTTACTTCGATGTTACCTGTAATTACTTCTTTCTCGGTTGGCTCTAGTAAACCTTCCATTGCATCTTTGATTTCGTTGATCGCATCGTAGATGATAGAGTAAAGTCTGATTTCGATTTCTTCGTTTTCAGCAATTCTTCTAGCACCGCTAGATGGCCTTACTTGGAAACCTATGATTACCGCATCAGAAGCAGAGGCAAGCAATACATCCGATTCGGAAATTTGACCTACCCCTTTATGGATAATATTTACTTGAACTTCTTCAGTAGAAAGTTTCAATAATGAATCACCTAAGGCTTCTATAGAACCATCCACGTCACCCTTAATGATTACGTTAAGTTCTTTAAAGTTACCTACGGCTAATCGTCTACCGATCTCGTCTAGAGTAATATGTTTCTTAGTTCTTACACTTTGCTCACGTAGAATCTGCTCACGTTTGTTTGCGATTTCTCTCGCTTCACGCTCAGAGTTCATCACATTAAAGCGGTCACCTGCTTGTGGAGCTCCATCTAGACCTAGCATTTGCACAGGAGTAGACGGTCCAACTTCTTTTAGCTTGTTTCCTCTGTAATCGAACATGGCTTTTACCTTACCGTAATGTGGCCCAGCCAAAAGTACATCTCCAATTTTAAGGGTACCTCCTTGAACCATAAGAGTAGTTAAGTAACCTCTACCTTTATCGAGAGAAGCTTCTACTACTGTACCTACTGCGTTCTTTTCTGGGTTTGCTTTTAACTCAAGCAATTCCGCTTCGAGCAACACTTTTTCCAATAGCTCTTCCACACCTTGACCGGTTTTGGCAGAAACTTCTTGGCACTGATATTTACCACCCCAATCTTCAACCAAGATATTCATTTGAGAAAGTTCTTCTCTAATCTTGTCTGGGTTAGCGTTTGGCTTATCAACTTTGTTAATCGCAATTACTATTGGCACTTCAGCCACTTGAGCATGGTTAATTGCCTCTTTTGTTTGCGGCATCACGTTATCGTCAGCCGCAACCACAATAATTACTACGTCAGTAATTTTAGCACCACGGGCTCTCATGGCCGTAAAGGCTTCGTGACCAGGAGTATCAAGGAAAGCGATTTTCTTACCTTCCTTAGTGGTTACGTCATACGCACCAATGTGCTGGGTAATTCCCCCGGCTTCACCTTCGGTTACTTTAGAGTCTCGAATGTAATCTAGTAATGAAGTTTTACCGTGGTCAACGTGCCCCATGATGGTTACGATTGGAGCTCTATCTAGTAGATCTTCCGCTTCATCAGTTTCTTCTACAATTTCAACGTCTTCATCAGCGGTAGTAAAGCTTACATCAAAACCGAATTCATCGGCAATAATGGTTATTGCTTCGGCATCCAAGCGTTGGTTAATTGAAACGAACATTCCCAAACTCATACAGGTTGAGATTACTTCGTTTACAGTAACATTCATTAAAGAAGCCAAATCACTCGCAGAAATAAACTCTGTTACTTTAAGTACTCTTGACTCTTCGTGCTCTTGAAGCATTCTTTCTTCGGCAGCTTCAGCGGCAGCACTTCTCTTTTCCTTACGGTATTTAGATCGGCCTTTTCCGCCACCTTTTCCGCCACTTAAGCGGGCAAGAGTTTCCTTGATTTGATCTTGTATTTGCTTATCTGTAAGTTCTTCTTTCGGAACTCTCTTTCTAGAATCTGCACCTCCACCTCTTTGTGGTGGTCTTCTATCTCCTCCTCCAGCTGCAGCACCACCTCTATTAGGGTGTTCAGGTTTAGATTGAATTCTTTTTCTAGGACGTTTCTTCTTATCGGCCGCAGACTGATTATTGCCCTTGTTTTGATCTTGCTTAGGTTTCTCCTTCTTAGTAGGTAATTCTATTTTGCCAAGAACCTTTAATCCACTAAGCGAATCAGCTTTTGCTTTAATCGTTTCGCTTTCAACTGGAGTTGGTGCAACGGGTGCCGCTGGCTTAGGCTCTTCTGGTTTTTTCTCTTCTACCTTGGCTTTAGCCTCTGGTTTTTTCTTAGGTTCAAGGTCGATTTTCCCCAATACTTTAAAAGTATGAGGTTTGTTCTCTTTCACCTCTTTCTTAGGTTCTTCTACTTTTTTCTCAACCTTAGGCGTTTCCTTTACAGGCGCTGCTTCTTCCTTAGCAGGACTAACCTCTTCCTTAACAGGCTCAGGTTTTGGTTGTTCTTTTTCAACTTTCGGAGTTTCCTTAACCTCTTTTGGTGCCTCAGCTGCAGGCGCTGGTTTTGGTTCTTCCTTCTTTAAAACCTTTTCGCTGCTTACGTTCTTTATAAGCACCTCTTTTTCTTCAGGTTCTGGCTCTTCAATCTTTTTAGGAGCAACTGAAGGAGTAGGCTCAGGTTTTGAAACCGGCTTTTCTTCGGTATGCTTATTACCGATAGTTAGATGAGAAGCCTCCTCTTTTTCAGAAGCTGATGCAGCAAATTCTTTGGCAAGCATACTGTACTGCTCGCCAGTGATTTTCGCGTTTGGACTGCTGTCAACATCAAATCCTTTAGAGGAAAGGAAGTCTACTATGGTACTACGACCAACGTTTAGTTTCCTCGCCACTTGGCTAAATCTCATCGTTCTTTCTTCTGCCATACTCAAATATCCCTTTTTTTAAGCGTTTAAAAAATCTCAGTCCTTATCAAATTCTTGCGAAAGGATACCAAAAACGTGCTTTACTGTTTCTTCCTCTAACTCTGTTCTTCTCACAATATCATCTTGAGAAAGAGCAAGCACACTCTTTGCGGTATCTAGACCGATTTTCTTTAACTCATCAATAATCCAACTGTCGATTTCATCAGAAAACTCATCCAAATCAACATCTTCTTCTTCTAGTTCAGATAGTTCTCTGAACACATCTATTTCTAACCCAACTAGCTTAGACGCTAGCTTTATATTCTGTCCGCCTTTACCAATGGCCAATGAAACTTGGTCTGGTTTAAGGAAAACTGAAACTCTACCATCTTCTTCCCGAATTTTCATGCTAGTAATTTTAGCAGGACTCAATGCTCGGGCGATATACAACTCGATGTTGTCGGTAAAGTTGATTACATCTATATTTTCATTCTGAAGCTCACGTACGATAGAATGGATTCTAGACCCTTTCATACCAACGCAAGCGCCTACTGGATCAATACGATCATCGTAAGACTCAACAGCTACCTTGGCTCTTTCGCCTGGCTCGCGAACTACCTTCTTAATGGTAATTAGACCATCGTAAACTTCTGGTACTTCGTTCTCGAAAAGTCTTTCCAAGAATTCGCCTGAAGTTCTTGAAAGAATAATTTTAGGGTTGCCATTAACCATGTCTACACGATCGATAATCGCACGTACAGAATCTCCTTTACGGAAACGATCTTTTGGTATTTGTTCTGCCTTTGGGAGCGAAATTTCATTCCCTTCGGCATCTATAAGCAACACTTCTCTACCCAAAATCTGATATACCTCAGCGGTAATCATTTCGCCTACTAAGTCTTTATATTTCTGATAAAGAATATCCTTCTCTAAATCCTTAATCCTTTGAATCAATGTCTGACGAGCAGTCATTACGGCTCTACGTCCAAAGTCTAGTAATTTAATTTCCTCAGAAACCTCCTCACCTACTTCAAAATCAGGTTCAATCTTACGTGCTTCCGAAAGGCTTATCTTGTCATAGTCCCAAATATCTTCAGAGTTATCGTCAACAATTTCTCTAAAGCGCCAAATTTCCAAGTCACCTTTATCGGCATTAATGATAATATCAAAGTTATCATCAACCTCGTACTTTTTCCTGATCATGGTTCTGAAAACATCTTCCAGAATTCTGATCATGGTTGGTCTGTCGACATTTTTATTTTTCGCAAACTCTGCTAATGATTCGATTAATATTGAACTGTCCATTCTGATTACTTAAATGACACTAATACATTCGCTTTTTCGATAGTATCGAAATTGATTTCCACCAATTCAGAACCTATTTTCTTTTTCTCTTTTACTTCTTTTTCAAACTTAATGGTATTCTCGCAAACCTCTATGAGTTTTCCTTTTACAATTGAGCTATCCGTCAAAACTAACTTTAGCTCTCTGCCCACATTTTTCTGATACTGTCTTTTCAACTTCAACGGATGATCAAGACCAGGCGATGAAACTTCTAAAATATATGGATCATCCATGATGGCCTCAGTCTCCATTTCGTTACTGATGGCTCGGCTTAAATCTGCACAATCGTCAATGTTAAAACCGCTGTCGCTATCTAAAAGCACCAAAATTTTGGTCTTTCCGCTAACGCCTTTCACAATCACATCTACGATAAAGTAGGATTCATCCTTCAGGCTACTTAAAGCCACCTTCTCTACAAAATCCTTTAAATCCATAAACTATAATCAGAAAACAAAGAGGGGACTTTTGGTCCCCTCGTGGTAAATTCCCTTAAGTGATGCAAAATTAATGTTTTTTTTATTCAAATCAAATAAATGTCTGAGAGATAGATTTTAACCTAGGAGTCTATTATTTTGGCTAAAACTCAAACATAAAATGATGGTACGCCACAGATTAATTTTCTTTTTGTTGATTGCCCTATTTTGTTCAGCCTTGGCCTGTTCCGAATCAAAAAATTCAGAAAATGAAAAAGGCAATTCGAAAACACTTATTTCCGCGCCTGCCTTTAATGTAGACTCTATCTATTCATTTATTCAGAAACAAGTTGATTTTGGACCGAGAGTACCCAATTCCGAAGCTCACAAAGCAGCTAGTGAATGGTTTGAAGAGAAATTTAGATCGTATGGCGCCAAAGTATATCTACAAGAATTTGAAGAATATACGTACAGTGGAGTAAAAGTCAAACTCAAGAATATTGTGGCGAGCTTTAATCCAGAGAAGAAAAAACGCTTGTTATTAGCCGCACATTGGGACACTCGCCCTTTTGCGGATAATGACCCTGAGAATAAAAGGGCTCCGCTGGATGGTGCGAATGATGGAGCAAGTGGGGTTGGGGTTTTACTGGAAGTGGCCAGAGTTATTGGCTCAGTTCAAAATCCAGATGTGGGTATCGATATCATTTTGTTTGATGGTGAAGACTGGGGTGATGCTGGTGAGGACTTCGGCAGAATGAAAGGAGACAAAGACTCATGGTGGTGTTTGGGTTCTCAATATTGGAGTAAGAAAACACATATTCCTAACTATACTGCCTATTATGGAGTTTTGCTCGACATGGTGGGCGCGAAAGATGCCACCTTCTATTTTGACGGAGTGTCGCAAGAAAATGCAGGCCGAATACTCACTCAGGTTTGGGATATCGCCAATGAATTAGGCCATCAAAAATACTTTAAACAAGAAAGTGTTTTACAAAACGGACTTATAGACGACCATGTTTACGTCAATAAATATGCACGAATTCCGATGATTGATATTATGGACTATAGAAAGGCTCAGAACAGCTTTTTTCCTGGCCACCATACCACACAAGATAATATGGAAGGAATAAGCAAAGCCACCTTACAAGCCGTAGGTGAAACTTTGCTTACTGTAATCTTTAACGAGTAACTATTTCAACAAACTCAATAAATACTGCCCATACCCCGATTTAACCAAAGGTTTGGCTATGGCTTCCAATTGTTCTTTAGAAATAAATTTCATTCTGTAAGCAATTTCTTCTATGCAGCTGATCTTAAAACCTTGCCTTTCTTCAATCACCTGAACAAACTGACCTGCCTGCATTAATGACTCGAAAGTACCTGTATCCAACCAAGCGGTTCCCCTATCGAGGATACTTACTTTAAGCTCGCCTTTGGCTAAATATTCTTTGTTTACATCCGTAATTTCCAGCTCTCCTCTAGGGCTTGGTTTCAAATTCTTAGCAATTTCTACTACACGGTTGTCATAGAAATAAAGCCCAGGCACTGCGTAATTCGATTTAGGCTCAGTAGGTTTTTCTTCAATGCTCAGGGCATTTTTTTCTTCATCAAACTCCACCACACCGTATCTTTCTGGGTCAGAAACGCGGTAAGCATAAACCACTCCACCTTCTACTTCAGTATTTGATTGAAGCAGTTTAGGCAAGCCAGAGCCGTAAAAAATATTATCACCCAATACCAAGGCCACTTTGTCTTCTCCAATAAATTCTTCTCCAATAATAAAAGCCTGCGCCAAGCCTTCTGGGTTTTCTTGCACTGCATACTGAAAATTACAGCCCAACTGACTTCCATCTCCTAGCAATTTCTTGAAGAGTGCGTTATCATGAGGTGTAGTGATGATCAGGATATCTTTGATGCCTGCCATCATCAATATTGACAACGGATAGTAAATCATGGGCTTGTCATAAACAGGCATAAGCTGCTTACTCACTGCCAATGTTAACGGATGCAATCTTGTACCTGAGCCTCCTGCGAGTATAATTCCTTTCATAATTAGTCTTTGTACTGGTTACTATAATATGATTGATACTGCCCTGAGGTTACATGACCCAACCATTCCTCGTTGGCCAGGTACCAATCTACGGTTTTTTCCATTCCCTCTTCAAATTGTAAGGAAGGTTCCCAACCCAATTCTTCTTTAATCTTACTGGCATCAATCGCATAGCGCATGTCATGGCCAGCCCTGTCGGTTACGTAGGTAATTAACTTTTCAGAAGTACCTTCAGCCCTTCCCAACTTCTTGTCCATTACTTTGCAAAGCAGCTTCACAATGTCAATGTTCTTCCATTCGTTAAAGCCGCCAATGTTATAGGTTTCTCCTTGTTGTCCTTTATGGAAAATCATATCGATGGCCTTGGCGTGATCTTCTACAAAAAGCCAATCTCTAATATTTTCGCCTTTACCATAAATAGGCAAGGCTTTATTGTTTTTTATATTATTGATGCACAAAGGCAACAGCTTTTCTGGAAACTGAAAAGGGCCGTAGTTATTGGAACAATTCGAAACCACAATCGGCATTTTGTAAGTATTGGCATAAGCCCTCACAAAATGGTCTGAACTCGCTTTTGATGCTGAATAAGGTGATTGTGGATCGTAAGGAGTAGTCTCCAAGAAATAACCCGTTTCGCCTAAAGAACCATATACCTCATCGGTAGAAACATGATAGAAAAGTTTGTTTTCGAAGTTTCCGGCCCAAGTATTTTTGGCTGCATTCAAAAGATTTACTGTTCCGATTACATTCGTTTTCACAAAGGCCAATGGATCGGTAATTGAACGGTCTACATGAGATTCAGCAGCCAAGTGGATCACTGCATCAAACTGATGTTCTTTAAAAATGCCATCTAAGAAATCAGCATCATTAATATCTCCTTTTATAAAAGTATAATTGGCTTCATTCTCAATATCCTTCAGGTTTTCGAGGTTACCAGCATAGGTAAGTGCATCTAAATTATAGATAGAATAATTTGGGTACTTCTTTACAAAAAGCCTAACCAAGTGGCTTCCAATAAAGCCTGCTCCGCCTGTTATTAAAATCTTATTCATGTTTTCCGTATTGAACATGTTCAAAGATAACAGATTGCACTTATTCGACAGCCTTCCTATTCAACAAGGTTTTCAACTTGACAAATTATTGAACATCAACCATTGACAATCAATTTACCTAACGATCGTTTGTTCGGTTAATGAAATTGCGTAATTTTCAGAAAATAATAACAACCATGGATTTTGAGCTAAACGAAAACCAAACCATGATCGCCAGTATGATCAAGGATTTTGGAGAGAAAGAAATAACTCCTTTTAGAAATAAATGGGACGATGACCAAACCTTCCCTGTAGATGTAATGAAGAAATTGGGCGAACTCGGCCTTATGGGCGTAATTGTTCCTCAAGAATACGGTGGTTCTGGTTTTGGTTATGACGAATACATAACAGCCATTATGGAACTGACCAAACTAGACCCTGGGGTTGGCCTTTCAATGGCCGCGCACAACTCTCTGTGCACGGGGCATATTCTTCAGTTTGGTAATGAAGAGCAAAAGAAAAAATGGTTGCCAAAATTGGCTACTGCCGAATGGATCGGGTCTTGGGGTTTAACTGAACCCAACACTGGTTCTGACGCTGGAAATATGAAAACCACAGCCAAAAAAGACGGCAACGAATGGGTAATTAACGGTACTAAAAACTGGATTACACATGGTAAAAGCAGCGATATTACCGTAGTTATTGTTCGTACAGGCGAAGTGGGCGATTCTCATGGAATGACCGCTTTTGTGGTAGAACGAGGCACGCCTGGTTTTAAAGGTGGAAAGAAAGAAGACAAGTTGGGCATGCGTAGCTCAGAAACTGCCGAAATGATTTTTGAAGACTGCCGAGTTCCTGAAGAAAACGTTTTGGGCGAAGTAGGTCAAGGCTTTATACAATCCATGAAGGTTTTGGACGGAGGTAGAATCTCGATTGCTGCACTAAGTTTAGGTATTGCGGAAGGCGCCTTTGAGGCTGCATTGAAATACTCTCAAGAAAGAGAGCAGTTCAACCAACCGATTTTCAACTTTCAAGGCATTTCCTTCAAGTTATCGAATATGGCCACAAAGTTAGAAGCCGCTAAACTTCTCACTTTTAGGGCTGCAGAATTGAAAAACAACGGAAAAAGCGTTACCAAAGAATCGGCCATGGCTAAATATTATGCCTCTGAATGTGCGGTAGAATTCTCTAACGAAGCGGTGCAAATCTTTGGCGGATATGGTTACACCAAAGATTATCCGGTAGAAAAATACTATCGTGATTCGAAACTTTGCACGATTGGCGAGGGTACTTCAGAAATTCAAAAACTGGTAATTTCTAGGTCAATTTTGAAGTAAGCAACCCTGAATTTGAAAAAGAATAGAGAAGGACAGCCGAATAGCTGTCCTTTTTTTGTGGAAATCAATGGTTTAGAAAAATAAAACCCCTACTTTTGCAGTCCAAATTGAAGGGAGGTGTTTCAAGGATTATGATTATTATTAACGTAAAAGAAAACGAATCTATCGACAGGGCTCTAAAAAGGTTCAAAAAGAAGTTTGAAAGAACTGGTGTTTTGAAAGAACTAAGAGCAAGACAAGCTTACGAAAAACCTTCAGTTGCTAACAGGGCTCAGAAGATCAAAGCTGCCTACAAAGAAAAAATGTACGCCAACGAAAACTACTAAGGCTTACTTTTTCTAATCATATTTAATCACTATGTTAGTACTGTTTGCGAAAGCACCGTGCTAACATGGTTGATTCATTCTTCAAATACATATCGTTCGAGAAAAGATACAGTAAGCATACTGTTATTTCCTATCAATCAGATCTCGCACAATTCACAAATTACATTTCGGAACAATTTAAATGCAGTGACCTAAGTTTGGCCACTCAAATAATGGTGCGTTCTTGGGTGCTATCTTTAATGGATGCTGGTACTTCGCCCCGTACGGTTAACCGAAAAATTGCTAGCCTTAGGTCGTATTACAAATTCTTGATTAAGCGGAGCAAAATTGTTAAGGACCCAACCTTTAAGGTTCGCTTACTCAAAACCCAAAAAGACTTACCCAGCTTTGCCGATGAAAAAGAATTAGTCAACCTTTTAGACCGATTCGAATTTACTCATGACTTTGAAGGACTGAGACAAAAGCTAATCATCGAATTACTTTACGGAACAGGCATAAGATTATCGGAATTAATTGGGCTCAAAGATTCGGATATTAACCATCATCAAAACACCCTTAAAGTATTGGGTAAGAGAAACAAAGAGCGTGTAATACCCATAGCTGCACCACTCCTCTCACTCATTGCTCAGTATAAAGCTGAGAAAAATCATGTGTTCGGAGGCAATCCAAATGCATTTTTACTCGTAAACAACAAAGGAGACAAGGCATACCCGATGATGGTTTACAGAATAGTAAATAATTTTCTGGACATGGTTTCTTCTACCGAGAAGAAAAGTCCCCATGCTTTGCGACATACATTTGCCACGCACCTTCTAAATAAAGGCGCAGACCTTAATGCTGTGAAAGATCTTTTAGGGCACAGCAGCTTGGCGGCAACGCAAGTATATACACACAATTCGCTTGAAAAGCTGAAATCGGTTTTTGATCAGGCGCACCCTAAAGCTTAAGTTTTAACCCTTAAACATTACGATTATGAAAGTACAGATTCAATCAGTTCACTTCGATGCAGATCAGAAGTTGATCGACTTCATTCAGAAAAAATTAGATAAACTAGATACCTTTTACGACCGAACTATTGATGCAGAAGTCATTTTAAGAGTGAATAATGAGGGGATTGAAAACAAAACGGTTGAGATTAAATTGAACGTTCCGGGCGACCAGCTTTTTGCTGAAAAAACCAACGGTTCGTTCGAAGCCGCAACCGATCATTGTACAGAAGCCTTACGCAGACAAATCAAAAAGCACAAAGAAAAATCTTTGGCGCACTAACGATAAATAAGAATTCATTAAATCAAATGAGCTGCTTTTGTAAAAAGGCAGCTCATTTTTTATTATCGTTTCGAGAATAAAATAAGTACATGTGCTTATATTGATCCTAATTTTTCTATACAAATAATAAAAGGTCAATAACATTTATCTGAAATTAACTGGTCAACTATGTCTTCAAAGCTCAAAACCTGCATCTGTCTCCTATTATCCATTTTCATTTTCGCCAGTTGTAGTTCTTCTGGTAGTGATGCTTCTAATCAAGATATAATCGTCAAAGAATTCCCTAATACAGCAATACTTTCTGGCAAGCCTGCAAAGGAAATTATACTCACCACTACTTGGGCAAACCTTGTTGTGGTTGATACATTTTTAGTGATTCAAAAAAGAGAAGCGCCCTTCATAAAAATATACAGTACAAACAGCCATAAACTACTTGGAGAAATTGGCACGCAGGGTTCGGGCCCAAATGAATTTGAAATGCCAGATATGTTAAAGCAAACCTCTTACGATAAACAGAATAATTCACCCGTAATAAGGCTATACGACATAGGTACTAATCGAATTTCCGAAGTAAATATTCTAAAAGTAATTAAAGGCAGCGATAATGCCATTACGCAAGAACGCGCTCCAGATTTGAATAGTGTCACCGTGACTTTACATCATATTGATGACTCTCTCTTTTTAGCCAACCCTGAAACTGGTGGGAGATTTGTTATTCTTAACTCCAACACAAAGGATACAACATATATTCCTTTCATACCAGTATTGGATGTAGAATTGAAGGACTATACAAAATTCATGATCTTTCAATCTTCGGTTGTTGTCAATAAAAAGAGAAACAGATTCGTTGCAGCCCCCACCTACCTAGATGAATTGAACTTCTTTGATTTGAAAGGAAATTATATCCGCTCCACAATTGTCAGCCCTAGGGAGAACCTGTTGCCCCCTCCTGGAATTCAAATATTGCCAGAGGGAATAAAACGTTATTTCTCTTCACTGGTAGAGGCTGACAATAAAATCTATGCTTCGAGAAGATGGCCAGACGAAGGCAAAATTCAAGTGTTCGATTGGGACGGAAACCCTTTAGAACAGTATACTTTAGAAGTTAATAGCAGAATTGGCTCTTTTACCTATGACAAAATACACAAACGATTTTATGTGTGTTTTCCAGATGAAGAGCCTTATAACATTTATACTTACCCGTTAAATTAAGAGATACTATTTCCGCTTATGAAACTTAAATACTCAATCCCTTTAATTTTGCTACTCATTTTTGCTGGGTATTACTTTGACCACTACAGTTTAACTGATGGTCTATTTATTCTTATTGCCGGACTTGTGGGTGGCGGATTAGCTGAGTTCTTAGTTAAAAAAATAGCGAAGAAGAAAGGCTAGAAACCCCAAAGCTGTTTATATACCTAGAAAATTTTATAGCCAAAGACGATTGATGCTGTTTTATACTTTGTATCATAAAACAAATAATTCAAAAGTTGCCGATTGAAACCATAATCAAAATGGAGACTATATTTATCATTATAAGTATAGCCCAACCCTAGCATTAAATTAGCACCTCTTTTAAAGGTCAAATCTTCACTTTGTTCAAAATCAAATTTTGAATTACCTAAAGTAGTGTTCATCACATAGGAGGCACTAACAAATATGTTAGATTCATCATTAAGAAAAAAGTAATGCCTTATACCTACTGGAATATCAATTGAATTATATCTTGCTATTACAGACTCATTATCAATTTCGACCTTTTTTTCTATCTTGTATGGCGATAAATAAGTTGGCTGAATAAAAAAGCTCCATTTATTTTTATTAAATGGGAAAACATATTCCACTTCAATCCCAAAACTAAACCTCTTCTCACTTCCAAAGTTCAATTTATATGCTTGTGTAGCACTCTGATACTGCCCCGTTCTTTCCAACGAAAGAGAAGCACTTTGAAAACCAGGCTTAAGCCTATACTTAAATATTCCTTGGTCATTTTTTTTTGAGAAATCATTAAATTCAGCATGAATACAATCATTGTAATCTATAAACAGCCTAACTAACTCTTTTTTATCATACTCCAATTCAGATATAGTATTCAATGAAATTGCCTCACATTTTAGCTCGTCCTGAAGTTGTTTTTTATATTGCTTATTTTTTAAAGCTCTTTTATCTGCCGTTAAGTAAGATTTGTAAACGAGTTGACTAATCTCTGAATTTTGCATCCCAAAGAAGTACCTTGTTAAATTTCCATCTCTGTATTCATATAAACTGGCCTTCCCTTCAATAACTACTTTTAAAAATAATTCTTCATTATTGAACGATGGTTCGAAATCATAACTCATGTCACTAAGGCTTTCACTTGATCTATCGATATCACCCACAAACTTTACGTATTTTGATTCACCCAAAATTCCAAACTCTTTAACAGATTCAAGACCCGCAATTTGTATTTGCCCTTCCTCTGCAAGCTTATATTGAAATTGGGTTGGGTTATTGCGCCAAGCCACATTTCTTATCAAACAATCTACTGTCTCACCAGAATTATTTATAAAATATCCTTTATCAAAACGAATTTGAGCGAAACAATTAACACTTAGAACTGAAACAAAAAATAGAGTTAACAACCTGAATCTCATAGCACTACAGAATTATACTTTTGAAGGACATTTTATAAAAGCCCGAAAATATAAATAAACTTAATAAATCCATCTTAAAATTAAATAATTTTAAGATGGATTGCTCGCTCAAGTTTTATCCGTGGTTAAATAGAATACTTATTCCTTATGCTAAATCAGGTTCTTTCCTCTCCAACACTTTAAGCAAATACCCTACTTTTAGTTCGCCTTCGCTGGTAGCAATAAAGTTCTCTCCAAAAAGGATCTTGTTACCGACTTGACGATAAGAGCTGAGGGTTTTTAATGGCTCTTTCCCCTTTTCGGAAGTATCAGGATTCACGGTAGTCATTACGCAACGGGCGCAAGGCTTTACGCCAAACATTTCAATACCATTACAAAACACTCTTCTTATCTCATCTTCCTCGTGAGCCTTTCCTCCCTTAAAAACAATACTCGGCCTGAACCTTCTCATGTCAATTGACTCATTAAGCTTCTCATTCAATTGAGCCAAAGATTCTTCACTGATCATCAGGTAAGGGTAACCATCGGCAAAGCTCACTTTGTCGGTTTCGTTAATGGCATACCGCTGGTCGGCTTGGCGGATGGAATCATCGTGCATGTACATTAGCCTACACTTCATTCCTAAAACAGCACTGAACCATTCGTCAGCTTCGGTGCTCACCGGTTTTGCAGGGCAGGTATCGTCCCAAATGGTCACCATTTCTGGAGAAGTATTGGGTTCGTCCAAACTGATTTTTAGCGGGCTTACCGCTTCGGTTTTGTGCCGAACTATAATTTCTGTTGTAGTCAATTCTGGCTGAAGCAAGGCCATTTTAGCGTATTTGCGCTGAGTGATGAATTGATTGTTTTCATCGACTAACATGAACCTGCGGTCGTTTTGGAAACCACGGCTTTCTACTTTGGCTTTGGCCACTTCAATGCCCGACAATGATTTAATCGGATAAATGTAAAGTGCGGTAATAATCAGGTTCGACATACGGTTAAAATTTGAGCTTGAATTTATTAAAGAATGGAATCTTTCAAGATTCACTTTTTAGGCTTTTCTGTGTCCTTTCAAAATATCTTGTGCCCAATCGCCCAAGTCTTCTTCGGTATCAACATCATTTAAAATAGGGAGTTCAAAATAGGAAATCCCCTTCTTCTTAAAGTCTTGAATGGTAGAGGGGAAAACCTCTTCGGTACTCCATTTCTTATTTTGAAATACATCAGTAATCAAGCGGTTCATTCCGATCAAATAATAGCCTCCATCTACGGCTTCGCCAATCACGGCATCGTGTTTTTCGAGGGAGGAAAAAGCTTGGTTTAGAATTTCAGTAGTTAAGTCATAGCAGTCACTGCCAATGATGCAAATTCTTTCATAGCCCTTGGCAAAAGAAGATTGAAAAGCCTCAAGCATTTTCACGCCCAAGTCGCCTGTCGATTGAACTTCTTTAGAATAATCTTCCGCTGACCATAAATCATTTTCGCCCAAAGCCTGATCGTAAAACACAGTTTTGTCCACCGCTAAAGGTTGGGTTATGGATTTAGTACGCTCCAGCAAACGTTTATAAATCGCTAAAGCGGCCTCCTCTCCTACCGTAGCGGCCAAGCGGGTTTTAGCCCTTCCCAATTCTGGGTTTTTAACAAAAATGATGAGTAATGCCTTTCCCATATATCTTACTTAACCGCTTCCCCTTTTTTCAACCAATGGCCAAATATACCCTTATATACATGTACTTTTTCTGTAGTCTGTTCTTTATCGTCTACCACTTCAAAACCTTGGTTTTTCCAGTTTACAATGCCCAAATCAATGTTATGCACATTCGAAAAACCTTGGTTCTTAAGTTCCTTCGCCAAACTGGCACTTCGAACCCCTACGGTACAATACACCAAAATCTCGGTGTCGGGTTCAATGCTTTTCAGTACTTCGGGTGTAAAACGTTTGGCGCCCGACAAATGACTGACTTCATATTCTGCTTGTTCGCGAACATCCAAGATCAGTAGCTTTTGGGATTGAATTAAGTTCTTCGCCTCTGATGGGCTAATGTTCAACACTTCTTTTGGGTAGAACAAACGTGCCGTTTGTGGTGTAAAATAGAGTATTGTCATCAGCAGAAACAGAAACCCAAATGGCCAAAGCAGCAACCGTTTTCCAAGTTTTTTAAATGCCATCGAGTCTTCTTAAGGATATTTGATCGGTTTGTTCGACAATCATGTTTGGCCAAGTTAAATAATTATTACTTTCGGTACTGAAGATGTTGAAACCAAAAAGACTTAGCGTAAAAGCCTATACGGACGGAATATTGAATTCCGATCGCCTGATTTTGAGCCGTGCCATTACTTTGGTAGAAAGTAATTTACCATCGGATATTGAGCTGGCGCAAGCATTGTTGGAGAACATTATTCCACATGCGGGCAAGGCGATTCGCATTGGTATTACGGGAGTTCCTGGTGTTGGAAAGAGTACTTTCATCGAATCCTTTGGTGAGTTTCTAACGCAGCAAGGCAAAAACTTAGCGGTACTTACCATCGACCCAAGTAGCCAACTGAGCAAAGGCAGTATTTTGGGTGATAAGACCAGAATGGAAACTTTGGCCAGAAACCCGAAAGCCTTTATCCGTCCATCTGCATCAGGCACAGCTTTGGGTGGAGTAAGCGGCAAAACCCGTGAAGCGATGCTGCTTTGCGAAGCCGCTGGTTTCGATGTTATTTTTATCGAAACCGTAGGCGTTGGTCAGTCGGAAACTTTGGTGCACGGTATGGTCGATTTCTTTTTATTACTCATGTTGGCCGGAGCAGGCGATGAACTTCAGGGTATTAAAAAGGGTATTATGGAAATGGCCGATGCGGTAGTCATCAATAAAGCAGATGGCGATAATATTAAAGCCGCAAAAAGGGCTAAAGTTGAATACCAAAATGCACTTCACCTATTCCCTGCTTCAGAATCAAGTTGGATTCCTGAAGTAAAAACCTGTTCTGCCTTACAAAACACTGGCTTGTCTGAAATATGGGAGATGATGGAGAAATACGTTCGTCACACCCGAGCCAATGGTTATTTTGATGTCAACCGAAAGGCTCAGAATTTGAATTGGATGAAGGAAAACATCGGTGCTTTATTGGAACAAGAGTTTTATACCAACAATGCTGTAAAAAACAGCCTTCCTGAAATCACCAAAGCCGTCAAAGAGGGGTCTTTGCCCGCACTAAACGCAGCCAGACAGTTAATTCAAAAATTTAAGGGGGAATGAGAAGAGTCTGTTGGTGCATGACAAAAAGCTCATATCACGAACAGACTCTTTCGGTTTAATCTCTCGACACTAAGTGTTTCTAGTTCCTTCGTTACCACTCAGGATGAAAAGCAGAGTGCATATAAGTAAAGTTCATGTTAACTATTAATGTATGTGGTTTAAGAATCCGAAAAATGTCTAGCGATTGCTCCACCACCAAAAAACGATTGAAACGAAACCACCTGCTTTCTTTTCCTGAGGAACGAAGGATCTAAATTTCACGATTTGAAATAGAAAAGAATCGACCGTTCGGAAGAATCTGTTTTTCTCTGACTTCTCCTCTCTCAACGCGAATACCCCTCTGATATAGCTTTTCAAACTCAGAGAAACATTCTAAAAACCTACTCTCCTTTTCTTACGCTTGAAGCACCCGAAGTATCTGAATCTACAGAAGCATTTCCGCGATAACGAACACTAGAGGCACCAGAAACATTAGCTTCTAATCTTTCAGAAACATTAACTCTTGCATTACTAGCACCAGAAACACGCAAGTCTGCAATTTTATTCTGAAGGTCATAAGCGCTGTAAGTAGAGGCTCCTGTAATTCTAACCGTTTGCCTATCGGCCCTACCTTTTAAATTGATTACGCATGAGCCAGAAACTTCTAGGTTCAAATCATTAACATCTAAATCTAAGCTTAGAGATGAAGCTCCTGAAAGATCAATGCTCATTTTACTACTTTCTAAAGTCTGCATGGTTTTTATGGAAACAGCACCACTGGCAGAAATTGATTCTAGCGACTTTACAGTAAGATAAGCCCTCGGGGTCTCTCTCATTCTATAGCCTCTTCTTCCAGATTGATCTCTCATTTTGATTGTCAGTCTACCTCCTCTTACTTCTGTAATTACATCATCCATGTAGTCCTCATCAATCTCTATTTCCAAAGATTCTTGATTTCCAACTCGGATTTCAACCGCAAAAGCATTACTTACACTCAACTCTCTAACGCCAGATATCTCTCTCTTTTGCTTGGCTTGCCCAAAAGCGGTCGCGGCAAACATTACCATAAAAGCGGCAAATAAAGTGGGTCTCAAAATTCCTATTAATGATTTCATATGCTTAAAACTTAAATCTGGCCTAAAGATAGTTGCCTTTATAAAAGGTTGCACGACCATTCCGAATAACTCCTCAAGATAAATATGTTCATTCATTTAGCAAGGGTGAGGTTAAACATGCGGCATTTATTCCTTAAATTCAGCAGAAGCGAAAGCCAAATATCAAGAATTTGTATTACAGTCATAAAAACGACATGTTCAGGCAACTAAAAACCTCAACTTGGGTATTATCATCCAGCTATGCATAACATTGTAATTATAGGAAACGGCATTTCGGGCATTACTACGGCTCGGCATATCCGTAAACTCAGCGACCACAAAATCACTGTGATTTCTGCCGAAACCGACCATTTCTTTTCCAGAACTGCGCTAATGTACATTTACATGGGCCATATGAAATACGAGCATACCAAGCCGTATGAGGATTGGTTTTGGAAGAAAAACAGAATTGACCTAAAACGCGCCTTTGTAGAAAAAGTAGACACTGATGGTAAAACCCTCCATTTTTCCGGTGGTGAAACTATGACTTATGATAAGTTGGTGATTGCCACAGGTTCTAAACCGAATAAATTTGGATGGCCTGGGCAAGATTTAGAAGGCGTACAAGGCCTATACAGCTATCAGGATTTGGAAAGCATGGAAGCCAATACCAAGAATATTTCTAGGGCCGTGATTGTTGGAGGAGGTTTGATTGGGATTGAAATGGCCGAAATGCTTCGCTCCAGAAATATTCCTGTTACTTTTTTAGTGAGGGAAGAAAGCTTTTGGGACAATGTTTTACCCAGCGGTGAATCACAAATGATCAACCGCCACATCAAAGAACATCACATTGACCTTCGATTAGCGACTGAATTAAAAGAAATTCTTTCTGATGAAAACGGCCGTGTAAAAGCAGTGGTTACTGGAGCGGGAGAAACTATTCAGTGTGAATTCGTGGGGCTCACTGTAGGTGTTTCTCCAAATATAGAATTCTTAAAAGGCTCGAAAATTGAAATAAAAAGAGGCATTTTGGTAGACCCATATTTAAAAACCAATATTGATAATGTGTATGCCCTTGGCGATTGTGCTGAGTTTTTAGAGCCGAACGGAGAAAGAAAAAACATAGAACAGGTTTGGTATACAGGCCGAATGATGGGCGAAGCGCTCGCCAGAACATTATGCGATAAACCCACCAAATATGAACCGGGGCATTGGTTCAACTCTGCTAAATTTTTGGATATAGAATACCAGACTTACGGTTGGGTTTGGGCAAAAGCCAAGGAAAACGAAGGCGACTTTTATTGGGAACATAAAAACGGTAAAGTCTGTCTTCGCTTGCGCTGGGATAAATCTACAGGTAAGCTTTTGGGCGTAAATAACTTCGGTTTTAGACTTCGGCACCACGCTTTTGATAAATGGTTTAAAGAAGGAAAAACAGTTGATTATGCACTTGAGCACTTAAAGGACGCCAATTTTGACCCTGAGCTTTATAAAACCTATGAGACCGAAATCATCGCGCAATTCAATCGTGAAAACGGCAAAAATATTCAGCTTAAAAAGAAAAGCTGGAAACGTATTTTAGACTTTGTATCATAATTCAAATAGACAATAATGTCGACTACAGAACCGAATTTATCCATTTCGAATCCGCATCCAGAAGATACAGATGTAATCCAGAAAATAGCCTTAGTGGTGGCCTGCTTTGGAGTGCTTATACTGCTGGCAGCTTGGGCCAATATAGCCTTAGATGCTTCGGTATTTATGCCCATCGCCATCATTTCCATGATTGGCGGAACCACAGTGTATGGCGCCCGAAGTTATTTGAAACAACCCGAAGGAATTAAGAACAATGGCGTTTGGCACTTCTCATTGACCAGCAGAGGTGCTTTCGCTTGGGCGGTCGGGATTTTACTTACTGGCTTCTATGTGCTTCTGTATTGGTTTCCAGGCTATGTAGGTTTTGTTCAGAATGGTGAAAACCAAGGCTTAGTAGCGCTGTTCGACCCCTTAAGTATGGCCATAAAAGGCCGCCCTGCCAGCCAATGGTTTATGTACGGAACACTGTACACCATCGCTATTTTGGCTTTGGGAATGAAGTTCATTTTTAAATACCGACATAGCCGTTATCAACTTATCAGAACTATTTCGGTGATGATTGCGCAACTGGTTTTTGCTTATACCATACCTGAAATTTTAGCGGCCCTTAATTATAACGATGTGACTACCACGGCTGGCGAATATGTTGGCTATTATGACACTGACATTAAAAACGTTTGGCCACTCGATTACGACTTCTTTTATAGCTACCATTTAGACGCGATGCAAGAAAAGGCCTATCAGCCTTTCGGAATGATTTATTTAGTCGTTGGGATTGGCTTGCTCTTAATCGGAACCCCTATTCTTACCTATTTTATTGGTAAACGTTGGTACTGCTCTTGGGTATGTGGTTGTGGCGGTTTGGCCGAAACTGCAGGAGACCCTTTCCGTCACCTTTCCTCAAAAAAATTAAGCGCTTGGAAACTTGAGCGCTGGCTTATTCATAGCGTAATGGTTTTTGTTTTTGTTATGACAGCCGTTACGCTCTATGGATATTTTACTGGTGCCAGTTCCGTTTTTGGGCTCGATATCTATTCTAAATTCCAAAAACCTTATGGTTTCTTTATTGGGGCTATTTTTTCAGGAATTATCGGAGTTGGCTTTTACCCAATGCTTGGCAACCGCGTTTGGTGTCGTTTTGGCTGCCCAATGGCAGGTTATATGGGAATTATTCAACGTTTTAAATCTAAATTCAGAATTACCACGAATGGCGGTCAGTGCATTTCTTGCGGAAACTGCTCTACCTATTGTGAACAAGGAATTGATGTGAGGGCATATGCTCAGAAAGGGCAAAATATTGTTCGCGCGAGCTGCGTGGGCTGCGGGGTTTGTTCTGCTGTTTGCCCTAGAGGGGTTCTGAAATTAGAAAATGGCCCAGAAGAAAAACGCTACAATTTACCTCCAATTATTATTGGTAATGAGAGCGTGAAAATTTCAGAGTAAATAAATAGCATCATCACTTAACAAAAAAGGAATTGTCAACTGATTTGACAATTCCTTTTTTGTTATCTCAGGTATTAGAAATAATCTCCTCAATCTGACCCAAATGATGTTTTAAGTGCTTGATATAATCATTGATAAAATATTCAAGTGTTGTGGGCTGGTCTGTGGGAACAGGTTTCCAAGCTATTTTATCAAGGTTATGATTAAGCCTTTCCTTCTTTAATATCTTATCAGGAATTTGGCTGATAATGAAATCGATATGGAGGTTGTACTGTCTCCAAAGAATGATCAAATCATGCCATTGCGCACCCGCATAATTTTGGTTTTCTACCCAAGCTACTTGGTCGTAGCCATCAAAAATCAAGTCATCAGTAGATTGTGCCTTTACAATTCGCGCATGGTTATTTGCAGCCGAATCAATCATATGTCCCACAATTTCTTGAATAGACCATTTGCCAGCATCGAGCCTTAGGTTGGCTTCGTTTTCAGGCATCATCATAAAGCGCTCAAAGGCGGAAAGAATAGTTTCTCTTAAATTATGTTCCATAGCTGCTAGTTAAATAAAAAGCCCGATTCAATGAACCGGGCTTTGGGTTAATATTTATACAAGTATAGTTTAAAGCCCGAAAGCTGCCTTTACTTGATCTTGGTAATCTAGTTTTTCCCAAGTGAATAATTCCACTTCTCTTTCGTGCGATTGACCATCAGATCCAATGAAACTTTTCTTTACTATTTCGTTCTTTCTACCCATATGGCCATAAGCCGCAGTTTCAAGATACATTGGGTTTCTCAATTTCAACCTAGTTTCAATTGCATAAGGACGCATATCGAATACTTCAGATACTTTTTTAGCAATTTCGCCATCGGTCATATCTACATGAGCGGTTCCGTAAGTAGAGATAAAAATACCCATTGGCTCAACTACTCCAATGGCATACGAAACCTGTACTAAAACCTCGTCAGCAACACCCGCAGCCACTAAATTTTTGGCAATATGCCTTGTAGCATAAGCAGCAGAACGGTCTACTTTTGAAGGATCTTTTCCAGAGAAAGCACCACCACCGTGAGCACCTTTTCCACCGTAAGTATCTACAATAATTTTTCTTCCTGTTAAACCAGTATCACCGTGTGGCCCACCAATCACAAACTTCCCAGTTGGGTTAATGTGGTATTTAATCTGGTCATTGAACAAGGCCTGAAGATTAGCTGGCAATTTCGCCATCACTCTTGGTATCAAGATATTGATGATGTCCTTACGGATAGTTGCCAACATTTCTTCATCACCTGCAAAATCATCGTGCTGCGTAGAAACCACAATACTGTCAATTCTCAACGGTACGTTGTCGTCAGAATATTCAATGGTTACTTGAGATTTTGCGTCTGGTCTTAGGTAAGGAATTTCCTTACATTCTCTTCTCAGCTCTGCTAATTCCTGAAGAATTTTATGAGAAAGGTCTAAAGCCAGAGGCATGTAATTTTCAGTCTCTTTAGTAGCATAACCGAACATCATACCTTGGTCACCAGCGCCTTGCTCTTCTTTGCTTGCTCTGTCAACCCCTTGGTTAATGTCTTGTGACTGCTCGTGAATGGCAGAAAGCACACCACAAGATTTGCTATCGAACTGGTATTCGGCTTTGGTATAACCAATTCTCTCGATTACATCTCTGGCGATTCTCTGAACGTCAAGGTAAGTTTTAGACTTTACCTCACCTGCCAAAATCACTTGGCCAGTAGTCACTAAAGTTTCACAAGCTACTTTTGAATCAGGATCGAAAGCCAGAAAGTTATCGATAAGTGCATCGGAAATTTGATCAGAAACTTTATCAGGGTGTCCTTCGGAAACTGACTCAGAGGTAAATAGATATGACATATATTAATCTTTATTTCTTGAAATATTGGAGGCCAAAATTAGGCTTTTGATTCTATTATGAAAACAAATGTTTGTAATACTAACTACTGTAAAGCAGAAAGATAGCTGGAGTCTTCTTCATGTCAATGTCTGAAGCTTTCCATTTACCTACTGATTTTGAAACAATATGCTCTGTTGCTCCTGAAATATCCTTGGCTACACATAAGAAAGTTTCTTTTTTTGCTACTTTAAGAATGTCGGTCAATAAGGCTTCATTTCGGTAAGGCGTATCCATAAAAATTTGGGTAACGTTTTTTTGATTCGATTCTTTTTCCAAATCTCTAATGGCCTGCTGTCTTTCCTTTCTGTCGATAGGCAAGTAGCCATGAAAGGTAAATGATTGGCCGTTGAAACCGCTTGCCATCAAGGCCAAAAGTATTGAAGAAGGCCCAACCAATGGATTTACCTTCACCCCAAACTGATGTGCCATGTGTACTAAACGAGCGCCAGGATCGGCCACACCAGGACAGCCAGACTCTGATATCACTCCAATGTTTTTTCCTGAAAGCGCAGGCTGTATCAATTCGAAACAGTCTTCGAAAGAGGTTTTCTTATTTAGAATCTCGAACTGAAGCTCTTCAATCACTAAACCAAGCCTTAACGAACTAAGATATCTTCTAGCAGTTCTTAAATCTTCTACATAAAACAAGTCGCATTTAAGAATGGCCTCGCGCACTTGTTCGGGAATAACCGCTTGCTGGGTATCTGCCGAAATCACATTCGGAATCATAAAAACTTGTCCACTACCCATTTTGCAAATAATCTAAGGTGAGATTTAAAAACTCTTCTGGCTTTTCGGCATGCAGCCAATGACCTACGCCTTCAATCGTTTCGATTTTACTTTTCTTAAAAATGGAATGGATTAAGTTGAAGTCAGAATCCTGAATATAATCCGACTTTCCACCTCGGACAAATAAAGTGGTTCCCTTATATTCAGCATTATGGTTTAGGCCCAAGCCCACTTTATCAATTTCTTTCGCAATTACATCTAAGTTCATTTTCCACTCAAATGCATCGTTATTCCTCGCTAAGTTTTTAAGCAAAAACTGACGCACTCCAAACTCTGGAATATATTCCGCCAGCTTTTCATCCGCTTCTTTTCTAGAACTCAAATTGGGAAGATCTAAAGAGAATAGACCTTTAAAAATAAGGGTGTGATGTGGCGGATAGGATTGTGGACCAATATCGGCTACAATCAACTTATCAACTCGATTTGGGTGCTCAGTAGCGAATGTCATTGCCACCTTACCTCCCATTGAATGTCCCAAAATATGAGCCTTTTCAATATTATGATTGTTCATAAAGTTGAGTAAATCCTCTGCCATTGCAGGATAAGAAAACTCATCATCATGAAAAGACTGACCGTGATTCCGTTGGTCTAGGATGTATACTTTAAAATGCTCAGCATACTTCTTGCCCAGTGTAAGCCAGTTGTCTGATGTGCCCAACAGGCCATGAAGTATAATGAGTGGTTTCCCTTCTCCTAATTCTCTAAAATAGAGTTCTTGCATTATCTTAATTCTCTTAAATAAAGTTGAATAGTATTTTCTAAACCAAAGTATAGCGCATCGCAAACCAAGGCATGCCCAATGGAAACCTCGTCCATAAAAGGGATTTCCTGTTTCAAGTAGGCCAAATTCTTTAGATCTAAATCGTGGCCAGCATTAATTCCAAGGCCTAATTCTTTTGCTCTTGCTGCAGCCAATTTATAATCGGCAATCGCTTTCGTTTTATCCTTTTCGTAAGCAGAAGCATACATTTCGGTATAAAGCTCAATACGGTCGGTGCCTACTTTGGCAGCTCCTTCAATCATATCAATTTCTGGCGCTACGAAAATCGAAACACGTATTCCTGCCGCTTTTAGTTCCGAAATCACCCCTTTCAGAAATTCTTCATGAGCAACCGTATCCCAACCCGCATTGGAAGTTAATACTCCCGGAGGATCAGGTACTAGCGTAGCCTGTTCTGGCTTCACTTCCTTTACCATTTCCATAAAACGTTCGTCTGGGTAGCCTTCAATATTGAATTCAGTAGTTACTACTTTCTTCAAATCGTAAACATCCTGTCTGGTAATATGGCGTTCATCTGGTCGCGGATGCACAGTAATTCCCTGAGCACCAAATCGTTCGCAATCAATTGCTACTTGAACTACATTAGGGTTATTTCCACCACGGGCGTTCCTAATTGTGGCTATCTTGTTGATGTTGACACTAAGCTTAGTCATGGAATATTTTTATTTGCATAACTTTGCCCGCAAGTTAATGATTTCATTGATCGTAAAAATTTTGAGATGAGCCTAAAACAACAGATTGACGCAGATATTAAAAGTGCAATGCTTGAGAAGCGTAAAGATGACTTGAAAGCCTTAAGAGCAATCAAATCGATGATTCTTTTAGCGGAAACTGAAAAAGGAAATACCGAAGGAGTTTCTGAAGATGCTGAAATGAAGCTCTTAATAAAAGCGGTAAAGCAAAGAAGGGACTCTGCACAAATTTATAAAGAGCAAAACAGAGAGGACCTTTATGCTATTGAAATGGCCGAAGTTGAGGTAATCGAAAAATATTTACCAAAACAACTTAGCGAAGAAGAGGTAAAAGCTGAACTTCAGAAAATTATTGCTCAAGTAGGTGCTACTGGCCCTCAAGACATGGGCAAAGTAATGGGCGCAGCCACCAAAGCACTAGCTGGGAAAGCAGATGGCAAAACCATTTCAACTTTAGTAAAGCAATTACTGACAGCCTAATTCATTGAAAACCCTTGACATCATACTATTAATACCGCTCGTTTTCGGGGCGGTAATGGGCTTTAGAAAAGGGTTACTCTTAGAAATCATCGGAATATTGGCTTTTGTTTTGGCGATTATTGGTGGTTTTAAACTTATGGAAATTGGCATTTCCTATTTGCAAGAGCACATAGAAGGCATGGATCACTTGCTCCCTTTTATTTCCTTCTTAGTTATTTTTCTAGCCATTATTCTGTTGGTGAATATGATCGGAAAACTAATGAAGAAGGTAGTGGATATGACACTACTAGGAGGAGTTGACAAATTTGCCGGGGCCATTGTCGGTATTGCCAAATGGGCCATTGGCTTAAGTATTCTCCTTTGGCTTACCAATAATTTTGGTATTGAATTACCTGGGCAAGACGAAGACCTAATACTTTACCCTTATTTGGTAAAACTTGGCCCCAACCTGATTGAAGCCCTAAATGTAGTTTTGCCCTTTGCCGAAGAAATGCTGGACTCTATCAAAGAAATGGTTTCGCCCCAAATCACTTGATACTCATTTTAGACAACTTCGATTCTTTCACCTATAATTTGGTGGACTACTTTGGTCAACTCAACATTGAAGCTGAGGTAATTAGAAACAACGTTTCTATTGAAAGCATTAATTTTAGTAAGTATTCGGCTATTGTTTTATCTCCTGGGCCAGAAAAGCCAGAAAAAGCTGGTATATTAATGGACGTGGTAAAAAGCAAAATTGGTCAAATACCAATGCTTGGAATTTGTTTGGGACATCAGGCCATAGGTCAATATTTGGGAGCTTCTTTGGTAAAAGCCAAGTACCCAATGCATGGTAAGATTTCTAGCATTAAAACCACAGAAGCAATTATATTCAACGATTTACCCAATGAATTTAACGTGGTACGTTATCATTCATTAGTACTTCAAAATTTGCCCAAAAGTCTTTTCCCCATTGCTTATACAGAAAATGGAGAACTAATGGCCTTTGAAAATGTTGAGTTAAAAGTAGCAGGAATACAGTTTCACCCCGAAGCTATTTTGACCCAATACGGATTAGAAATGCTTAAAAATTGGGTGAGTTTTTATAATATTGTTTAAATCACAAGTTGAAAACTGGTTACACAACCTTTTAACGTATTGGGTGATTTGGAGAAATTAGCCTTGCATTTAAAAGGTTTAAACAAAGGCAGCATGACCGCAGCAGAACTGATAAATTATTTGATTCCACCTTTAAAATTAACCGATGATGGCAATAAGGCCATTATTTGGATGGAAGAATTACGCACAAACCAGTTACCTGTGGTGGAAAAAGGAAAGTTCTTAGGCTTTATTTCCGAAGAAGTGATCCTCGAAAATAATGATGCTACACGGCCTATTAGTGAGTACGATTTGTTTGCAGAAGACTGCTTTATTTTTGAAGACCAGCATTTTTACGATGTCATCAAAATGGCACATGAGCATGAAGTGCAACTGGTTTCAATTATTGGAAGAAACGGAAACTTCTTGGGTGTGGTAACCATAGAAGACACCATTAGCAGTTTTGCTCAATCAATGGCTGTTCAAGAACCGGGGGCAATTCTCATTGTTTCGATGAATTATAGAGACTACTCTTTAGCCGAAATCAGCAGAATTGTTGAAGGCGAAAACGCCAAGATTTTGAGTAGCTGTGTAACCAACGATTACATGGATGCCTCAAGAATTAAGCTTACTTTAAAAGTAAACAAGCCAGATATTTCGCATATCAGTGCTTCCATCGAACGTTTTGGATATAAAGTAATTGGTAAATTTCAAGAAATTGAAATCAAATCGAACGACCAAGACCGTTATGACATGTTGATGAAATACCTCAACATTTAACCGCCTATGAAAATTGCCCTCCACGGAAAAAGTATTACGCCCGAAGCCATTGATTGTGTTAAAGATTTACTTCAGGTTTTAAGCGAAAAGTCAATCGACATCGCGATGTCGAAAGATTTTGAAAAGCAGCTAAAAAAAGTAAAGCTCAATGCTAACCCAAGTAGAATTCTCCTGCCCGGTGACGACCTCTCTGATATCGACTTTGTACTCAGCTTAGGTGGCGATGGCACTATGCTCGACACGATAGCTTACACAGCGCAATATGAAACACCCATTGTGGGTATCAACCTAGGCAGACTTGGTTTTTTAGCCACTACCCCGCGTGGTGAAATTAACAATGCGGTTAACGCATTGGTTTCTGGCAATTTCAATGTAGAAAGCAGGTCATTAATTCATGTAGATTCAAACGATGACCTTTTTGCTCCATTCAATTTTGGGTTGAACGAATTTACCATCGTCAAAAAAGAAACCTCATCTATGATTGTGGTGCATACCTACGTAGATGGCGAATACTTAAATGCCTATTGGGCCGATGGATTGATCATATCTACCCCAACGGGCTCAACGGGGTATTCATTAAGTTGTGGAGGGCCATTGGTTCACCCAAGGTTAAAGAACTTTATTCTTACCCCAGTTTCACCGCATAACCTAAATGTTCGGCCAATTATTGTTTCAGACCAAAGCGAAATTACCTTTGAGATTGAAGGTAGAACCAATCGTTTTATGGTGTCTTTAGATTCACGATCGTGCAGTGTAGACGATAAAGTAAAAATATCCGTTAAGAGGGAGTCGTTCGAGGCAAAGCTGGTTAGGTTCGATCATAACAGCTATTTTGATACCTTGCGACAAAAGTTGAATTGGGGGGTAGACGCCAGAAATTGAATTAACAATATTTAACTGGCTATTTTTGAAACAAAATCACAATGTTATCTAGCTTGCGAGCATATCATACGGATAAAACTGTATTACCTAAGTTTTTGAAGAAATCATTCTTGATAGCAGCATTTCTGCTGTCAACTTTCAGTGCGAAAGCACAAGACTCTGAGGTGGGTTTTGAGCTAGGGGCTTATAACTACCTTGGCGATGTAGCCCGCACATATGATTTTGGAAATTCAACTTTAGGGGCACAGTTCTTTGTTAAGAAACACCTTAATAATGGTTTTAACACCCGTATTTCAGCGGGATATGGAAAACTCAAAGGTGTAGATAACGAAGCATTTGACGTGTTTTCAGCAAACAGAAAGGCTTCATTTAAAGGTCGTTTTTTCAACGTTGACTTTCTCTGGGAATATAATTTCCTCGATTATCGAGACGAAAAGCTACAACAGTTCTGGACACCTTATATTTTGTTTGGCCTTGGGGCTTATAAATATACGGGAGAAGACGGTTCTGGAACTTCTTATGATTCTGGATTGAATCTAAAATTACCCATAGGTATAGGGCTTAAATACAGAATTGATAGAAGGTGGACATTAGCAGCATCAACCAGCGCAATCAAAACAAATTCAGACACATTGGATAATGTTTCTGTAGACACTCCTTCGATTAAAGATTACAGAGGGGGCAATCCTAATGATGACGATTGGATGTTCTTCACGTCAATATCCATAAGCTATACACTCTATAAAATCGTGTGTCCGCAAGGCAAATTTAGATAGCTCTGATAAAGAATCAATTAGGGTTTAAAAACAATAACCATTTTCGTACCTTCGCACTCGCTTTTTCGCGAAGCAGATACAATGAAGAACAAAATTAAGCTCGACTCACTTCCAAAACACATAGCCGTAATCATGGATGGTAACGGCCGTTGGGCAAAAAGCCAAGGTGCAGCCCGTGTTTTTGGTCATAAAAATGCCATCAAGGCGGTAAGAGATACTACCGAAGGTTGTGCAGAATTGGGCATTGAATACCTTACTCTTTATGCGTTTTCAACTGAAAATTGGAACAGGCCTAAACTAGAGGTTAACGCCCTAATGCAGTTATTGGTGGCCACCATCAACAAGGAAATAAAAACCTTGATGGATAATGACATCAAATTAACCGCTATTGGTGACATCGCCAGTTTACCAGATTCATGCCAACGCGAATTGGCACAAGCAATGGAAACCACCTCGAATAACAAAAGAATGACTTTAGTTTTGGCTTTGAGTTATAGTGGTAAATGGGATATTACCAATGCAATGAAGCAAATTGCCGCTAAATGCGAAACAGGAGCATTAAAAGCTGAAAACATTACAAGTGAAGTGGTTGAAAACCATTTGTCTACATCGGGGATTCCTGATCCAGAGTTGTTGATTAGAACAAGTGGCGAACAAAGAATAAGTAATTTTCTATTATGGCAAATGGCATATACCGAGTTTTTTATCACGGATACGCTTTGGCCAGACTTTAGAAGAGAGCATTTATATGAGGCAATTGTCTCGTACCAAACAAGAGAAAGAAGGTTCGGTAAAACGAGCGAACAGATATAGAATTAACCTTGGGAATGAAGAAAATATTTTTACTTCTGGTCATTAGCATATGTGGTTTAACGCAAGTTAAAGGGCAGGTGAGATATGGTGTGAATACGGCAGAAGGTGTTCAAATTGACTATACAAACCCAAGGGTTTTTGAAATTGCAGAGGTACAATACACTGGCCTCAGCACCATAGAGGAAAGAGCGCTTACTGGCCTAGTGGGCATTAAAGTTGGCGATAAAATCAGTATTCCCGGAAACGAAATTTCCGATGCCATCAAAAAACTATGGAAGCAAGGCATTATCGCTGATGTTCAGATTTGGCTCACCAAAATTGAAGGAGATAGAGCCTTTTTAGAGTTTAGAATCACCGAGCGACCAAGAATTACAAAATTCGAAATTGAAGGCGTTAACTCCTCTCAAAAATCAGACTTAAAAGAGCAAATTGGCGTAATTGGTAAGGTAGCTAGTGCTCCACTGATTAAAAACAGTGAAAACATTATTCGAAAATATTATGTAGCAAAAGGCTATTTAAATGCCAATGTAAAAACACTTCAAGAGGCAGATTCGCTTGGCAATAAGGGTGCGCAATTGACCTTTATAGTGGATAAAATGTCGAAGGTTAGAATCAATAAAATTGAATTCGAAGGCAACAACTCTTTTTCAGACCAACGACTAAAAAAGCCTTTAAAGAAAACCAATGAAAAACCACGTTTCTGGCTTGTAGCAAGACTTTTCGACCAAATATTTAAGACCAGTCCTAAAACGGTATCAAATTATATGGACTCAACCTATTCTGTAAGTGAGTCTAGATTTAAATCGTTTATAAACGATAACGTAAAGCTCAACTTCCTTCAAAGCTCGAAGTTTATTCAATCAGAATTTGAAGCAGACAAAGATGCGTTGATTGCTTTCTACAATACAAAAGGGTACAGAGATGCGGCCATCGTGAGCAGTAGCGTTAAAAAAGTAGATGATGATTATATAGACCTCGACATCAAAATAGATGAAGGCAATAAATACTATATCAGAAATATTGATTGGACAGGAAACTACAAATACACCTCTTCAGAGCTTTCTCAGGTTTTAGGAATTAAAAAAGGTGATGTATACAATAGAGAAAGAATTGAAGCCAGAACCTCATTTGATGGACAGAACGGAGATGATATCAACTCGCTCTACATGGATGACGGGTATTTGTTCTTTAGGCTTGAAGTAGTTGAGGTAAGAGCTGACAATGACTCTATAGACCTTGAAATGAGAATGTATGAAGGCGAGCAAGCCACTATTAAAAGAATTATTCTTACAGGAAATGATAGAACAAGTGACCATGTAGTGTTAAGAGAAATCAGAACCCTACCAGGACAAAAATTCAGTAGAAAAGAATTAATTAGAACCACGAGAGAACTGGCTCAACTAGGTTACTTCGACCCTGAACAGATCAATCCAAAGCCAATTCCGAACAACGGAGATGGCACTGTAGATATTGAATTCAGCCTTGTTGAAAAATCATCAGATCAAATCCAGCTTTCTGGAGGCTTCGGTGGCCCATTTGGTTTTGTGGGTACAGTAGGGCTTCAACTGAACAACTTCTCGGTTAAAAACATTGGCGACTGGAGCAAATGGAGACCTTACCCGTCAGGTGATGGACAAAGGCTTTCCGTACAGATTCAATCTAATGGTAGACGTTTCCAGAACTATAACATGACTTTCTCTGAACCTTGGCTTGGAGGAAAAAAGCCTAACAACTTCAGTATAAGCTTTAACAGAACAGTAAACAGAACCTTTACAGATTATTACAATCCTTCTGATGTAAATGGGTACCTTAAAGCTTCTGGATTTACCATTGGCTTAGGTAGAAAACTTCGTTGGCCAGACGATTTTTTCACCCTTTCTAATAGTATTTCATACCAATTCTACGATGTATTCAACTTTGGCAATACACTCGGTTTTGCTACCGGTCAGGCCAATAGTGTTACATTCAACACAGCCATTTCAAGAAGTAACATTGATAGTCCGCAGTTTCCTACTAGTGGATCTCAGTTCTCTTTAAATATAAACTTAACACCACCCTATTCACTATTCTTAGATAGATTTAGCGGTGAAGGCAGACCAAACCTTACTACCAGAGAACGTTATCAGTTTATCGAATACAACAAAACTTTAATGGATGCATCGTTCTTTATACAGCTTCCTAGCAAGTTTGTATTAAACGCCAGAGCTCATCTTGGGTTCATTGGTTCTTACGGAAACAAAACCGACACAGGACCATTCGAAAGGTTCTTTTTAGGGGGTAACGGATTAAATGGAGCAAACAACTTTATAATTGGACAAGACATTATTGCGTTAAGAGGTTATGATGATAACAGTATTGTGCCAGTAGACCCAAAAACCGGTTTTAGAGGTGGACTTATCTTTAATAAGTTTGTAGCTGAACTAAGGTATCCTGTATCGCTCAAGCCATCTTCAGTAATTTATTTATTGGGCTTTGGTGAAGCGGGTAATGCATGGAATAATTACTCGGAGTATTCTCCAAGAAATTTATTTAGATCGGCTGGAGTAGGAGCAAGAGTATTCCTTCCTGCATTTGGCTTGCTAGGTCTTGACTGGGCATATGGTTTTGATTCTGATAGAGAATTGGGAATTGATGGAGGTTCTCAAATTCACTTCACTATTGGTCAACAAATCAGATAACATGCACAAAATTTCGCCTGCCATAGTATTATTCTTCGTAATTTCTAACTTTGTGCTCGCTCAAAATAAAGCCTTTGCACAAAAGTTTGGCCACATAGATTCAGAGTATATTCTATCTAAAATGCCTGAATACAGCCAAAAAAAGAAGGAGATAGAAGATCTCCATAAGGAATATGACAAAGTGGTACGGAGTTTGCAAAACGAAGCAGAGAAGATGAGGGCAGAGCTTAGGGCCAAAGAAATTTTGTTTACTCCTGAAATGATAAAGGAAAAACAAAAAGAAGTTGACCTTAAAGAACAAGAAGCCTTAGATAAATCGACAGAGTTTTTTGGTTATGATGGCCTTATATATAAAAAGCAAAACGAATTGTTAAGACCCATCAGACAAAAAATGTTTGAAGCAACAGAAGTGGTTTGTAGAAAACACAACCTCGACTACATGCTTGACAAAGCTGCCGACATGAGCATTATTTACTCTAATCCCGAACATGATTACACAGAGTTTGTGCTAGAGGAATTGGAGTTATTAAAAAAGAAGAACTAAAACATTAATTTGAATCTTAAAGTCATGAATCGTAAACTATTACTCGCTACATCATTGTTTTTAATGGCAATGACAGCCTGGAGCCAGGAATTTAAAGTTGGTTATACAAGCATAGATGCTATTGTATTTAGTATGCCTGAAATTCCTCAAATCAATGCCGACCTACAAGTCTATCAAAAACAATTGGCCAGTCAGGTAGAGAGCAAACAAAAAACAATCGATGCTAAAATTGCAGAGTATCAAAAATTGGCTCAGCAGCCAACAGTATCGCCAACAGTAATGCAAGAAAAAGAAACTGAAATCAGAAAGCTACAAGCCGATTTTGCAAACTTTTCTCAAAAAGCAGACGAATCTTTAAGCAATAAATCGAACAATCTGTTCAACCCAATTTATGTAAAGGTTCAAAATGCCATTGAAGAGGTTAGAAAAGAAAAAGGCTATGGCATGATTCTTAATGCAGGTACTGATACTGGCGGAATCGTTTTAGCAGCAAGAGAAGAAGATAACATTACTAAAGCTGTTTTCGACAAGTTAGGCGTTCCAATGCCTGTTGCACCTGAAGGTGGAGCCCCAGCAGCAAAATCAGGAGGTAACTAAAAAATATCACTCCCAAAATGAAAGGCCATCTCAATTCAATTGAGATGGCCTTTTTGATTCTATGAGCTTTTAAACTAGTCTTTCAATCTATACAAATCAACCTCAGCGGCCACATAGCCAAAGGCAGGCCAATTTCCAGTATCGATTACTTTTTGGAAAATCTCTTTCGCCTTGGTAGTGTCTCCATTATACAAATACCAATTTCCCATTCCGTAACCTTGAGTAGCCAAGCTAAGCGCCACATCCATTTGGTCAGTTCTGAGCAGCTCTTCTTTTGCCAGCTCACCCTTGTACATCATAATGCGCTTATAATAACTATCGTTTTCGATAATGTTCATTTCTGAATGAATCGGCTCAAGTACTGTGGCGGCCTCTTCTGCTTTACCTTCTCGCATAAGGCTCATATAAAGCCAATCCGTAGTAGCCACAAGTAGGTCATCATTTACACTGTATTTCAGGCATTCCTTATAAATAGCAGTAGCTTCTTCAAATTTACCTTGGAGATAAAGCGACAAACCATAGTGATAAAGAATGTTGAATTGGGTATTTGAAAGCGGAATATTCATGCTATTTGGTGCACCATCAGGTTCAACCTCAATCTTCTCTTTGTCCATCAACTCAAAGGCCTTTTTATAATCAACTTCTGCCTTTTCAAATTGGCGTGTACTAATGTAGCGATGACCTCTATGTCTATAAAGCTTATAAGAATTCGGAAACTTATTAATTCCCGCTGTAAACACCTCAATGGCTTTATTATAGTTGGTTAAATACGCCCAACGCCTTCCTAACCAAATGGTATTCATTTCGCTAGGCTCGTCATCAAAGTTCTTTTGAGCTTCTTCTAAATTAGCAGTCAAGGCTGAAGTAGCTTCTTCACTTCTGTCGGGAATATAAAGGGCCGTGCCATCCACAGCATAGGCTTGAACTTCTTCTTTTTCTTCAGCCTTATCGCCTGAACAAGCAAAGAAAAACACAGTACAGCATAGTAATATCGATAAGTGAGCTTTCATATACTTAGTATTTATCCGTCAATTTAAAGGTCATTCCATTCTTTTTCTCATCTACTATTTTCTTCACATCCTGTAGAAGTTTTTTGGCATCATATACTATTCCGTCCTTCACTGTATAACGAACTCCCCCAACACGGATAAGTTCATTGTCATCATTCAGTTTTAATGCTCCTGTACCGTAAAGCACCTTTAAATTTTGTAAAGGATTTTCTTCTACAATTACAAAATCTGCAAACTTACCTACTTCAACTGTTCCAATTTTATCGGCCATTCCCAAAGCTTCTGCTCCATTCAATGTTGCAGACATAATTACTTCTAGCGGGTGGAATCCTGCTTCGCGAAGCAATTCTAATTCACGGATATAAGCAAAACCATACAACTGGAAGATAAACCCAGAATCGGAACCAGCAGTTACTCGGCCGCCACGGTTTTTGTATTCATTCACAAAAGTCATCCATAAACGATAATTTTCTTTCCAAGCCACTTCTTCTTCCGTTCCCCAATAAAACCAATAAGAACCATGCGATCTTTTGCTTGGGCGATAGAATTCCCAAAGCGAAGGAAGGGTATATTCTTGGTGCCATTCGGCTGTATAAGCACGCATTAAATCACGGCTAGCTTCATAAATATTGAAGGTGGGATCTAAAGTGAAATCCAAGTCAATCAATTCATTCATTACGTTGTTCCAATGATCTGAAAAAGGAGGTGCTGCCTGTGCCCAGAGTCTACCTGCTTCCCCAAAACGGTCCTGTTCGTTTCTGTAGTTATAGTCTAAACTGTAGTTCTGAACCCTTCTATCTGTGAATAGCGCTTCGGGCAGGCCATACCAATGCTCCATTGAAGTCAATCCAGCTCGGGCAGAATTTAGCACATTCCAACGCACTACGTCCATTTGCGCATGATGCATCGCGGACCTTAAGCCTAACTTTTTATTTTCCTCTAAAGCAGCCTGCATAATTTCTGGGGCAGCTCCAAAAAACTTAATACCGTCTGCTCCTTTGGCTTTATTTTGCCTTACCCATTCTCTGGCCATTTCTGGTGTTGAAATTGGTTCTTTGGCTCCTTGGCCAAAACCTGTGTAGGCCAAAATTCTAGGGGCAGTGATGGTATTTTGATTACTCTTTTCTTTCTGATCTAAAACCCACTGAAGACCATTGCCTGTAGAAGGATCGCGAATGGTGGTAATGCCGTGTGCCAACCAAAGTTTAAACACATATTCTGCTGGTGTACCTTGTGCAGACCCTCCTATATGGCCGTGCATATCTACGAAACCTGGCATTAAGTACATGCCTTCCAAATCCATTACTTGATCCTTTGGCCCTACTTTCGGGCGGTCTTGTTCACGGATTTCTAAGCCTGGGTAGCCTACATTGTAAATACCTTTAATAATGTTCTTTTCCACCACTATGTCCACTGGGCCTGTGGGTGGCGCTCCGTTGCCATTGATCAGTGTAACTCCCCGAATGATAAGTCTTTCGAAAGGCCCTTCGCCTTCGCTACGGTTGGGTGCTTTTTCTATTTGCGCTTGCAGGTGACCTACTATGATGAGTAGAAAAAGGGACACGATTGTCCTCAAGAAGTATTTTTTCATAGTGATTAAGGTTGAATTAGTGCAGAAGATAATTATTTCCTCATCAGAACACAACGCTGCTTATTTTGGTGGAGCTAAATGAAAAGGGTATTAAAACAGAAAGCCTCACAGTTTTCACTGTAAGGCTTTTCATATGTTACTTGTTTGTAATTATTAATTCTTTTCCTTTTTCTCAAGGTTCATGTCGAGAATCTGACCAGACTGTTTCCATTTACCTGTAAACTTGCCGTCTTTTAAAGTACCTTCATAAGTTCCACCGATGGCTTCCATCTTCAGTTTTAACACATTTTCCTTAAAGCTTACCTCGTCAAACGCTAAACCATATGCATTTTGCATTGGGCTGTCCATCGTGGCTTTTAGGGCCTTCTCGTTTTCAGTAAGATGGATTATAATTTCGAGATCGCCATTTGGAGTAACTATTTTTCCGTTCCAATCACCAATCACTTTGGAATTATCTTGAAGAGAAAAACTAAGACTTGTAAGTACGAGTAATACTGTGGTTATAAATTTCATAATTTGAGTTTTTGATTATGTCAAATGTAAACACAAAGACTGCTACAATAATCTGAAAAAAGCGCGAAAGGGAAATACAATGGTTAAATGAAATATTAAACTGGTCATTGAATTTCACTTCTAAGCACTTCTAGCGGAGATTTACTTAAAATACCTCTGCTGTTCAGTAACCCAATCAAAACCGTTAATGAAGTAATGGAAACATAAACCAGTAATACTGGAAGTACATTTGGTACGAAAGACGTTTCGAAAGTAAAGTAAGCCAAGGCCCAGCTACCCAGTAAAGCCAACATAATTCCAGAAAGCGAAGCCAAACTGCCTAATACAAAATATTCAAGGCTATTTATGGTCAAGATTTGGCGTTTGCTTCCACCTAAAGTTCTTAACAAAATGCTCTCTCTTATACGTTGAAATTTGCTCAGAATTACCGAACCAATTAAAACCAAAAGCCCCGTAACAATACTAAACAAGGCCATAAAGCGAATGACAAAAGAGATTTTGCCCAAGATTTCATCCACTGTTGTTAGAATCAAACCAATATCGATTACCGAAACGTTCGGATACTTCTTGACAATATCGCGTTGATAAAGCGCTCCTTCTTCAGTGGATTTGACTCTTGTGATCAACACATGAAATTGAGGCGCCTTTTCCAAAACTCCTTCGGGGAAGAGCACCAAGAAATTGGTTTGTACTCTTTCCCAATCAATTTCTCTAAATCCCCCCACATAGGTAGTAATAGGAACACCCTGCACATTCCAAATAAGCTCGTCACCTAGTTTGATTCGGCTACTTTCGGCATACCCCTTCTCAATGGTTACAAAAACTGAATCGCTTTCTGAATTCATCGTTCTAAATTCTCCCTCCACCAATTTCTCTGAATCAATAAGGCTATCACGGTACGTAATTCGCCATTCACGATTGAAAGCACCTGACCGATAATTCAAGGTGGAATCGGCCATTACATCGGCCAAAGTATTGCCGTTAATTTTTGATAGCCTCATGGTTACCACAGGCACTTGCTGCAATACCGGCAATCCTTGCGCTTTGGTAAAATCTGCTATTTCATCTTTCTGATACGATTGAATATCAAACAGCATCATGTTCGGACGGCCTGCATCAGTGGTAATTTCTACTTGACTGATCAACAAACCTTGAATAAAATACAGGGTGGTAACCAGCGCTGTACCCAAACCAATGGAAGCGATCAATATCGTAGTTTGGTTGTTCGGTCTATATAAATTGGCCAAACTCTGTCGCCACAGGTAACTCCAGCCCGTTGGGAAGAATTTCTTCACTGCCCACATGGCCAAACGAGCGATAAGCACCAAAAACCCAAATGCCATTAATACCGAAATGGTAAACACAAAACTGTTAGAGAGGTCTCCGATTTGTAAATAGGCAAAGCCAAAAATGAAAATGAAGATTCCTGCAAAAACCAACCACCTGAGCGGGTCTCTTGCACCGTTTTCTCCATCAGGCGTATTCCTTAAAGTGAGCAATGGAGACGCCTTTCTAATAGCCAAAAGTGGTGTAAGCGCAAAAAGGATAGACACCACAAGCCCAGTTGCAATTCCCCCTAAAATAGAAGGCCAAGAAATACTGAAGTTGACTTCTACTGGTAGAAAATCTGCAAATACTTTTGGTAAGATGGTTTGTAAAAGTGTACCTGAAAAAGCGCCAATCGTTGCCCCTATCAGCCCAATGACCCCCATTTGAATCAGGTAAATTAAAAAGGTATCTCGTCCTTTAGCACCAAGGCAGCGAAGAATCGCCACTGTTCTAATTTTCTCTTTAATATAAATATGCACTGCACTTGCTACACCCACACAGCCCAAGAGTAAGGCCACAAAAGCGACCAAGTTTAAGAAGCTGCTCAAGTCTTCAAACGTACGGCCTGTGTCTCGCTTTCTTTCCTCCACAGTATCTCCACGAATGCCCTCGGTACGCAGATACTCTCGGTCGGTTCTTAGCTGTTCATCTAGGTCAAATTCAGGATCGAGGTCGTTCAACTTGTAGAACTTCCTGTATTGAACACGGCTGCCTTTCTGAATCAGACCCGTAGCCTCCACGTATTTCATAGGAATATACACAGCAGGGGCTATCAAAGTAGCGGCCATAGACTGTGATGGCGAACTGATCAAGGCGCCTTCAATTAAGAAAGTCACCTTTCCAATTCGCACGGAATCGCCTACTTGAACATCGTATTGCACCAAAACGCTTTGGTCTACCAAAGCTTTGGCTTGTCCATCTCTAAAAGATTGCGCTGCTGATGCAGGATTAGATTCGATAACCCCATAGAAAGGAAATGCACCTTCTAAAGCTCTAACATCTACCAGTCGACTACCCTGATTTTTTGGGAAGTAAACCATGGAGGCAAAGCTGTTTTCAGATGAAACCTCATAATCGAGGGTATCTAAAAAGGGATAGTTGAAATCATCTTTGTTGGCGCTTAATTCCAGATCTGCGCCAAGTAGTTCTTTTGCTTGGCCGTTAATATCTTCTTTTAGGTTTTCGCTGAAAGAGTTAATTGCTACTAAAGCAGCAATACCAAGAATGATGGATGAAATGAACAGAAAAAGCCTCGACTTACTTTTTCGCGCATCGCGCCAAGCCATTAAAAATAACCATTTGGCAGAAGAATTCGACTGAAAATTATTTGAATTAATCCTCATCTAAAACAATCAAATTGAGGTTTCTGTATTCGCCAATTCCGAATCAAAAACCACTTGTCCGCCTTTAATTCTAATGATTCGATTGGTTTTATTTGCCAGCTCTAAATCATGCGTCACCAAAATTAAGGTGGTGCCCGCTTCTTTATTTAAACTGAAGAGCAGCTCTTCTACTTTTTCTGAAGTTTCTTCATCCAAATTACCAGTTGGTTCATCGGCAAAAAGAATTTCAGGTTGATTTGAAAAGGCCCGAGCAATTGAAATTCGCTGTTGCTCACCACCCGAAAGTTGCGTTGGATAGTGGTCGTGTCTGTTGGCCAAACCTACACGGTCGAGCAGTTCTAAAGAACGCGCTCTTATATTTTTTTCTTTTCTTAGCTCCATCGGCACCATTACATTTTCAAGCGCGGTAAGTGTAGGCAAAAGCTGAAAATTCTGGAATACAAAGCCAACATTCTGGTTACGCACTGCGGCTCTTTGGTCTTCGTTGAGGGTTTCCAAGGCGTGGCCGTTCAATACCACAGTGCCCGATGATGCTCTGTCGAGGCCAGCGCATAGCCCAAGCAAAGTAGTTTTTCCACTGCCCGAAGGTCCAACTATGGAGAAACTTGTGCCTTTTTCAATTTCAAAATTTACATTTTTGAGTACGGTTAAATTTTTGGAACCGCTTTTGTAAGATTTCGTTAGGTCTTGAACCTTCAGTATACTTGCCATGTAGTAATAGGGATATGAACATTTAAGACGTTTTTCCATCTTGAATGTTTAATGATCCTTCAATTAAGTGTAGAAACATATGATTTCAAAACTTCAACTCTTTAGTATTCTAACATTCATTGTTACGTTTTGGCTAAGCCCGAACAATCAAGAGAAGAAAAAAATCATCTTTTTTGGTGACAGTATTACGGCTGGTTATGGTATAAGCTTGGAGGAAGCCTTCCCTAACCTTATTCAGAAAAAGATAGATTCTTTGGGGCTGAATTATGAGGTGATCAACGCTGGTTTAAGTGGTGAAGCTTCGGCTGGTGGTTTAGATAGAATTGACTGGATACTACAAGGAAAGCCTGATGTTTTTGTGTTGGAATTGGGCGGAAACGATGGCTTACGGGGCTTAAGCATTCAAGAGACCGAAGCCAATTTAAAAGCCATGATCGACAAAGTACGCCAAGCCAAACCGAGCACTAAAATCCTTTTGGCGGGTATGCAGATTCCGCCTAACCTAGGGCAAGAATACACTGAATCATTCCGTAAGGTTTTTGCCAAAGTAGCGAAAGACAAAAAGGTAGATTTAATTCCTTTTCTACTTGAAAACGTGGGTGGTGAAGAAGATTTAAATCAATCGGACGGGATTCACCCTAACCGCGCAGGACATAAAATTGTAGCAGAAACTGTGTGGAGGTATTTGGAGAAGTATGTAAAGTAATGCCTAAATCGCTGACTGTATTTTTAATAACCACAAAGGACACCAAGTCTTTCACAAAGCTCACTAAGAGTTACTCATTCAAATTTCCGTTTATTACTCTTCTAATTCCATGTTTTAGTAATGCCACGTTAAAATTGATAAGCAAGCCGAGTTTATAATCACCAAGTTTCATATAAGTTAATGTTTGAGCCAAATGAACATCTGTCAAACTTTCCACACTTTTTAACTCAATAACTACCTTTCTCTTTACCAGTAAATCAATACGATACCCGCACTCTAACTTTACTTCTTCAAATACGAGTGGCATAGGTTTTTCCTTCTCAACCAATAAGCCTTCTTGTCGAAGTTTGTAGAATAAGCATTCTTTATAAGCACTCTCCAACAAACCAGGACCTAAAGCTTTGTGTACTTCTATGGCACACCCAATAATTTGATTCGCTATTTCATTCTCCGATTTATTCATCCTTAGTGCGCTTCGTGAATTCTCTGTGCCCTTTGTGGTTAAAACTATAGACATATAAGTTGTCGATAATTCAGCTCTGAAAAAATAGCTGTCAACGCCTTAAAAAAGCATCGTACCGGTTCAGTACTTTTTGTGCCAGTTGGTATTCTGAAGCACGAAGGATTTCGATATCGTAGAAGTTGCAGAACTCCATAAATTCATCAATCACACGGTCGTCTATTCGCGTAACAAATTTCACGAACTCCTTATTGAATTTAGCCTCAACGGCTTCCTTCTGTGTTTTCTCTTTTTCTTGAGCGGCCAACAGTACATTCAACTTCCGCTTCTCCATAAATTTTCGATCCAAGAAATTGAGTAAGCCAGAAATGCCAACACCTCCTTGCTCCAAGGTCTCCATCTGTGGTTTAGACCAATCCGTTTTGGGGGCATTCGGGTCTACAAAACCCAAATCCATGGGTACACGCTCAGGACGATTAAGATAAAAGTCTTTTGCAAAACCGGTTACCACCACTGAATCTAGCAAATAGGTTCCTTCTTCCAATTGAATAAATAGCCCTTCGGGGTGAGTCTCCATTAAAGAGGCTGTAATGGTAAAAGTCACGGGTTCATAGCCAATTGAAGTGATTTTTATGCTATCGTTAAGTTGTACCGGAAATTCAAACTTCCCTTCATTATCGGTAGCTACTCCCTTTTTTCGGTTCACTACCAAAACCGTTGCAAACGATATAGGCTCCAATGTGGATTTTTCCACCAGTTGACCTTTCAATACATAGTTTTCTTGCTGCTGAGCACGAAGGCCAAAGCACAAGAGGAACATACATAAGATGGTGATGGTTTTGAACACGTTACAAAGTAACGCTTGATTGATAGATAACCCTAAGCTAAAATTGGTATTTAACTTTTTTTAACCGCCCTTTCTAGCTCTTGGTGCTTGAAATAAACCAGAAAGGGCGCTTGAGAATAATTCAAGCGCCCTTTTTGTGCATTTCGTGTTTGAGCGTGGCTCTATTTCTTCTTACCTAGTTTCATAGACTCGGCCATTTTTACGGCTTCATAAGCATTGACAATTCCGCCTGATTTTGACAGTTTTGAGAAATTCACTTCTTGATTGAATGTTCCTGGTTTAGTCACTTTAGTGCCATCCAGTTTGCGAACAGACTTCATCAAAATATCTTTAAGCTGTTCTGCAGTTAAATCAGGAAAATATGAAAGTAGCATAGCTGCTACACCAGCCGTTACAGGTGATGCCATGCTTGTTCCTTGAGCATCTTGGTAACCGTTATTTGGAGCGGTTGAATATATGGCCACACCTGGCGCAAATAGGTCTACGGTTTTATCTCCGTAATTACTAAAACTACCTACAAACTGACCGTCACTGCCCCATGAAGAAGCCCCAACTTCAATCCAATTGGCCCAATCGCCATTTTTACCGAATTTATCATTTGGAAAATTGTTGGCCTCATCAATGTCTTCCCCACTATTTCCTGCTGCGTGTACCAATAAAACACCCTTTGAATTGGCATACTCTATGGCATCATATACATACTGAAGGTTAGGCGAATAGGCTTTTCCAAAACTCATATTTATAATTTTTGCTCCGTTATCTACCGCATAACGGATTGCGTTCGCAACGTCCTTATCACGCTCATCGCCATCGGGCACAGCCCTAAGTGCCATAATACTTACATTGTTGGCTACACCATCGGTTCCAATGCCGTTTCCTCTGGAAGCCGCAATAATTCCAGCTACATGAGTTCCATGAAAGTTGTCGGTTCCTTTACCAATAACATCGTTGTTTCCATAACCTTTCTCTGCAAGGTTATTTGGGTCATCACCTACTATTTCTCTTGCATCATATTCCAAGCTATAAGAGTACTTTGCATTCGCTTCCATTTCAGCCAAATCCATATTGATTAAAACCAACACACTATCCAACGACATTTCTTCATCAATAGATTGTAAAATCTGAATCATGTAGTTTTTCCCTAAGTCGATTACTGCATCATCCGATTCTATTTCTGATAAAGTTGCAACCGTCACTTCTTCCACATCCATATAGGCTTCAAACAGTTTATTAAAACGCTCAATTTGGCGTGCTAAACTTCCATACTGCTCAAATTCCATTTGTGCTTTGGTATGAGCTTCTTCAAATTCACTCTTTACTTTTTGCCAAGTAATAAACTCTTCCTTGTCTTTTTTATCAATATCCTTAAGCTCTTTACCTTCGTACTTTTCGCTCAGAATTTTATAGTACCGAGTTACTTCATAGCTATCCTTACCCACGTTACGACCATCTTTTCCGCCAATGAAATTCCAGCCGTGAACATCGTCTATGTAGCCATTGTTATCATCGTCAATTCCGTTATTTGGGATTTCGCCTGGATTGGTCCAAATCACATCTTTAAGGTCTTCGTGTTCGATATCAATGCCTGAGTCGATTACCGCAACGATTACTTTTTGAGAGGTTTTACCTTTTAATAACTCATAGGCCTTTTCGGTACTCACCCCATTCACTTTGTTTTCAACTGGGTCAAGGTTGAACCAGTTTTTCGGAGGTGTTTGTAAAAGCCCTTGCTGGGCAAAGCTTGAAAGCGATACCAACAAGAGTACCACCCATATTGTATATTTTTTCATCTGTATATTTTCTAGTTTTTAAATATAGTATTAGCGCTGTTGAAACCTTCCCGTTTTTTCATTTTTATAACATTGGCCTGGGGGAATCAGCAGGCCATTCATGGCAATAAACGTGCCTTCTGATATATTATTGAGGCCGCCAACTGCCACGCCAATATTAAAATCTGCATCGGAATTCGAAAATCTTTCAGGCCTATACGCTGCGGTAAGTATAATGGTTTTTCCTTTTATCTGACCAATCACTTTGGCCGTTTCAACCAGTGTATCAGATCCGTGAGTTATGACAATTTTTGCATACTCAGACGCCATACAATAGTCTCGAATTTTGCTTCTGTCTTGATCAGTCATGTCAAGGCTATCTTTTTTCATGAGGCTTACAATTTCATAGTCAAAGCCAAGAAAATTCCGTTCTAGAATTCGCGAAATGGCAGGTTCTCCAATTTCAAATGCATATCCCTTATTCAGTTTTGGATAGTCTTTATCTATAGTGCCTCCCGCTTGAATAAACAGTACTTTCATAAATGAAAGCTAATAGATTTTTAAACGCTTTGCTAGTAGAGTTGAACCCTTATTGTTCAATAGGTTAAATTCTCTTCATGTAAATACTAAAATTCACCAATAATAAAAACTAACCTTCTCCAAAACTTAAGTTTTAGTTGTATATTCCAAGGCGTTTAAAACCAATTAAACGGCAGTGTTACTTCAGATCAATTTAAACAATATGAAGGGTATCCGTAAGCTAAGTTTAGCGTTTATCATTTGCTTAAGTTTTGGTTGTAAGCAGAAGGCCGTTATTGAAGAGGTTATTATTCCAGAAAAAAATGAAGTCACCTTTTTTGTTGATAACTATAGTGATTCGCCTATCAGAATCAGGTTTTTCAGAAGTATAGCCGATAGCCTTGAGGCGGACTATTATGCTTACCAAGGAAAAGATACGCTTTACATTCCCATTTATCAGCCAGAAGTCGTTCTTATAAGCCATAAGAGCATTTATAGCGATACTCTTTATGTGGCTAAAGGTGATTCAATTCGTGTTCTGTTGCCACAAAGTGGAGAAGCCTTTCAATTAAGTGGTGGCAAAAAGAGCATATCAACATCAAGCTCTAAACAGGCATACCTCGACTCGCTATATAGGTTCTACACGATTTCAAACAACAAATTTAAACCTATCGAGATCAACTCAGATTTTGAAAAAATAAACCTTGGGTTTCCACTCACTCTCAATAAAGATCTGCTTAAAACCAACCCAGATGCGTTTAATTTACTTGTTGAAGGTCTTTTGGATAAACTTTCGGAACAAAGAATAGAACAAGAGGGGACTTCTGGATTGAGTGACTTGAATGAACTTAAACTAGACTTAGAAAAAAGAATGGCCTTTTATAGACTAATGAGCCTTCTGCGCTGGACAAAAAGTCAAGAAATCAGAAGCAAGGCTTTCTCTTCTGATTTGTTCACTAGTGAGTTTATAATTAACAGTCGTTTTGGCATGGGTTATTTTCAAAATTTTATCATACAAGTAGTGCTAGAAGGTAAAACTGATCGCAGTAGGTCAATGGAATACATCAATTACAAAGAGGCTTACGATAAACTTCCCAACCATATGCCTGAAGGAGAACTTTTGAAGTTAGGCCGAGAAACATCGTTATTTAAGATGGTGGAATATAAGGAGCCGTATGTTGAAATCTCCGATTACCTGAATGAGTATATGATGACTTATCAGGACTCTACTTTTTTAGAAGAGTTTACTGAGCAATTCCTTTTGGGCTATGAAAAGCAAATCAATGAGAAAGTTGGATTGAACTTGTTAAAAGCAGACGGCAGTGTAATCCGATTCCAAGACATTTTAATCCAACACAAAGGCAAAGTAATCTACATTGACTATTGGGCGAGCTGGTGCGCGCCATGTATAGAGGCCATGCCTTATGCTGAAGCGCTTAGAAAAGAGTATGCAAATGAGGATATCGTTTTCGTTTACCTCTCTTCCGACAACGACCAAAGTGCGTGGAAAAAGGCCGCTGAAAAATATGGACTCAGTAATTATGAAAATAGCTTTCTTAGCTTAAACCACAGCAATTCAGAGTTTATAAAAGCACTTCAAATACAGTCAATTCCTCGGTACTTAATTTATGATGCCAATGGACGTTTGGTAGAAAAAAATGCGCCAGGGCCAAAAGACCCGTCTATTAAAGAAATGTTGGAGAAGTATATTGAAGCACAAGATTAGTAAAACATAATCACCTCGAAAGCACCTGAGTTCTGTGCATGTCCATTTTAAGGAGTACAAAAAGCATTATAGTGAATGACCAAAGGGATGAGCCTCCATAGCTAAAGAAGGGCAGCGGAATACCCACCACAGGAAACAAGCCAATGGTCATGGCTATATTAATGGTGAAGTGAAAGAAGATAATTGCAGCAACGGAATAGCCATAAAAGCGTGCAAATTTAAACTTCTGCCGTTCAGCAATTACTGTGATCCTAATCATCAGAAAAACAAATAATGCAATCACCACGAAGCTTCCAAGCCAACCGTGTTCCTCGGCCAAAGTGCTAAAAATAAAGTCGGTACTTTGTTCTGGTACGTAACCGTATTTGGTTTGTGTTCCTTCTAAAAAACCTTTGCCAGAAAAGCCGCCTGAGCCAATGGCAATTTTAGATTGATTAAGATTATAACCCGCCCCTAAAGGATCTACCGAATTGGAATCGAAGATGACAAGGATTCTATCTTTTTGGTATTTCGGCACAAGATTTTCAAAAGCATAACCGAAGCCATAGGAGAACCCCACACTGAGAAGAATCAACAGCGAGGTAATTACAATATTCGAAACGGACCGTGATGTTACTACAATCCAAATTATGCCCACAACAAGAACAATGATAATTATAGTAGTAATTGGTAATAAAAGTGTAAGCACCCCAAGCAATGCAAATGAACCTGCTACTATTAAATAAATAGCAGGCAAGCCTTCTCTAAAAAGCGGAAGAACAAAAGCAAAGTACACTAACGATGAGCCCAAATCGGGTTGAAGCATTATAAATCCAACCGGTAAGAAGATGATGAAGAAGGCCATCAACTGATGTTTGAATTCGGTAAGCTTAACGTTATTGTTAGAAATATACCTAGCCAGCAAAAGTGCAGTGGCCAACTTGGTAAATTCTGAAGGTTGAAGTCGAAAAATTCCTAAGTCGAACCAAGCCCTTGCTCCGTTAATTTTAGCTCCAAAGACTAAAACTGCCATCAGCAAGAGGATAAATAGTGAGTAGAGATAAGGCGCAAAAGATTCGTAAATACGAAAATCCATCAGGAGGATGACAATAATGAGTATTACCGAACCACCAATGAATAAAAGCTGTCGGCCTGAACTTAGGCTTACATCGAAAATATTAAAAGCAGTTTCAGGGTCGTAAACCGATGCGAAAATATTGAACCAGCCCATCACCACAAGAATGATGTACAGGAAAACAATGGGCCAATCTAGGTTTTTTAATATGGAGTCTCTTCTTCTCACTGTTGCTCTAAGGCAATCTTTCTAGCCTTTTCCTGTTTCTTTCTTTCTATTTCTCTTTTCTGTTCTTCGTCTAAGAAGTCACCTTTGAGCACATACTCCTCTCTATTTCTCCAGTCCTTTTCTATATAACCCTTAAGGTACATTTCCATTACAAGACTGGCGGTGGTAGCTGCGGCTCGTCCGCCCCAACCGGCATTTTCGATATACACCGCAATGGCAATTTTTGGATCATCTACTGGTGCAAAAGCCATAAATACGGAATGGTCTAAGGTCTCGTCTTTCGCTCCATTTTCAGCCGTTCCGGTTTTACTAGCAATTACAATATCCTTAATAGGTGCTCTAGTAGTAGCTTGAGCCGAACGTTTCATTCCCTCAATAATAGCTGGGTAATAATCGGAGCCTTTTCCTGTATACTTCTTTTCAAATTGCTTTAAAGTTACGGTACCGTCTTTCTCAAACCCCTTTACTAAATGCGGCTGTATGTAATAGCCACGATTGGCGATAATAGCAGCTAGATTAGCCACCTGTAATGGAGTAACCAATATTTCTCCTTGACCTATTGATAAGGATTGAACCGTGCTATAGCCCCAGTTCTTGTTTACATAAATCTTATCGTAATAATCAACATCGGGTATTAGGCCAGAAGCCTCTCCGGGGATGTCGATACCCAACGGAGCACCAAAGCCAAATTTCTTTACGGCATCTGCCCACAGCGCTAGACCTATTCTTGAATCAGCAATATAATTAGGGTTCTTTCTTTGAACTACTAGCCTCCTCATTACTTCAAGAAAATAGTTGTTAGAAGACTTTTCAATACCTCTGGCTACATCATAGTAGCCTGCTGGGGCGTGGTCGCCAATTCCACTTAAATCAACATAGATTTGTTCATTCGGTTTAATCACTCCTTCATCTAAAGCAATAAGTGCCTGAACCGTTTTAAATACCGAGCCCGCAGGGTAAGTAGCCATATGCGCCCTATTGAATAAAAGTTTAGCGCTGTCTGATGCTATTTTTCCGTAGTTCTTACCAAACTCTCTTCCCGACAACATTTTTGGCTCATAAGTGGGGGCGGTAGCCATTACCAATACTTCCCCTGTGGAAGGGTCTATTGCAACAATACTCCCTGTTTTGCCTTTAAGTAGCTTTTCAGCATAGGTCTGTAATTCTAAATCAATAGTGGTGATTAGGTTTGTACCTGGTACAGAAACGGTGTCGAGCGCTCCATCTTTAAAGGAGCCCTTTTCAATTCCTCTTACATTTACTTGTTTATAGCTTACCCCTCGTTTACCACTTAAGAGTCTTTCATATTGCTCTTCTAAACCCGTAATTCCAATATTATCGCCCGATCTGTAATAGCCAGTAGTATCTCTGTCTAATTGACGTCTGCTAATTTCACCTGTATAGCCAAGCTCGTTGGCCAAAACTGGACTAGTGTAGCCTCTTACTGTTCTTGGGTTTACAAAAAAACCGCTGTATTTATAAAGTAGATCTTGAATTTTACCGTATTCCTCATGCGATATTTTCTTTAGAAATACAGAGGGTTTCACTCGCGAATACGTCCTCGCGGTTTTCATGTTCTCCAAAAAAACTTCTTTTTCTATTCCCAAGAGCTCGCAAAACTCGGTGGTATCGGCAATAGCAACATCTTTTGGAACGACCATGAGGTCGTAGACGGGTTCGTTATAAACTATGAGTTGTTTATTTCTATCGTAAATAAGGCCGCGAAAAGGGTATTGAACAATGGGCTGAATAATATTTCGCTCGGCCTTGGTTCTGTAATCTTTATCTAATACCTGAATAGCAAACAATTTGATCAGAAAAACTAATCCAATCAAAACAAACGCACCTTGTATAATATACCTTCTGTTGTCCCACATTACCGCTTCGCCTTAGAGTAAAAAAGATACTGAATAGCGATCATAAAAACCAGTGAGATAAGAGCCGTAACGGCAGACTTAAGGATTGAAATCCCTACCAGCTGGTTTCCTCCTGATTCAATTAAGAATACGGTTAAAGCATGAATAAAGATTAAAGGTAGCGCGTAGATAACAAACCAACCAAGACCGTAATTGGTAATCATCGGCAAATCATTAACTTCATAGCCACTTCTAGGCTTATTCCATTTCATCCAATAAGGACGAAGAAACGTTATCAGAACGCAGGCAAAAGCATGAATACCAAGCGTATTATAAAATAAATCGACAATTAGGCCTGCTATTAACCCAATGATCATAGCCGAGGCGAAGCCAATTTCTAAAGGTAGGAATAGCAAAAACATAAGGTATAGAAAGCAAAACCCAATACCGAAAATCACAAAGTATTTCAGAATTAGTACCTGAAAAATCATCAGCAGGATTGCTGTAACAGTCAATATGATCAGGTTTCTACTCATTAAAGTCTACAGGGTTGTTTATTAAAGAAACTGAGTCCTCTTCCTCCTTATATATATTCTCTATAACATACACATAGGCCAGTGTTCCAAAGTCCACACTTAAGGATACTTCGATTTCCAAATCGCGCTGATTAGGGTCGGGCTTAACACTGGCCACAGTTCCAATCATAATATCCTTTGGGTAAACAGCATTAAAGCTAGAAGTCACAACCGTATCGCCCACTTGAACATTATCTTCTCTAGTAATGTATAAGAGTTTTGCTACCCTTGGGTTACGCCCATCACCATCCCACTGAATAGTGGCCGTTCTGTTTGAATTCTTAAGTTTAGCCGAAACTTGATTTCTGGAATTCAGTAGCGAAATACCGCTAGAGTAGTTTTTAGATACTGTTCTAATTTTACCCACTACCCCCTTCTGACTAATCACACCCATGCCCGTCTTAATACCATCATTACTTCCTTTATTAATTTTAAAGAAGTTATGACTTAAGCGAATGGAATTGTCTACGATTTCGGCAGCAATTAGTCTGTAATGTACCGCATCAGTAGTATCGGTATCAATATCAAAGGTTTTGAGCGAATCTAATGGGGTTTCCGTTAGCTGTAACAACAGTGTTCGCAACCTGGCGTTTTCTTCGGCCAAATCGCTATTCACCTTTTTTAAGCTAAAGTAATCGCTTATGTTATTCGTTCTTTCATTAATATTTCCAACAAAGCCAGAGGCCACACTGAAGTACGCTGCTCTTTGGTAATTGTTATTTCGAACAATGATCCAAATACATAGTACCTCTAGGGTTAGAAATGTAAAAAACGCTCGGTATTTATAAAGAAAAGAAAATAACTGACCCATTCATTATTAAGTCATTAACACCGCTCTATATTGATCAATGTTTTTTAAGGCTTCGCCTGTTCCGCGCACTACTGCTCTTAACGGATCGTCTGCAATATGAATTGGAAGTTTAGTTTTCAAGGCCAAACGTCTATCCAAACCTTTAAGCATTGCTCCACCACCTGTCAAGTGAATCCCACGATCATAAATATCGGCAGAAAGTTCTGGTGGTGAAATTTCAAGGGCTTTCAATACAGCTTCCTCAATTTTAGAAACAGACTTATCTAGCGCGAAAGCGATTTCAGAATATGAAATTTTAATCACCTTAGGAATTCCTGTCATTAAATCACGACCTCGGATTTCGTAATCGTCTGGTGCATCGTCTAATTCTGTTAAGGCTGACCCAATGGCGATTTTCACCTTTTCTGCAGATCGCTCTCCAATCAAAAGGTTGTGCTGTCTTCTCATGTAGTCGAGAATATCCTTGGTAAAGGTATCTCCTGCTACTCTAATGGATTGGTCGCAAACAATTCCTGAAAGGGCAATTACCGCAATTTCGGTTGTACCCCCTCCAATATCTACAATCATTGAGCCCATTGGCTCGTCAATCTTTATTCCTGTACCAATGGCCGCAGCAATTGGTTCGTAAATCATGTATACCTCTTTGGCGTTCGCATGTTCGGCCGAATCTCGAACAGCCCTTTTTTCTACTTCGGTAATTCCAGAAGGGATACAAATCACCATTCGGTGCGATGACGGCATAAAGCTTCTTCGCTTTAAGTCAATCATTTTGATCATTCCTTTGATCATCAGTTCGGCAGCTTCGAAATCGGCAATTACACCGTCTTTCAAAGGGCGAATGGTTTTGATGTTTTCATGCGTTTTTTCGTGCATGTTCATTGCATCTCTACCTATGGCCAACACCTTGTTGGTATTTCTATCGATAGCAATAATAGACGGTTCGTCTACAACGATTTTATCTTTATGTATGATCAGGGTATTTGCTGTACCCAAGTCAATTGCAATATCACTTGTCAGAAAGTCGAAAAAGCCCATATTCAGTCTTGTCTCCTATATTTTATATCCTTGAAAGTTACGAATTACTCGCAATTATCTAAGGGTTGAAAAATTCTTTTAATGTTTAAAATGGCGAGTGCCTGTAAACACCATCGCCATGCTGTTTTTGTCGCAATAATCAATTGAAAGATCGTCCTTAATTGATCCACCGGGTTGAATTACAGCAACAATTCCTTCACCCTTTGCAATTTCTACGCAATCAGGGAATGGAAAGAAAGCATCTGAAGCCATTACGGCTCCATTCAAATCAAAACCGAAAGTCTTGGCCTTTTCTATAGCTTGTTTCAAAGCATCTACCCTAGAGGTTTGGCCTACTCCACTAGAAAGCATTTGTCCGTCTTTTGCTAAAATAACAGTGTTAGACTTAGTGTGCTTACAGATTTTACTAGCAAAAGCTAATGCCAAATTCTCAGCTTCTGTAGTAGCTTTTTTAGTTACTTGCTTAAAATCAGAAATTTGATCGGTTACTAAATCTCTATCCTGAACAATAACACCGTTTAATAAACTCTTGAACTGTTTTGTAGTGTTTAATGGCTGCTTTTTCACCAATAATATTCTGTTCTTCTTGCCTTTCAGCAATTCCAAAGCATCGGCATCGAACGCTGGAGCAATCAAAACTTCAAAGAAAAGCGAATTCAACTCTTCGGCAGCAACCAAGTCAATTGGTTGGTTGCTTACTAATACACCTCCAAAAGCACTCACCGTATCAGCTGCGAAAGCTTTTAAGTAAGCCTCTTTAACGGTGTCGCCAATTGCAACGCCACAGGCATTGGTATGTTTTAAAATAGCGAAAGCCTTTTCATCTTCTGAAAACTCCTCAATCAAACTTACAGCAGCATCTACATCTACCAAGTTATTGTAGGAAAGTTCTTTACCGTTTAGTTTTTCAAAAAGTTCATCAAGCGGACCAAAGAACTGCCCTTTTTGATGTGGGTTTTCTCCATAGCGCAATGTCTGACCTTCTGTTTCACTTACTTTAAATCTTTCAAGTGCTTCATCTTGATTAAAGTAGTTGAAAATAGCTGTGTCATAATGAGACGAAACATCAAAGGCCTGCGCAGCAAATGCTTTTCTATCAGAAAGGTCCGTACTCCCCTTTTTATCTTCAAGTAGCTTTTCTAAAGTGGGGTATTGGTTTCTTGACGAAACTATTACTACATCTTTAAAATTTTTGGCAGCCGCTCTTATCAATGAAATTCCGCCAATATCTATCTTCTCAATAATATCTTGCTCTGGTGCTCCTGAAGCTACAGTAGCTTCGAAAGGATATAAATCTACGATCACCAAATCAATTGAAGGGATTTCGAATTCTTTCGCTTGATCTAAATCTCCAGCATTATCTCTCCTGTGTAAAATTGCACCAAATACCTTAGGATGAAGCGTTTTTACTCGGCCACCGAAAATTGACGGATAACTCGTAAGATCTTCAACAGCGGTAACCGGAACACCTAATTCTTCGATGAAAGTTTGCGTACCCCCTGTAGAGTAAATTTGAACACCTAAAGCCCCTAATTTCTTAACAATTGGAGCTAGGTTGTCTTTATGAAAAACAGAAATTAATGCAGATTGGATTTTAACCTTTGACATGTAGGTTGGCTTTTAATTAAGTCGCAAAACTAGGCATTTTAGAACTTATTAAGAACTAGATTCTCAATCACTTTTGCATAATTTTCATGTTCCAGCACTTGAACCTTTCTCGCAATTTCATCAGGCGAGTCGTTTGGTTCGATACGACATGAAAACTGAGCTAAAATGGAACCTTCGTCATAATGTTCATTTACCAAATGTATGGTAATACCCGTTTCTGATTCTCCAGCTGCTTTCACAGCTTCATGCACATGCATTCCATACATGCCTTTACCACCAAATTTTGGCAATAAGGCGGGATGAATATTTACAATTTTATTTGGAAAAGCCTCTACCAAATAGGTTGGAATCAACCACATAAAACCCGCTAAAACAATAGCATCAACCTTGAACTTCTTTAGAGTATGCAGCACTGATTGAGTATTGTAAAATTGCTCTCGCGAAAAATTGAAAGTAGGAATATCAAAATTCTTCGCCCTTTCAAGAACCCCAGCTTCTGTCTTATTACACAAAAGCAAAACAACTTCTACTTTATTATGATTTTCAAAATATTCGAAAATTTTTTGGGCATTAGTACCACTGCCTGAGGCAAAAATTGCAATTCGATTTTTGTTCATATCCAAACCATACTGATTACTCCCAACAGCATAATAACTTTACAAAATGTGCTGAGTTTACCGTAATCCTTGATCTTATCAGCCTTTAAAAGCTCAAAGATGAGGAAAATCATAATAACTGAAAGTGTGATGGGGAAAACAATATTTATGGAACTCATCAGAACGAATACCACTGTGCAAAAGATCAAAACAATTCCATAAATAATCTGCTTAGTTTTGGCTATTCCTAAAACAATTGGAAGGGTTTTACAGCCAAATTTTTCATCTCCTTTCAAGTCTTCCATATCCTTAATAATCTCTCGAATAAGTGTTATGAATCCCGCAAAAATGGCGTAGCATAAAACCAAATATTCTCGCTCTTGAAAATACTGACCAACTAAAAATAGCGTAGTACCTGTAAGAATAGCAATGGTGAAATTTCCTATAAAGGGCAGCCTCTTTAACTGATTTGAGTAAAGCCAAAGAAGAAAAGCTGCAATAAAATTAATAGTACCAATGGTTGGTGAAATATAGAACCCAATACCAATTCCTATAAAGTTAAAAGCAGTATGTGCAATAATTATCCATCTTCTTTTCAAGGCTCTGCCAACTATCACCCTATCAGGCCTATTGACATAATCTATTTTAACATCATAATAATCATTAATCAGGTATCCAGCACTAGTGATAATTACCGTGGAAAGAACAAGCAAAAAAAATTTTTGATCATTTAACAGATGCCAACTAAGCCCCTCATGTAATAAAAAAATAGCAGTAAAATACTGAGTAAGCCCCACGATAATGAGGTTCAAACCTCTCACCATTTTGAGGTATTTAAATACAGAAAAGTGGTTTGACATCATAGAAATGAGCATTCAACCCTATTACGTGATAAAGGTAAGCTTGTTCGCTTAGCTTCAATATTAAAATCATCTGAAATTAATAAAAGCTAGCTCAAATCACCGCAGTCTCAAATTGGGAAACGATTTCCAAAATGGAGATAAATTCCTTTGAATTATTATTGTTTTATAATAAAAAAACCAACATTTTTGTTCTATCAGCAAGAAGTAAATTCTTGGCACTGTTTTGTTAAGTATAAATAGTTGAGGTTTTTGCCTTGGCTCTACAATACCTAACAGATAGCAAGATTTTATATGCTGTGTTCACCTAAACATGTCGCTTCAATGCCAAAACTGCTCAAGGTATTCCTTGTTTTATGTTTGATCGTGTGCTCAAACCAAAAACTTTTTGGTCAGACAGCAATTACTGCATACAGTACAACTACCGTAAATCCGGCAAATACTTCATATACGGCTACTGCTCCTAGTGATGCAAGCAACAACATCAATGCTTCAACTTCTTACACAGTTAATTATGGAACTGGTAACGACTTTATATTAAATGGTTATACCATAGGCGGTTCTTCTTACAATAACTTTTTACAACCTGACACATTAATCATCCAAAGAACTGACGGGGGGCGTTTTGTAAACATTTGGTACACTCTTAATAACCTTACCGCAAATACTGTTAGTCTTGATGGTCTAGAAGTAGACGATGCTGATGCAATCTATCAAACTGGAAGTTTGATTACTGGTTATGACAATATTTTGGTAAATACAGATGACGAAGCGAGCGGTAGTATTCAAGCACAAATCGAACGGGTAGATGTAATTTGGTATACTGGAATTGTAACCTGCGAGCCAAATAATGCTGTTTTTCCTGTTATTGAACGAGGAGGAAATGACGAAATAAAGATTGCCGCCATTACAGCCCTAGATGGTAATGGTAACCCTTCTGCTTATAGTAATATGGTGGATATCGAGGATTCGGACTGGCCTGGTACGGGAAATAGCTTTAATAACTACCTTATTTTAAGAAGGCAAACCGTGGGGCAAAACCCATTACCACTTATAAACATCGGTACATTTGCTGGGCAATCAGCTCAAACCATTCAGGGGGTTGGAGTTTCTTTTACAGAGCTTGGTATTTCGGCCAACCAAGTAGTATATGGCTATTCAATCTTTGCATTCGACACCAATGCTACCGACCATACTTTAACCGACATTAATACTTTCCCTACTAATACAACTGCACTAAACTCAGGTTTGGATTTAGTAGCTGGGGTTTCGGCAGCAGTATCTTCTGATGATTGCTTAACACCAGCCGTTGGCCCTGGAGGTTATAAAGCAGCGCTTACCACCTGGTTGAAAGCCAATGTAGGTGTTACCACCGCAACAGATGGCAGTACTTTATCTGACTGGCAAGACCAATGGGTAGGAGATAATGATGCTACTTCAAGCACTGGAACAGTGGTGTATAGAAGTACTTCAAGCAGTATTAATTTTAACCCTACAGCAGATTTTGGCAACGGAAACAATAGCCTCGATATAGCTAATAATGATGGCTTCAACACCGCTACTTCCTACACCAGAAAGGGAATTAACCTTGCATTCAGAACTAGCACAAGTGACATTAATACAAGACAAGTTTTATATGAGCAAGGCGGAAATTCACGAGGAATCAACATATATATCCGAAATGGTTTTCTACACCTTACAGCTTGGAACGTACCAAATGATGGAGCCGGTTCTCCATGGAACAACAGCGGAAACGTAACCACGGTAAGCACCGCAATAACTACAAACACTGAATACATTGTTACATTAGAAGAAAACGGAAACTCTTCAGGAACTGGAACTATTACTGGATATTTAAACGGACAGAGTTTTGGATCATTTGGAAATGTTGGTCTACTTTATCAACATACCGGAGGAATCCAACTCGGTGGTGCTGACGGTAATATGAGATTTGATGATGGCTCCGATAACAACGGCAATTCGTTTTACGGAGAAATTTCGGAACTCATTTACTGTAACGAACCAGGCGCATTCCCACTTACACAGCGCAACAGGATAGAAAGCTATTTAGCAATCAAATACGGCATTACCCTCGATCAATCTACGCCTCTTAATTATGTAAATTCTGAGGGCACTGTTATTTTCAACACCACCTCGGCTGCCTCTATTGGTGGATTTTTAGAATACAATAAAGACATTGCAGGTATAGGAAGAGACGATAATTCTGCCTTTGAACAGGTTAAATCAAGAAGCGAGAACAATAACTCTGTGGTAACAGTAGACAACGGAGGAAGCATAACCTCTAATAATTCTTGGTTTATTTGGGGAAATGATGGTGGAGCTAATACTGACACAGAAACTACAGATGTTCCACCACTAATTTCGCAACGTGTAGAACGCGTTTGGCGCGTTGGAGAAACGGGGGAAACGGGTAACAACTCTATTTCTTTTGACCTTGATGAACTTACTATTTCTGGTAGCCCAGCGGCCGCTGATTACAGTCTGTTAGTAGCAGGTAATAGTTCCAATGGAGACTTTTCTTCTGGTTCAGTAATAACAGGAGGTGTTATTTCTGGTAATACTATAACCTTTAGTAATGTCAACCTTTCTAATGGTCAATACTTTACACTGGGCACTGGATTTATAGACTGTGCTCCTGGCGAAGTAAGCTCAAACTTAACTCTATGGCTTAAAGCGGATGTTGGACCAAGCTCAACTACAAATGGAGGCAATGTAAGCACTTGGTTCGATCAGGCAGGTAGTAATAACGCCACCGCAGCCTCTGGCGATGAACCTAATTATGAGAGTAATTCCATCAACTTTAACCCCGCACTTAATTTTGATGCCGCTAATACCGAAGAAATTTCCGGAAGTGCTGGTTTTAATTCAAGTGCCTATTATATAGTGTTGAATACAGATCAAACTTATAATAACTCATCTCCACAAGAAACAATCGTAGAATTTGCAGTACCTGGCACAGCAACAAACCAGTTTGGGAGTCTACTTTTTGGAAGCGTAACTTCAGTAATAACTAATGAGGTATTCTCTCATTCCATTGGAGGAACTGGAACCCGTTGGAGAAGAGGTACTAGCTTCGCAGCATTTGGTGGGATTAATAATAACCAAACCATGCTGTTTGGAGTAAAAAACAATGCCGCCAATAACAACACAGAAATGTTTGTAAATGGTATAAACCAAGCAGACCTACAAGGAGGAACATTCCTAACCTCTACCAACGTGGCTTACAGAATAGGTGGTAACCTAGACGCTAACACTTTTACTAATGATACTTTTGATGGACAAATAGCCGAAGTGATATCCTTTTCGGCTCGCCCTTCAGATGCAGAACATAACCGAATTCAATCATATTTAGCCATTAAATATGGAATCACACTAAGCCAGAATACAGCTCAAAACTACGTAAATTCATCTGGAACCACTGTTTGGAATGCGACTACAAACAGCACATATAATAGAGACATTGCTGGAATTGGCCGAGACGATGGTTCTTGTTTACAGCAAAAGCAATCTAAGAGCCAAAACTCTGGTTCAATAGTTACCATCGGAAATGGTGGGATTTTTACAGACAATGCTTCTAATCCAAATAGTTTCACTGCTGATAACTCTTTCTTGATATGGGGAAATGATGGAGATAATGCCAATCAAGCCAACGCAAATACTGGCGATGTTCCTGGTAACGTAACGGAAAGAATGGAACGTATTTGGAGAGTAGATGAGTCAGGAACAGTTGGAAATACATCTGTTTCTTTCGACCTGACAGGTTTAGGCTATTCATCTAATGCCTCAGATTTTCAATTAATTGTATCTTCATCTTCAACAATGGCTAGTGGTTCAACCATTTCTGGAGGTACATTTAACGGCAATGTGATTACATTTAATAATGTAAATTTTGCCGATGGAGATTACTTTACGCTGGGAACAGCAAGAGAAACATGTGGGCCTGGTGGAGTAACAACCGACCTAGCATTATGGTTAAGGGCTGATGACGGCACCGGCACAACCACAAATAACACTGACCTTAATACTTGGACAGACCAAAGCCCAATCGGTAGAAATGCCAATGAAATCAACTTGGGCGGAGGTGCACCGGTAGAGCCAAAATACCAAACCAACCAAATCAACTTTAACCCAGCAATTAATTTTAGCGACCCTAACTCAACCAACGCTTCCTTTATGGAAACTTCTGGTGGAAACAACGTGTCGGAAGATTTTACATTAATAGCAGTATTTGAAACTGGTCAAACAGGCGGTTCAACTTCTAACTTTGAAGATGCCCCAGCTATTATTGGAGGCGGTGATTCTGGTGGGTCGGCAGATTACGGGTTAGGAATTTCTGGTGGCAGGGTACATATGAATGCCGCCAATAACTCTACATTGAATGTGCGAAGTGCATCTGGCCCAGTATATAACAACTTTGAACCATTCATTGCTACTGGTACCCGTAGAAGATTAACCTCGGCAGGATCTATTCAGCTATATATTAACTCTGCAAATGTTGGCTCAGGAACCTCTACCAACACTTCGCTTACCGGTCCTGGTTCTTTCGGAATAGGAAACCACGATGACTCAAACGTAGCTTCGCAGTTTAGCGGTAGAATTGCTGAAGTACTGGTTTTCTCAGATGATCTTACAGAAAATGAAAGGCAAAGAGTTGAATCTTATTTGGCTGTTAAATACGGTATTACAAGAAACGCTGGTGGTACTGCTACTGAAGACTATTTGTCGTCTGCGGGTACCATCACATGGGACTGGTCTGAACAGACCGTTTACAATAACGATATTGCTGGTATAGGCCGCGATGACGACTCATGTTTCCAACAATGGAAGTCAAAAAGTGAAAATGATGATGCTATTGTTACTATGGAAATGGCGGGATCATTTACTACCGACAATTCATTCCTAATTTGGGGAAATGATAATGTAGCGAAAACTGGAACTAGAGAAGAAGGCAATACAGAATACAACTCTTCTCAGGTAAGTGGCCGACTATTCAGAGAATGGTATGTACAAGAAACAGGTACCGTAGGAACCGTAAATCTAACCTTCGATCTGGCCGATATTATGGGACCAAGCGGTGTTGGAACAAACAACCTAAACCAAGTAAGATTAATGGTAGATAATGATGGAGACTTTACTTCTGGAGTAACCTTAGTGGCTCCAACATCCATCAACGCAACAGAAAAAACGGTAACTTTTGCGGTCAACCTAAATGACACTCAGTATTTCACTTTAGGCTCTTTACAAGCGGCTTCGCTACCTATTACGCTATTATCCTTTGAGGCCCAAAAAACCAATGAGGATTATGTTAGATTAGATTGGAGCACCGCAGACGAAACCAATAACGCTTACTTTACCATTGAAAGAAGCACTAACGGTGAAGACTTTGAAGGCATTAGTACACTCGTAGGTGCAGGCAACAGCCAGGATGTAAACAATTATTTCTACATAGACAAAGCACCTAAATCAGGTAACAACTTCTACCGCTTAAAACAAACCGATTTCAATGGAATGTCTACGGTTTCTGAAATCAAAAGAGTGTTTGTAGAAAAAACAACCTTAGTTCAAACCTTTAATGTATTCCCGAATCCGGTAAATCGAGGAGATTTGATTACCATAGAATACGGTGTTGAGGTAGAAAGCGAAGTACTTGTACAGCTAATTTCAGCATCGGGCGTGCTTATCAATAGTCAATCTACCATACTGAATCCTGAAACTGGAAGCATTACTCTGGAAACCTCAGGGCTGAGCAAAGGCTTGCACATGATTACGCTAACCGATAAAGCTACTAAAGAGCGACAAACCTTTAAAGTAATCGTTCGCTAGTATATACTGACGAGAATATTAGGCCATTCATTAAAGTGAAATTTTCACTTCTTGAATGGCCTATTTTTTTGAACTTGTGGTCAAAGTTCATCAGTGATCCTGACTCTAGGTTTGCTGTAATTTTGAAAAACTTAAAAATAAACCACAGCAATAACTGGTGACCAAATCGATCAGTATTCTGAAAGTCTGAACAAATCCATATTCCATCGTTATTGAGTTGCTTAGAAAGCTGAACGATTACTTCATCTAACCTCACCTCGGAAAAGACATCGAGAAAGAAGTTGGTGATAATTACATCATATTGTCTATCTGCAGGGAGCGCACTTTCTTCCCCATGAATAAAGTTTACTGATTCACTGAACTCACAGTTCTTCTTCGATAAGGAAATCATCCTCTCAGAGGCTTCTACATAAGTAAGTTTCCCTTTAAAACCCGTGTTGAACAGTTCGTTGATAATCCATCCTGTGCCTCCGCCCATGATTAATACATTAGCATTTTCGGGAATCACGGGTAAAAAATGAGTCTGAATCTGCTTTAGCTTTTTCCCAAAAACAACTTTAGCCAAGCCGTCATATACTGGGGCGATAAGGTTGAAGTTGTTTTTCACAGTAAAAGATAAATCAAAGGGAAAAAGAAGATGCCATCTCCCACCAATCTGTAACGGTCATTTCGCTGAAAAAAATTAGGGAACATTAAGAGCATCGCCAAAACCAAAGTCATCATAAACAATATATACTCTGAACTTAACCAGCGAGCACCTGTCATCACAGGGTTGAGGTAAACCATTCCGCCAACAATAAGCAATACATTAAAGACAAGAATAGCGGTAGCCAGTTTCCCGACAAAAGCGCTATCGTAAAGTGTAGCTATTGATTGAATATCATCATTTTTATCATTCTCATATTCGAACATTGGAAAAATAAGTAGGTTGGTAATCACAATGAGAAAAAACACGATGAAGACATAAAAAACGAAAATATCCCAGTGTTCTAATAAACTGAGTGGCGCAACAAAAATCCCAAAACTGTAGATTATGGCGGCTAAAAATTCCTTATGCCATGTCTTCTTGAGCTTAAGCAAATGCAGGGAGCCAATGTAAATCGCAACCAACAGTGCTAAAATCAACCCTAGCTTAGTAGTAACCCAAGGCAAATAATATAGATTAAACGCTCCTACTAGAAAAACCATGAACGCAACAGAGGCAATTGGCTTGAAGTATTTTTGGTGAAAAGCATGTCGTTGATTGGTTGAATATCCAATGCTTTTCTTGGCATCAAAAAGATGGTCTACAGTATAAATAAGCCAAATCGCCACACCCAGACCGATGAGCATCGAGTTTTCGAGGGTAACACCAAATAATCTGGCTACATACAAGCTACAAATTATAGCCCCTGTCGTAACGTCAAGACTAAGGTTCTGAATAAGGATCAAAAGCTTTCTCATAGCGATGGATCAAATGTATGGAAAGTTATAAAGCTTAAACAAGAAAACTCTTTGGCTTACTGAAAACCGACACACGAACGACCAAATGGTAATGAAACTTACTGAAATTACTGTTAAACACATTTGTGGGTAATTACAAAATAGCATGGTAGAACTCTATGATCGTTCAGTAATTGCAACCGCACCATCACCTACACCTACGATGCAGCAGGCACAAAACTAAAGAAGACCACCAACGACAACGGCACAGTGACCACCACCGACTATTCAGGGGGCTTTATTTACGAGAACAACGCCCTGCAGCACTTTGCCCACGAAGAAGGCAGGGTAAGAAAAAGTGGTGCAAATCTGGTCTATGATTACTATATTAAAGACCATTTGGGCAATACGCGCATGACCCTCACAGAAGCCACCGACATAACTGAGTACAGGGCCACCATGGAAACCGGGACGAGCAGTTCCGGTACCAACATGGAAACCTATGAAGAAAACCTGTTCCTCAATGTGGAAGAAGTGTGCAGCACCCAACCGGGCATCAACACCACCGATGTACCCGGTTTTACCGATGACAAGGTAGCCGCCCTGAACGGTTCTGTGGCCGCAAGACGGGCAGGCCCGGCCAAACTGCTGGCCGTAACCGCAGGCGACCAGGTGTCCGTCACCGTGGACTCCTATCATACGGGCAACACTTCCACTGGTGTGCAAACCAAGGCCACCATGGTATCAGCCATAGCAGGGCTCTTTGGAAGCCTAAGCGGTGGGGGCGTAGAGCAGCAGGCCGTGTATGACCTTTTTAATGGAGTGTCAACCACAGGGTTTTTGTATTCGGGAAGTACGTCCACCAGTGCAAAGGCCTATTTGAACATGCTTGTCTTTGACCAAGACTTCAACTTTGTGGGCGTTGGCGGTTTCGACAGGGCTGACCAGACTTCTGGTTACCAAACCCTCTCCGTTTCAGCCACCATCAACCAAGGCGGTTATGTATATGTATACCTCAGCAATGAGAGCACCGCCAATTTTGAGGTCTACTTTGACAACCTGAACATCACCCACACCAAAGGCGCAATCTTGCAAGAAGATCATTACTATCCTTTCGGTTTGTCGATTGCAGCACTCTCTTCCACCGCTCCACTCAACAAACCGAACAAGTTTAAGTTGTCAGGCAATGAAGAACAAACAGAATTCGACCTTAACGTTTATGATTTTAATGCCAGAACTTATGATCCGGTTTTGGGAAGATTCATGCAGATTGATATTATGGCAGATGTAGAGCATAGTATTGGTATGACACCATATCACTATGTTGCAAATAATCCAACAAGATTTATTGATCCATTAGGTACTGATTGGTATCAAGAGGTTGATGAAGATGGTAATTTAGTTGATGGTGGTGCTGTCTTTTGGAGAGAAGGCAGTGATGAGCAAGATGGATATCAGAATATTGGTACGAGCTACACTATGGATTTAGGTGATGGATTAAGCATCACATTTAATCAGAATCAATTAGAGTCAAGGACTGAAACTGTCTTGGAAGAAGATGACTGGGAAACTCAAAGAGAACCTAGGTATGATGAAAATGGAAGGCAGATAGGATCTCAAAATAAAGAAGGGGACGAAGGTAATTGTTTTTATCAATGTGGTGTAATGGTTAGTAATAGTGGGGCAACTTCTCTGGGAGGAACTGTCAATAACATAACTGGAACACAAAATCAAATAGATTATATCAGGTCGCAAGTTACTAATGGGAGCTCGGTAAGAGTGCATGTTGATTACAATGGTGATGGGGTTGGTGACCACTGGGTGTCCATATCATCGGCTACAACAAACCTTCAAAACGGTAGTTCTACATTTAATTTTTATGATCCTAGAACAATTAATCAAGCTAATGGTACTTCTAGAGATAATACCTTAAGTCTTAATAATGGGAGTATTTCAGGGACAACAGCATACAGGGCAAATTCAAATGTAACCTATACGATTGTTGCAGTAAGAAGAAACCAATAAATGAAAAGATATAAATGAGTACAATAAAAAGAACTTTATCAGCAGTTCTGATAATATTATCTATAACTGCATGTAAGGGACAAGACTTGAGTCAAGAATTGTTCGATGACTATCTTGAGGAGTTTGAGAACCAATCCTTACCATATGCCGCATATACTTTTGAAGATAAGAAGGCTACATTCATTATTGATGACAATTTTACGGTGTTTATACCATCTAGCTTAAGAGAAAATGTAAAAAGCACTTTTCGAGGAGTATGTCTATTACCTGTGAGAGATAATTTTAAGGCAGTGTTAATAATGGAGAAGTTTATAGACGGGTACGGAGACACTGTTACTAAAATACATGCTATTACATATAAACATGACGGAACTCTCATTGACGACAAGGAACTGGCAGGCTTTTTAGTTGACTCCTGGCAGGCTTTTTCTAATATTTTGGAGGGTTATATTATAAACAAGAGTTTTTATCAGTATCTGTATCCTGAAATAGAAGATAAAGACATGAAAGGAAATCACGCTCTTTTAGAAGTTAAGACCCGTTATAGAATAGACCAAGGTGGCAAGATCATAGAAGAAAAAGTCACGACAGTTGAAGGTTACTTTGAATCTAAGGATGGTAAGTACAAACTCGTGAAGAAGTTTGATTAAGCTTAAGGTTTTGAGGATTAAAGGTATACCCTCTGGCGCTCACTTGCCCCCTGCGGTAACTGGTGCTTGCCTGCCTAGCGGCAAGCGAGCCTTTGGCGAGTACCTATTTTGTAATGCACTTGAAGTGCATAAATTAGAAAAGAACAGAAAGGCCAGCTTTGGAAACAAGGCTGGTTTTTTTATGAGATTAAGCGTTGAGAAGAGTAATAAGACCAGTCCGCACTGCATTGCCAACTAAGAAGCTTCTGAGGTTCATTTATCCACTTCGGTAACTGGTGCGTACACTTTGTGTGTGCTAACCCTGTAACCAAGACTTCAATTACCTTAGCGGAGGCTTTAACCAGGTGACCAGTGCGGCCAGTGGAGCCCATGAAAAATTATCCTTCAATACAGTAAATATTACACAAGGCGGCTATGTTTATGTATATTTATCGAACGAAGGCCAAACGGGCTTTGATGTATATTTTGATGACCTGAACATAACCCACACCAAGGGGGCAATTCTTCAAGAAGACCATTACTATCTCTTTGGCGCGAACATATCCGCCCTCTCAAGCACCGCTCCTTTATCTAAACCTAATAAGTTCAAACTGTCTGGGAATGAAGAGCAGGTTGACTTTGATTGGAATGTCTATGATTTTAATGCTAGGATGTATGATGCCGCCTTGGGCAGGTTTATGAACATAGACCCAATGGCGGACAGTCGGGAGTGGCTGACCCCTTACAACTATGTCCAGAACAACCCTATGATCAGGGTTGACCCCAGTGGTACACTGGATGACTATAAATTAAATCAAGATGGTTCAGTTGAGTTATTAGAAGAAACTGATGATAAGTATGATCGCCTTTATGCCACCGATAAAAATGGTAATGTTAAGGAATCTAAATACGTCCAAGTGGATAAAAAAGACGCTGGTGATGGGACTATAATATCTGATTTGTCAGTTTCGGAATTTGCAGGCGAGCACACAGGAGGAACGAAAAAGTTAAAAAGCATTGCAACGACTGGTGCAGATGGTCAAGATGATGTGTTTAAATTATTCTTATTTGCTTCTAACAATAGTGAGGTTGAATGGTCTGCGGTTAGGGGGGGGTAAAAATGGGAAGGAATTATTTGGCGTGGGAACTTTTCAAAATGAAGAAGTAGCTCCTGGCTTCAGTCATTTCGGACTTACTGCAAATCAAACTATTGCTGAAATACATTCTCACGTAAAAACAACCACAATAGCTGATGAAAAGGATGGTTTGTATGGTGATCGTAGAAGGATACAGGGATTGACTAATAGGAATGGTGGAATTCAGCCTTTTAACAATTACATATATATGAAAAATTCAGGTAGGCTTTGGGCGTTAAGTAGCTTCTATTCCGAAGGCGAATATATACGTAATATAAAAGGAAATTATAAACGTTTGTTTTTTGGTCAATTAAACTCTAAGTAATTGAAAAAATTATTATTTCTAATATTAGTCTTAATCTGTAACTCTTGTAACCAGAGCAGGAATAAAGCCAGTACCGAAAGTAAAGAGCCAATATCTCCTAGTGATACCCTTCAAATTAACCAAAGCATATTAACTGAGTTAGGGCATTACCAAGAAGAATATCCAATTCCTCATATAAGTGTGACCAACTATTATCACTATCATATAATAATAGACGGCAACCTGATAAAATTTATGAGAATAGGTTTTTTGTCACCAGAAGATTTACAATTAGAATTAAAGGGGATGTTTTACTATAACAGTAAACCTGTATCACTAATGGATTTGAAAAGCAAAAAAACAAGTGAACTTTACAACAAGGGCCTTTTTAATGACAGCCTAATGTCTAGCTTTCAGATGTTTGACTTTGATGATGGTTTCGATGAGACTTTTCCTCCAGTTTGGAAGTACAATGTTAAAAGTGGAGATTTAGTTTTGATAGAAAAGGATACTGTCTGGCAGCATTGGAAGTAATCAGCAGCGTATCAAAGTATCTGGTTTACGCTTTTTAAGAGTTAAGAGCCTGATAACAGAACAGAAAACCAGCTTTGGGAACAAGGCTGGTTTTTTTATGAGATTAAACGTTGAGAAGGGAGTAAGACCAGTCCGCACTGCATTGCCAACTAAGAAGCTTCTGAGGTTCATTTATCCACTTCGGTAACTGGTGCGTACACTTTGTGTGTGCTAATCCTGTAACCAAGACTTCAATTACCTTAGCGGAGGCTTTGACCAGGTGACCAGTGCGGCCAGTGGAGCCCATGAAAAATTATTCTTCAATACAGTAAATATTACTCAAGGTGGTTATCTTTATGTGTTTGTCTCTAACGAGAGCAATACAAATTTTGAAGTGTACTTTGATGATTTGAGGATTACCCACACCAAAGGCGCAATCTTGCAAGAAGATCATTACTATCCCTTTGGTCTAAACATATCCGCCCTGAGTTCTACTGCCCCACTGACCAAGCCGAACAAGTTTAAATACAACGGCATGGAGTTAAATGAAGAGTTCGACCTGGACTGGTACACACCTGAGTTTAGGTCTTATGATCCGCAATTAGGACGGTTCCATCAGGTAGACCCAGTTGTCAAGCATCATGAATCCCTTTATGCATGGAATACCAATAATCCTATATCTTTCAATGATCCGTTGGGGTCTGATTCAACTCAAAGAGCAAATGCCGTTGCTCAAATGCAACAGCATATTGATGAAGGAACCACCTATACATGGAATATCTCTGCATATACTGCCCCTAGTGGAAATGCTCCTGGTGTTGCTGGTAACTGCTCATCAACTGTATCCAATTGTGTTGTTACTGCGGGCGAGCCAAACCCAAGTAATGTGACACCTACCGGAGATACTGGTAGTGGTGTATTAAATATTGAAGGTAATACGACTTCTGTCAATAATAGTGAAGTCGAAGCTGGTAATATCGTGACTTTCCGAATGGATGGTAACTACCCATATCATACAGGTCTGGTCACAGGTGTTTCAACAAATGATGAAGGAAATACAGTGATTACTTTTGGCCATAATTCGTCAGGAAATGGAGCTCAATCAGACTCTTTTGTTCTGGGCAGTGGCGAAAGTTGGGACTCTAACTCTCCTGCATTTTTCAAGTGGGATACTACTCCAGATGCTCAGTCTAATACTAGCGGTGGGGCACCTACAGCAACTAGTCAAGCGTCATCGACTTCAGCATCAAGAACGAGTTCTTCTGGAAGGAGTGTTTCCAGTAGAATTTCTTCAACTGCTCGTAATGTTAGAGGTCAGGTAGCTTCGTTTTTAGCGGAAGGTAGGAGAAGAATATTGGGGGGAGGATAAATTTTAAAGAATTATCTAATAGGTTTAAAAATTATAAAAATGAGACTGAAATCACTTTTTTTCACTACTGTTTTGGCTTTATCACTGGCTTTTCAAAGTTGCGAAATCAATGATACCGGTTTTGACGCTTTCGTCAAGTCCTTTGATGAAACTAACCTGCCAATTAATATTGACTCTGCATTCTTATCTTCCTTGAATACCGAAGACAAAGAATATTTGATTCTTGAAACTGAGTTACTTGAACTATCTCAGATTGACCAACTATCAGAGAAGCATGGAGAATTACCTATGTACGAAGTTAACCTACTCTCTAAGGTCACTTTAGGTAAGTCTAATCAAGGGTTAATTTATGTAGTCAGGCTTAATCCTAAAATTCCTTTTGATGTTAAGATGAAGAAAGTTCTTTTGGGCATATATGATGAAGATGGAAAGCTCATCGACTCTAAAGAAATAGGAGGTTTTGAATACCATTTTGGAAACGATAAAATGACTTACTCGACATTAACTTCTGATCTGACTTTAAGTATGATTTACAGTGATAAAAAAACTGATGTAAGTTCGGGGGGCAGTGAGGTTACTGAATCAAAGGAGTCTTATAAGATTAATTTAGAAGGTAAGTTTATAAAGCTTTGATTGGCTTATAAAATGAATGAATTAGCAAAGGCCAGCTACAAAAAGAGGCTGGTTTTTTTATGAGATTAAGCGTTGAGAAGAGTAATAAGACCAGTCCGCACTGCATTGCCAACTAAGAAGCTTCTGAGGTTCATTTATCCACTTCGGTAACTGGTGCGTACACTTTGTGTGTGCTAACCCTGTAACCAAGACTTCAATTACCTTAGCGGAGGCTTTAACCAGGTGACCAGTGCGGCCAGTGGAGCCCATGAAAAATTATCCTTCAATACAGTAAATATTACACAAGGCGGCTATGTTTATGTATATTTATCGAACGAAGGCCAAACGGGCTTTGATGTATATTTTGATGACCTGAACATCACCCACACCAAGGGGGCAATTCTTCAAGAGGATCATTACTATCCTTTCGGTCTCAACATAAGTGCATTAAGTTCCACTGCCCCGCTGTCCAAGCCCAACAACTACAAGTTCAATGGTAACGAAGAGCAGACGGAATTCGACCTGAATCTGTACGATTTCAATGCCAGAATGTATGATGCTACATTGGGTAGGTTTGCCAATATTGATCCATTGGCAGACGTTGAAACTAGTTGGACTCCATATCGTGCGTTTTACGATAATCCAATTTCGTATTCTGACCCTAGTGGTTTACTTGAGTTTGCGAATCATGATGCTTATAAAGCATATGCAGAGGAGAACGGTCTTGATGTATTAGATGCCAATAGGCATAAACCAAAGCATCCTTTGGTCAAAAGCCACCAACAAGGGCGTTTGATTGAATTTATGAAAGTAAGTTACCCACCTGTGAGATGAAAAAACTGGCCGTAGTATTAATTGTATCCGATTTCATTTTTACGGTTTTGGCATACTTTCTCTTCATGAATTCAATTTCGAAGGCTCTATTCTTGGGTTTTACATTTGGATTATTTAGGTCGGTGGTATTGTTCGTGGTCTTTTCGCCAGTAATCCTCTTTAATAATAAAAAGGCTTGGTGTTTTGCAATTTTAAGCATATTCTTTCTTTCAGTTTTACTTGCCTTCTATTGGTTAAGATCAGAGCCTGATGTGGAAAAAAGTGTTTTTTCTAAAATTCATATATTTCCGTTTATTATAGCCAATATTTTAATCATATTTTTAAGTATAGTTAGTAGAATAAAGTCTAGAAATAGCTGACTTGACTGATTTTAGTCAAGTCAGCTGGAGATTAATCTATTTATGAAAAAATCGTTTTTCTTGTTTTGGATTATGCTTCAGTAATGTATCAAAGTATTTGATTTACTCCCCCTGGCACTCACTTGTCCACTACGGTAACTGGTGCTTGCCTGCCTAGCGGCAAGCGAGCCTTTGGCGAGTACCTATTTTGTAATGCACCTGCCTAAAGTCGGCAGGCAAAGCTTTAAGTGCATAAATTAGAAAGAACAGAAAACCAGCTTTGGGAACAAGGCTGGTTTTTTTATGAGATTAAGCGTTGAGAAGAGTAATAAGACCAGTCCGCACTGCATTGCGAACTAGGAAGGGATGCAGGAAATTCACGAGCCTACAGCAAACAAAAAAGCCCTCTGATTTCTCAAAAGGGCTTTCTCTACTTATTACAATTGAATTTCTAGTTGTCGGCAGCTAAAGCTTCTGCTCCACCTACAATCTCTAGGATTTCTTTGGTGATGGCTGCCTGACGTGTTCTGTTGTACATCAATTTCAGTTCTTTCAGCAAATCACCAGCGTTATCGGTTGCTTTGCCCATGGCCGTCATTCGAGCACCATGCTCAGAAGCATTAGATTCTAATATTGCTTTGTAAAACTGAATTTTCAACGATTTCGGAATCAAGTCTTCAATGATAAAATCCTTTGAAGGCTCGAAGATATAATCCGTTCCAGTAGCGGTTGTTTCGCCTTCTTGTTCTACCTGAACAATAGGCAGTAACTGTTCGCTTCTTACAACCTGAGTGGCTACGTTCTTAAACTCGTTATATACCAATATTACTTTGTCGTATTTACCCTCAACATAACCGTTCATAGCGTATTCTGCTGCCTCACGAGCCGTTTCAAAGCTCAGTTTCGAGAACATATCCCAATAAGCAGTCACGTTAGTGAATTTCTGCTTTTTAGACATATCGAACGCTTTTTTACCAATAGGCATTACGTGAATAGTTGCACCCTCATGGGCTTTTACTACTACATTTAATGCTTTGTTGATATTTGAGTTGAACGCTCCACAAAGTCCTCTATCAGAGGTTACTGGCACAATAAGTACATTTTTTACGTCACGCTCTTGGGCGTAAGTGGTCATAGACTCATCGCTGTTACCAGCAGATACATTGGCAAGAATAGCCGATAATTTCTCTGAATAAGGTCTCAACTGAATGATCTTATCCTGAGCTCTTCTCAACTTTGCAGCAGCCACCATTTTCATGGCCCTGGTTATCTGCTGGGTAGAAGATACCGACTTAATTCTTTCCTTTACTTCCTTTAAATTCGCCATCTATTACGATTTAGGCTTAATGAAATTAATACCTACTTGCTAAATCTTTAACCGTCTTCTCGATTGCTGAAGTAGCAGCTTCGTCAAGCTTACCTGCTTTTAGTAAATCAAGCGCTGCTCTTTCAGAAGTTCTCATGATTGTTAAGAACTCCTTCTCAAACTCTCTAACTTTCTCAACTGGCACTCTATCTAAAAGTCCTTTAGTAGAAGCATAAATGATTGCTACTTGCTCTTCAACAGGTACTGGAGAAAATTGAGGTTGTTTCAAAATCTCTTGGTTTCTTCTACCTCTATCAATTGTAAGTTTAGTAGATGCATCCAAATCAGAACCAAATTTTGCGAAAGCTTCTAATTCACGGAACTGAGCTTGGTCAAGCTTTAAAGTACCAGAAACCTTCTTCATTGATTTGATCTGAGCGTTACCTCCTACTCTTGATACTGAGATACCTACGTTAATTGCAGGACGCACACCAGAGTTGAAAAGGTTAGTTTCCAAGAAAATCTGTCCGTCTGTAATTGAAATTACGTTGGTTGGAATATAAGCAGAAACGTCACCTGCTTGTGTTTCGATGATTGGAAGGGCTGTTAACGAACCACCACCTTTCACTTTTCCCTGTAATGAAGGAGGAAGGTCGTTCATTGCCGCAGCAATGTCATCGTTATCGTTCACTTTTGCAGCTCTTTCTAAAAGTCTAGAGTGCAAATAGAATACATCACCTGGGTAAGCTTCACGCCCTGGAGGTCTTCTTAAAAGAAGAGAAACTTCACGGTAAGCTACTGCTTGCTTAGAAAGGTCATCATAAATTACTAGCGCTGGTCTTCCGGTATCTCTGAAATACTCACCAATAGCAGCACCCGCCATTGGCGAGAAGAACTGCATTGGAGCAGGATCAGAAGCAGAAGCCATAACTACAACAGTGTAATCCATTGCACCACCTTTTTCAAGGGCTGCTACTACACCTGCTACAGTAGATGCCTTTTGACCTACGGCAACGTAGATACAGAATACAGGCTCTCCTTTTTCGTAGAATTCTCTTTGGTTAAGAATAGTATCGATAACTACGGCAGTTTTACCTGTCTGACGGTCACCAATTACCAATTCTCTCTGTCCTCTTCCAATCGGAATCATAGCATCAATTGCTTTGATACCTGTTTGAAGAGGTTCAGTTACTGGTTGTCTGTAAATTACCCCAGGAGCTTTTCTCTCCAATGGCATTTCAAACGTTTCGCCAGAAATAGGTCCTTTACCATCAATTGGGTTACCAAGGGTGTCGACCACACGGCCAACCATTCCTTCACCTACATTGATAGATGCGATTTTACCTGTTCTTTTAACGGTATCGCCTTCTTTGATTTCAGCTGATTCACCAAGTAATACAGCACCTACATTGTCCTCTTCAAGGTTCAATACTAGGGCTTTCAGTCCGTTTTCAAATTCAAGAAGCTCTCCCGATTGCGCCTTAGATAGGCCATAGATTCTGGCTACACCATCACCTACTTGCAATACGGTACCTACTTCTTCTAATTCAGCTTCTGATTTAAAGTTTGAGAGTTGCTCTCTTAAAATTGCTGAAACCTCATCAGGTCTTACATCTGCCATTTTATGATACAGTTATGTGTTAATTATTTAAAACTCCTTTACATAAGGGTTTTGACTAAATTTCAATTTTAAGGCCTTAAGCCTTGAGTTAATGGAGTCGTCTATTTGACGGTCGCCCACTTTTAGAATAAAACCCCCGATTAAGTTTTCATCAATTTTTTCGGTAAGTTCTACTTCCTTTCCAGATATTTTCTTCACTACAGCCTTAAACTCATTGCGGAGTTCATTATCAATAGGGAAAGTAGTAGTAACCGTAGCTTCTTCTATCCCTGTTTTGGCATTATACTGGTGATGAAATTCTGTAGCTATTGCCGATAAATAGGCTTCTCTCTGTTTCTTTACTAGAATTCTAAAGATTGCCAATGTGAGGTCATTTACTTTACCAGTAAATACCTGATTCAATACCGCCAATTTCTTGTCGTGTGCTACTACTGGGTTTTTCAGAAACAACTGAAAATCTCTATTCTCTGAAATAACTTCAGAGAAAAGTAGCATGTCTTTGTTCACTTCTTCCAACTTACCTTGTTCACTGGCTAATTCTAGCAGTGATTTGGCATATCGGGAAGCAATTCTGAATTCTGACATTTATACCTATTAGTTAAGGTTCAAATCTTTTACGAAACCATCAATCAGCTCTTTCTGAGCTTTTTGATCCTCCAACTGCTTTCTAAGCAGCTTTTCGGTAATTTCTAATGAAAGCACAGCAACCTTATTTTTCACATCGGTAAGAGCGGCTTTCTTTTCGATTTCGATTGCTGCTTTGGCATCTTCAATCATTCTTGCAGTAATTTTAGAAGTTTCCTCCTTAGCGCTTTCTTTGATTGAAGTAGCAGTAGCGATGGCCTCTTTTAAGATGCTATCTCTTTCTACTCTTGCCTCTGCCAATAGTTTTTCATTATCGGCCTGTAAAGCTTGCATTTCGTTTTTTGCCTGCTCGGCAGAAAGCAATGCACTTTCAATACTGTCTTCTCTTTCTTTTAGGGCACCTAAAATTGGTTTCCAAGCAAATTTACCCAGAACAAACAATAAGATTAAGAAACCTATTGCTTGGTAAACAATTAAGCCAACACCCGGAGATAATAAGTTAGCAGCAATCATAATTTATATTTTAAAATCTGTGTTCAAATCAAATAAAAGGAGTGGCCTAACGCCACTCCGATTAGTTTTTTTATAATTTCTCAACAATACCTGGGTTAGTAGCAATCAAAAGACAAACTACCACACCAAATAGAGAAACTACCTCGATCAAAGCAGCGATGATCAACATTGCTGTTTGAATTTTTCCCGCAGCTTCTGGTTGTCTTGCAATACCTTCCATTGCCTGACCACCGATTCTACCGATGCCTATGGCCGCGCCTATCGCAACGATCCCTGCACCAATACCTGCTCCCATAAGAGCATAACCTGCAGTAAGTAAAATTGTAGTTAACATAATTCGTGTTTTATAAAATTAAACAAATAAGTTTCTTAGTGATGTTCGTGTTCTGCTACCGCTGCGCCAATATACATAGCAGAGAAAAGCGTAAACACATACGCCTGAATAGTTGCTACCAACAATTCAATCATATTAATAAAGATTACCATTATTGTACTGGCCACACCTACCGCATGAGACTGGAAGATAAATACCAAAGCAATCAAACTTAAGATTACAATGTGACCTGCCGTAATGGCTACAAACAAACGAACCATTAGAGAGAAAGGCTTTGTGAAAAGGCCTACAAACTCTACTGGTACCATAATTAATAATAATGGTTTTGGAACACCAGGTGTTGCAAACACGTGTTTCCAGTAATCTTTATTACCATTGATATTCGTGAAAACGAAAGTAAACATTGCCAAAACAAAAGTTACAGCAATATTTCCTGTTAGGTTAGAAGCTCCTGGCAACAACCCTAAAAGGTTTCCAAACCAAATAAAGAAGAAAAGCGTGAGCAAATAAGGCATGAACTTTTCGTACTTCTTACCAATGTTTGGTTTTGCAATTTCGTCTCTTATATATATTATAATAGGTTCTAGAAATGAAGCCACTCCTTTTGGAGCTGTTCTAGGGTTCTTCTTATAATGGCGGGCGGCACTTAACACAATGACTGATAAAACAATCATTATAAGAATAAGCATGGCCGTATTTTTTGTAATCGAGAAGTCCATGGCGTGTCTGCCCTCATCTAAAGCAGCAATGTGGCCATCTTCACTTATCTCATAACCGTTATATGCTATTTTTTCGTGGGCTTCATTATAGAAGTGATGTGATGAGAAAACTTCTATACCTCTATCTTCAGAATAAAGAATTACTGGTAGGTAAATTGTACCATAATCTCCATCAAAGAAGTGCCAAGTATAATCATCCACTACGTGATGAAGGATAAAGTCTGTTGCTCCTTCTTTATCATCTCCACCCGAAGATGCTTTTGCACTAGAAAGTGCAGGAACTAAGAGTAGGAATAACGCTAAAAAACTAATTAAAAGCGCTTTGCTTGGTACTACTGATTTTTTTTCGAACATTACTTATTCAGCCTTCTTTGAAATCGCGCGCAAGTTAGACACTAAGCCCATGATTTCAAACACCATGTAAAACAAATAGACAACAAAAAGATTAATTACAAAGAGAAGTCGATCCTCCATTCCCAAATAAAGCACAATAGCGATATATGCTATTGTAAATAATAACCTTATTACCATCACACCCATAAAAACTCCCTTCCAAACATTCTGGTCGGTATTTTTAATAAAGAATAAGGTTCCAATACTCAATACAAAGCTTAAAACGGTTATAAAAACGTATAATCCGTAGGCCTTTTCGTGAATTAAACCACTGGTAACAGGTACTTTATCTAGAACGAAAATAAGCAAAAACACGACCCCGGAAAATACCAAAAGCCTGAGCGTCTGCGTCTTAATCGAATTCATCGCGCAAAGGTAGCGAATTATGTTGATTTCAGTCAGACTTTATTTGTCTATAAAATTGATAGAAAGCCCCAAAGGCTCCTAGGAGGAATAGAATGATAAAAAAAATAGGTTTACCCTCGAAATACCTGTGATCGATTTTGTAGCCTAGCCAAGCGCAAAGGCCTATGGTTAAAAACATCTGTAAGCCTAACTGTGAATACTTGAGGTAAATATTCACTGGCTTTTTTTCGAAAGGTGATTTCTTAGGCTTCATAAATAAAGTAAGAAATAGAAAAAAGAAGTTACCTACGCTCTTTTTATGGCGGCTTCTCTGGTTTGGCTTGCTGGCTTACCTATTTCAATTTCTTTGGCCAAGTGTCCCATTTTACAGCCTCCGTTAAAAGTTGCGCCTGGCTCTACCACCAATTTATTGGTAAGTATATCACCTTTAATTACTGCAGAAGGTTTTAAGATTAGCAGTTCAGAAATTTCAATATTACCGTTAATGGTTCCTGCAATTTCAGCTGTTCTAGCCGTTACATTGCCATCTACTGTGGCGTCTGTACCCATTACCAGTTTGGCTTTTGCTTTGGCGTGGCCAAATATTTTGCCTTCAATTCTGATATTACCGACCGACTCGATACTACCTTCGAGCACGGTGTCTTTACCAATTATATTACTGGTATTGCTTTGTTCTTCGGTAGTCCTAGTATCTTTCTTTGATTCCTTAGATGTGAACATTTTACTATATACTGTTGAGTTGAGTGCGCCTAAAATACGATGAAATCTTCAGGATTCACAGCGCTTCCGTTATACCAAAGTTCGAAATGCAGGTGTGGCCCATTGGTTAACTCTCCTGTATTGCCAATTATTGCCAAAATTTCGCCTGCACTAATGAAGTTCCCCACTTCTTTGGTCAGTGCAGAATTATGTTTATAAACTGAAATTAAATTCTCTTTGTGTTGAACGGCTATTACATTCCCGGCATCTTGCGTCCATGAGGCAAAAATTACCGTGCCATCGGCAATACATTTAACAGGTTCATCCTTTTTCGAAACCACATCAATTCCAAAATGCTCGTTTTTAGGATCGAAAGGCTGCGAAACGTAACCACTGATGGGCGAAAACAAATAGGTTTGCCTTAACTCCATGTTATCGATGTTTCGGCCTAATAAGAAATCTCCTCCTGTTTCGAACTCAGATTTAAAAAGTGAGTCTATTTCTTGAGAGTTGGGATTTCTTGAAAGCTCCACTTGCCCAGCCTCAGTCTCGGCCAATTCTTCTTTTCCAGTTCCTTCATCGCCTTCTAATACTCGCTTGATGCTCTGAATAAAAAGGTCTCTATTTTCTAATTCTGTGGCTAACGAATCCAGAGAAAGGCTCATCGTTACTAAATCCTTTCTGGTTTCTCTTTCGGCATGGGTAGGGTCAAACCATTGTGCTAAAACTGTATTTACCAAATAAAAGCTGATAACGAATATCAAGACAAATGCTAGGAAGCTAAAAAAGATAATTCTCGCGTAAGTAAAATTATATGTTGCTTTATGAGAGAAATCCTCTTCATTCTGAATGATCAGAATGTGCCTGTTATTCAACCAGTTCGAGAGTGTTTTTTTAATTTTAGCCACCGTTATTTTCTAAGGACAACAAAATTATAGATTAATAGATAATCCACTTCCTTTATTTGTATTAATTAAGATTTAATTTCGTTCCTTAATCGGGTAAACGAAATTTTGAGATTTAGATTTTTACATATCATTAGATTTTTTGGTCTGCTGGCCATTATATCATTGTTCGTAGGCTGTAATTCCAAAGGGTATCAGAATATGAACGCCCGGTATAATGGATACTTCTATGCCAACCAATATTTAAATGAAGTCAATCAGCAAATTGAAGATTCGTATCAATACAATTACGATCAGATTCTAAAAATCTATCCTGATATAGACTCAAGCACCATCCAGAGCAATAAAGCCAAATTAGACGATGCCTTTAAAAAAGCATCTCAGGTGATTGAATGGTACGGAAGCAGCGACTGGACGGATGATAATTATTTAATAATTGGAAAAATCCGCCACCTTCGAGCCCAATTTCAGTTCGCCATTGAAACCCTTCAATACATCAATCAAACCAGCGAAGACGACCCCACTAGGCATGCCTCATTGATTGCTTTAATGCAAACCTATATGGACGCTGGCGATAAAGAAAAAGCTAAGGAAGTTTCTAATTATTTAGAAACCGAAGAGCTTACAGATGAAAACATGGCCGACTATAAGGTGATGCTCGCTTATTATTATCAGCGCGAAGAAGATTATGAAGCCATGGCTGAAAATCTTAAAGAAGTGGCAGAGGTCATTACTAAAAAAGACACCAAATCGAGGATCAATTTCATTCTTGGACAAATTGAGCAAGAAAAAGGTCAGAATGCCGAAGCTTATCAATACTATAAAGCCTCATTGGCCGGCACCCCGCCATACGACCTTACTTTCCACGCCAAGTTAAACATGCAACAAGTAAGTTCGGTGAATGGCACTTCTGAAGTAGAAAAAGTGAGGAAATTTTATGCCCAGCTTTTAAAAGACGGCAAAAACAAAGAGTACCAAGGCAAGATTTATTATGAAATGGGAGAGTTTGAAAAGAAACAAACCCATTACGATTTGGCCATTGATAATTACCTAAAGGCGGTATCGGTTGAAGAACCTTCGCCCCGACAGAAGTCTCTTTCTTATTTAAGAATTGGCCAACTTTATTTCGATATCTACGAAAAGTTTGAACTCGCCAGCAACTATTACGACAGTGCAGTTTCTATAATGCCTACTGATATTGACGGTTATCCAAATCATGTAAAAAGAAAAGAAGTACTCACTGATTTTGTAACACAACTCAAAACCATTCAGGTAAACGATAGCTTGCTGTCTTTGGCAGAATTACCCGCTATTTCGCTAGACGCGTTTGTGGACAATTATTTAAACCAACAAGAAAAAGAGGCTAAGGAACGCGAAAAAGAAGAAGCTAGAAACGCGGCTTCCACAGGAGCGGTAATATCTCCCTCTAGCGGAAGTGGTTTTTCTTCCAATGCGCCATCAAGCGAATGGTATTTCTATAATGATGCAGCAGTAGAACTAGGAACAATCGAGTTCCAAAGACGATGGGGCAATAGAAAACTAGAAGATAATTGGAGGAGATCTACAAAAGAAGCATCTTCCACTACAAAATCATCGACTGAAGAGAATATTACAGACGATGCTACTGACCAACCAGAAGAAGCTGCCCTTGCAGATGAAGGAAGAGCCGCCAAGAAAAAAGAGTTGCTGGCTACTATTCCTACTACTGCAGAAGCGAAAGAAAAACTTCACCTTGAAATTCAAGAAGCCTACTTTAAGCTTGGGTCGGTATATAGGTTTGGGCTCGAAAAAACGGCCAAAGCTGCCACTACTTACAAAACGCTTGTTCAAAAATACCCCAATACTGAATATAAATTAGATGCCCTTTTTGCGCTGTACACCCTTTATCTCGAATCAGACCCAAATCAGGCTCAAACTTATAAGCAGCAAATTATTGATGCTTTCCCTGAATCTTTAATCGCCAAAACACTCATCAACCCAAATTACTTGGCCGAAAAAGAAGCGCGTAACAAGGCATTACAAAAAGTATATGCTTCGGCCTATAGTGCCTATGAAAACGGAGAATACGTAAAAGCTGACCAAATATTAAGAGGCGCGTTGCAATCCTTTGAAGATGTCGATTTTATGCCAACTGTTGAATTGCTATCGGCCATATTAAAAGGAAAAACTGAAAGCTTGTTTTCTTATGAAGAAGCTTTAAAAGCTTTTGTAGCCAAATATCCTGAGGGTCGTTTGACCAATTATGCAAAAGATCTTTTAATCGCGGTTAACCCAGTTAAGGAAACCATCGTAAGGAGTGAAGATTTTGAATACAGTGAAGATTTCAAACAACTTCACCTTTTGGCAATTGTATATAACAGTGAAGTAACCAAAACAGCTGATTTAAGAACAGCAATCGAAAACTTCAATAAAGAAACTTTCAGTCATTTAAAACTGAGTGTGGGGCAGTTGGCTTTCGATGAAAGTAAAAAATTGGGTATTATCTTCATCAATTCTTTTGAAGACAAAAAAACAGTAGAAGCCTATCATAGGGCATTCAAAAAAGCTTTAGCCGACTTCACAATAGAAGTCGATTCAAATTTTAATAATTTTGCAATATCACGAGATAACTTTCAGATGCTCTTTCAAAGTAAAGAGTTAGAAGCTTACCTCAGATTTCATAATACATTCTATCAATAGACATGGCCAAGGAAGAAAAGAAAGGTGACAAAAAAATACTCAAAAAATTAACGGTACTACTTTGGGTGAGTTTCGTTCTAATTTTTGTGGGCTTCCCTGTGTACATTTGGGCAGTTAGTAGCAATATGAGCAACCTGTTTGGTGAACTTCCTAGCTATAGTCAGTTAGAAAATCCCGAGCAAAACCTCAGCTCATTGCTCTTTAGTGCCGATGACGAAATTCTTGGTGCTTATTATAGAGACAATAGAAAGCCTGTTACCTATGATCAGCTTGGGCCTAACCTTATTAATGCATTAAAAGCGACAGAAGACATTCGTTTTAATAGCCACTCAGGAATTGATTTAAGAAGTATGTTAAGAGCAGCTTTTGGGGTGCTAACTTTTAATCCACAAGGAGGAGGAAGTACCGTAACCCAGCAGTTGGCTAAAAACTTGTTTGATACGCGTGTTATTGAAGAAGACGAAAAAGGAAAGTTAGAAGGCATAAACCGCATGCTAGACCAACTTATATATAAAACTAAGGAATGGATTTTAGCGGTGCGATTGGAGCGATCTTATACAAAAGACGAACTAATGGCCATGTACTTCAACCAGGTAAGTTTCGGAAACAACACATTTGGAATTCAATCTGCAGCAGAAAGCTTCTTTAATAAAAAACCTAAAGAACTTAATGTTGAAGAAGCCGCAGTTTTGGTTGGACTTCAGAAAGCAGTTACGCGTTATAACCCTATAAGAAATCCCGAAAACTCGAAAGCACGAAGAAATGTAGTGTTGAACCAAATGGTGCGATACGGATATCTTGAAAAAGCCGCCTACGATACTTTGGCTCCTCAAGACATTGTACTTGACTACAACGCCCAAGATCAAAACTTTGGACCTGGCCAGTATTTTAGAGCTGAAGTACAGAAAGACCTTATCGTAATTGCTAGGGATTTGGGCTACGACTTATTTGCCGATGGCCTAAAAATTTATACCACTATAGATAGTAGAATGCAGCGCTATGCCGAACAAGCAGTAGACAGTACCATGCGTCAAGTGCAAGCCAGTTTCTTCAATAAATTGAAAGACGACAATGGTAATATGCGTGAGCCTTGGATTGATGACCAAGGCCGAGTAATCAAAGACTTTATAGAAAAGATACTACCTAGAACCGAAAGGTATAGAAGCCTAGAGAAAGAATATGGTAAAGGCTCCGACTCAATTGATTATTATTTGAATAAGAAAGTTCCGATGAAAGTTTTCTCTTGGAAGGGAGAAATTGACACGGTAATGAGCCCAATGGATTCACTCAAATATTATAAACACTTTTTACAAGCAGGCTTTATGGCGGCCGATCCACACAATGGTGAAATTAAAGCTTGGGTCGGAGGCATTGACTATAAGTATTTCAAATTTGACCATGTTAGATTGGGAAAAAGGCAAGCAGGTTCTTTGTTTAAGCCATTCTTATATGCAACAGCCGTTGAAAAAGGCTTTTCTCCATGTTACGAATTTGAAGATCAACCCATAACAATTAAAATCGCTGGGCAAAACTCATGGTCTCCTCAAAACTCTGACAACAAATTTACAGGTGAAAAAATGACCATGAAAACCGCCATGGCAAAATCTGTAAACTCCATTTCTGCACGCGTAATGGACATTGTAAAACCCGATAACGTTTCTAAAATGGCTGGAAGGTTAGGGGTTGAATCGAAAATTGACCCATACTATTCTATTGCACTTGGCACTGTAGATGTTTCGGTAAAAGAAATGGTTTCGGCTTTTGGTACCTTCGCCAATAAAGGAACACATATAGAAGCTCATTATGTTACCAAAATTGAAGACCGCTTCGGAAACGTTATTTGGAGCAAAGTTCCTCAAAAGAAAAGAGCGATTAGCGAAGATGTAGCCTACGTAATGCTAAATATGCTACAAGAAAATACTACCAATGGTTCTGGAATTAGACTTTGGAGTGAATATAAAATCACCAACTTTAACCAAACTGAAAACTCAGTAGGCTCTAAAACAGGCACTACACAAAACGCCTCTGACGGTTGGTTTATGGCAGTAACCAAAGATTTAGTGGCTGGTGCTTGGGTAGGTGGAGATGATCGCGCAATCCATTTTAGAAGCTGGCCTGATGGACAAGGAGCTAGAACAGCCCTTCCAATTGTAGGTCGCTTTTTTGAGAAAGTCTATAAAGACACTTCCATAAACCTTCAAAAAGGTCTTTTTGAACGCCCTACCAATCTTCAAATGGAAATTGATTGTCAGAAGTTTCAGGATATACTTGCGCCTCAGGATACCACTTCGGGTTCTACCATATATGATCCAGAAATTTATTAAACTGGTAAATGGAAGCGATACGCTTTTCAACAAAAGACATTTTAAAGTTACCCGATAACCCGGGCGTGTATCGGTACTACAATGCTGAGGATACGCTAATTTATGTTGGCAAGGCAAAGTCGTTGAAAAAACGTGTGTCGAGTTATTTTAATAAATCGGCACAACACAGCAGAAAGACGACTCGCATGGTGAGCGAAATTGTAAGCATAGAAATCGTACTCGTCAATTCCGAGTTTGATGCCCTGTTGCTAGAGAATAACCTCATCAAGCAGAATCAACCTAAGTACAACATCCTACTCAAGGATGATAAAACCTTTCCGTATCTGTGTGTTTCTAATGAACGGTTTCCTAGAATTTATAGCACACGTAAATTAATTCCTTCTTTAGGAAGATACTTCGGTCCTTTCACCAATGTAAAGGCCATGAATAACGTGCTCAAATTGATCAACAGTTTGTTCACTTTGCGTACTTGCCGCTTTGACTTATCGCAAGAAAATATAGCTAAGGGGAAGTTTAAAGTATGTTTAGAATACCATTTAGGCAATTGTAAAGGCCCCTGCGAAGGCTTACAAAGTGAAGAAGACTACCTCAAAGATGTTGATCAAGCACTGAATATTCTAAAAGGAAATTTGGGGCTTCCTAAAAGTTATTTTAAAGAACGAATGCAGGAAGCCGCTGCAGAACTACAGTTTGAAAAGGCACAAGAGTTTAAAGAGAAGTTGGAGTTATTGGATGACTTCCATTCCAAATCAGTTATTGTAAGCCCCAAGCTTACAGATGTAGATGTATTTACCATTGTATCAGATGAAAAGTATGCTTTCGTGAATTACATCCGCATTAAAAACGGAATGATCAACCTTTCTAAAACCAATGAGATCAAGAAAAAGCTTAACGAAACAGACGAAGAAATTCTTTCGCTGATGATGGTAGATATGCGAGACCGCTACCAAAGCATAACGAAAGAAATTCTGACCAATAAGACAATCGATTTGGGTTCGGAAACCTTCCAACCTGTTGTGCCCCAAATTGGTGACAAACGTAAATTGGTAGAGCTATCATTAAAAAATTCGCTCTTCGCTAAAAAAGAAAAGTATCAGTCGCTGGACAATGTAAAAGACAAGGGCAACCGGGTATTAAAACAATTGCAAATTGACCTTCAGCTAAAAGAACTGCCTGTTCATATTGAATGCTTTGATAACTCAAACATACAAGGAACAAATCCAGTAGCGTCAATGGTCTGTTTCAAAATGGGACGTCCATCTAAGAAAGACTACCGACATTACAAAATTAAGACGGTTATCGGGCCAGATGATTTTGCTTCGATGACTGAAGTAGTAGGCAGAAGGTATAAGCGACTTTTAGAAGAGCAACAGCCCTTACCAAAACTCATTGTTATAGACGGAGGCAAGGGCCAACTAAGTGCTGCCTGCGATGCCTTGAAAAGTTTGGGGATTTATGGTGAGATCCCGATTATAGGTATTGCGAAAAGGCTTGAAGAAATCTACTTTCCCGAAGATTCCTTCCCACTCCACATTGATAAGAAATCTGAATCGCTGCGGCTTATCCAAAAATTGAGAGATGAAGCCCACCGCTTTGCCATTACTTTCCATCGTGATTTGCGCAGCAAAAACAGCTTCAACTTTGAGCTTGAAAATGTTAAAGGTATTGGAAGGTTTACAGTAGACAAATTACTTAAAGAGTTCCGTACCATGAGCAGAATTGAGGCTGCCAGTTTTGAAGAACTATCTGCTATTGCAGGAGAGAGTCGAGCGAGAAGAATCCAGAACTTCTTCCAACAAAAAAAGGAGGCATAAGCCTCCTTCCAAATTTATAACTTCAATAACCTTAATTAATATTCCCAGAGGTTATGCATGGTTTCTAATAATTGATATCTGAAATCCCTTGATATCTCCATCAAGTTTCTCTTTCCTGCTGTGATTTGAGCCTCAAAGAATTGCTCCATAGCTGCATCGCTTGGGTTAGAGAACTTAACAATATTTGAACTGAACAATCGCATATCAAAAGCATTGGTTAAGCTAATATCAAAGTTTCGTGGGTTTCGTGGATTGAACCAAAAAGCCCTCACATTCTCCTCTTTATTTGCTACACTTTCACGATAGACCTTGTTCAAATAAGCTACCAAGTCTTTGTATTTAACTCTTACCATCTCCTTTTCAACACCGCCAGCAATATCTGCCTGAGCAACAACCTTTACAGATTGTATGTCCCAAATTGGTACAGAACGGTTTCTGTCAAAGATCAAGTCTTCCTCAATTTCCAACATGGCAATTCTATCTTTTGGAATAGAATCTGGAGCAAGTTTCTCACGTGTTTTCTGCTGCACATAGGCATCAGGTTCAACACCTCGTGTAATCGCTTCAGTTTTCCATCGATCAATCTCATCCAAAGTAGCATCTTCACCTTTTGTACCATCAATGATTACTCTATCGGTATAAGCGTTTCTATCCGATAATAAGTCTGAATCATCAAAACCTTGCGTTAACGGATTGTAAGGAGCAATTCCTTCTCCCTCTGCAGAGTTGTACCAAAGATCAATGCCTTCGAAAATGATTTCAACAATTTTAGAATACCTGGAATTCCAACCTTCATTAGATTTCTCTCTCAGGTCCATTTTAGACCATACTCGAATGCTGAACATAACGTCCTCACTTCTAATGGGTCTAACGGAGTTGATATTATACCTTCTTGAGTTTTGCACACTATCAATAGGTGCGGTTCCATTGGAGTTGGCTTGGCCAAAACTACTGGCACTCACTAAGAGTAAAAAACAAATTGCTGAGAGAGTTCTCATAATTAATTAATATTTATTTCTTGTCCATCGCTGTATTTCACCACTTCTTTCTGGTTGGCAAAATTCAAACGCGTATATTCTTCTACAATAACTCGCAACCTATCGCCTGCTCTCATTCTAGATTTCAAAGGCGCTAAATCCACATCCGTAGTAGCAGCATCTATATTGATTGTACCGCTCTGGCGATTATTCTGAATCAGCATTACCTTGCCCTTCGAAATAAAGAAGTTAGCATCAGATTTAAAGTTTTTAAGAAAATCTTCATCTGGTTCTAAAATCAGACTAAGCTTATTCGGTATACCATTGTAACCGCTTTCAGCATTGTAATCTTTACCATCCACTTTAACCACAAACTTAGGTCTTGGAATAGATTTTACAGTAAAGCTTACGTTGTCAATAAAGGCTCCGCCACTACTAACGCCAATAGTTACATTTCTAGTACCCGTAGTTGGAATTACTACTACTTCACCCTTTTTAGAACCTGCTCTCTGCTCAGCACCTTTTACCGTAAAAGAAGGGTTATAAGCTGGTCCTAATGAAGGAACGTTGATTTGAAGTACGTTAGCAGAATTTTGATAAAGATTCTGAATTGCTTCAGCTTTTACCTCAATTACAGGCTTAGCCACCATATACTCGTGCACAATAGGCACTGTTTTGATTTCACCACCGTCACTATAGGTAATTTCAGCTCTGAAAGTCTGCTTCGATAAGTTATCAACGTAATTGGTTGCTGAAGCTCTAAACTTTACTTTACCTCTACCGTTTTCAACTGTTAATTTTGAACCGTTATAAGTCATAGTAGGCTCCAAAGCTGAGTTAGATGCTGTTAAGAAAAGCTCTGCTTCAAACTCAGTTCCTGCAGTAACCACGTTTGATACGGGTAAAACAGTACCTGTAATCTGATCAAAACCTTTAACTGCTGTAGCTCCTACTCTACCTCCTAATAAACCTAATGCCTCTGATTCACGGGCATAAATTTGGTTTTCGTAGAACGTAAGTTGAGCTAAAACAGCTGCCAATGGTGTTTTGTAGAAATTCAAATTCGCAAAGTCCTTATCTTTTTCTTCAGGATTGTTCTTATAGAATTCGATTTCACTCGCATCAAGTGCAAGTGATTGCCAGTTCTTATTGATACCAATCTGAGATAGAATCGACTTCATCTCATCATTATAAGTATCTAAACGCACCTTTATCTCATCTGCCTTTTTCTGCTCTACTAAGTAGTTAGAAGGCTCCTCGTATTTCTTTAGGGTACTTCTTTCATAGATAGCTTCGGCATCACCACCAGATGATTTAAGACCTACTTCTTGCTTAATACCTGCTAAGTACTCAACAATGTCGGTGGTTTTCTGACGCACTTGCTTTGCAGCATTAACAACAGCCATATCAGTTTCTTTACTTCCTTGATCTTTCGCTGCCTTATCAATACTGGCTAATACTTGAGCATTGCTTGTAGCATAAACTTCGTTTGAAGTTTCCAAGCCTGCTTCCATTAATACAAACTTTTCAAGTACTGTATCTTTAATCTGCAAGGCCAAAAGAGCTGTCAGTACGAGATACATCATACCGATCATCTTCTGCCTTGGGGTTTCCTTACCTCCTGCCATAATAGATCAGTTTAGTTTGATGATTTCATTGCTGACAACATTGCGCCATACACTTTGTTAAGTGAATTCACATTGGTATTCAACTTGCCCATTTGAGCTTTAAACTCTTCTGCTTCTTTAGTTGCGGCAGAAACACCCGCTAAGGCAGTATCAATATTTGCATAGAAGGTTTTGATTGCCTTCACATGTGCTTGTGAATCGTTCAATTCTTCTTTGTAAACCTTGTTCAAAGCATCTAATTGAACAGATGCATTTTGAAGTTGTGCTTGGTATGAACCAGCAGAATTTTTTAGTTGTGCTTGAATTTCGCCAGCTCCTTTTGCTGCATCGGCCATTTGAGCCATAGCAGTTGCCGTAGCAGTTGTGCTCTGGTTAATTTTACCTAAGCTTTCAGAAGCTTTCTTAGCGCTATCTGCATAAGCGTTAGTAGCAGAAACAGCATTCGACATGTCAGACATGTTTTTCGCATTAGCGGCAAGGGCGGTCATTCCTTCTCCGAATTGTTTCAAACTTTCTTTACTTACGGCAGCTTCTTTCAAGATTTTACCGAGGCTCACCTCGTCTTTACTGTTTTCTTGGCTTGGGCTTACTCCAGCAGCGTTTGCCTCATATAATTTTTTAGTGTAATCTGTTGATTTTGGTTCGAAAGCACTGAAAGCAAAAATCAATGCTTCTACGCTCAAACCTGTAATTAGCATTGGAGTTGCACCTGCCCAGCCCTCTAGCTTAAACATTGCTCCCACGATTACTACCGCGGCTCCGAGCCCATAAATCTTTGGCATAATATCGCCATAAAATTTCTCTGAAAATGATTTGTTAGCCATATGTGTATTAAATAAGGTTGAAGTTATTTGGTTTAAATTTGGTTAGTTGTTCATTCCGAAGTCATCGCCCGCACGGCCTAGGTAATCCATTGCGCATCTAAAGCCAATACTGGCCGACTCAACATCTTTGTATTCGTAGGTACGCGTTCCTGTTTGCAGGTAATATGAAATATCATTCCAAGCACCACCTCTTACTACTTTTTTGCCGTAATGAGGATTACTTGTTTCGTTGTCTTTATAAAGGAATATTGGGTTCAAATCCCAAACCAATGGGTTGTAGATAGGTGAAAAATCATCTAAACACCATTCGGCTACGTTTCCTGCCATATTATATAGGTTGAAACCATTTGGAAGGAACGAGTTTACTGGAGCCGTGTATGGATAACCATCATCATCGTAATTACCACGACCAGGCTTGAAGTTGGCTAAGAAACAGCCACTTTTATTTTTTGTATATGGCCCACCCCAAGGATACTTAATGATTTCACGACCACCTCTAGCTGCATATTCCCATTCCGCTTCAGTGGGTAACCTAAAGTTTGGATAACGTGCTTCAACTGGAAGTGTACTCTTAAATGTAGTATTTGTTTGATTTCCTTGGCCTTGCCCCGCTTGAGGCTGCGCACCTAACTGACCTGGGCCGCCTAAGCCTTGAACCCCAGCAGGATCAGCATTTTTATTCTTTTTACCTCCAAAAAGGCCACCGCCACCTGTGCCAAAGTAATCGTCTTCACGACCTATGTTCAAGTGTTCGGTTCTCCATTCAGCAAATTTAGCGGCAGATTCCCAGCTAATTCCAACAACAGGGTAATCATCAAATGCTTGATGACTGAAGTAGTATTGGGTCATTTTATCGCCCATATGATATGCAAACTCCGTATCCCAAACATCTGGGTTTGGCGTTACATCTTGCTTTACTTGCTGTGTCCAGTATTGTTCGTTAGGGTCTTGAGAAATGGTATCGATAAAGTTCAAAAATTGACGATACTCATTATTTGTAATTTCTTCCGAGTCCATCAGAAAGGAACTGACGGTAATTTGGCGGTTAAAGTTGATTTGAGATGCAGCAACATCTTCATCTGCTTGGCCCATGAAAAATGTTCCTCCAGGAATCTGAACCATACCGTAAGGTGTTTCTTGGTACCAACCTTCTCGGTCAGGCACCCCCATTAATTGCCCTTCAGCATTAAGTTTCTCTACCTTACTCATGCCTCCACCACCGAGAAAGCCCTTAAACATAGAGCAACCCGTAGATAAAGAGACAACCATTAAAATCGCAAACCCAGCGTATATTCTCCTCATTGATAGCTAATTCTTGTTTTTACTTAACTGACCATTAGCGCATGTTATTGCCAATCAACTAAATAAAGCGCGAAAAATAGTATTTTCTATTCATTAATCCAGCCTGTGATCGAAAATTATCGAAATCATAACTTAGGCAAAACGTTTGTTAGTACCTAAACCTTGGAGTTCTTATAATTCTTTGTCCTCCAATCTTTGGAGTAGACTTAAAGTTATAAATTAACATTAACTCCTGTGATGTCGGCTTTTTGCTACTCTGATTTCCTACAACAAAATCAAAAGCATAAGCCAATGTTAAAGAACGATCACTTAAAATCTTATATCCAACTATTAGAGAGGCCGACTCTGATTGTCTGTAAGCCAAACCAGCTCTGAGATTGTTATTGTACTCGCCAATAACGCTCACTTCTACATTGTAAGTATTCAAACTTACCGATTTTAATAAAACAGTTGGTGTGATAGTTATTTGAGGGGTAAATGAGTAATCATAACCCGCTGTCAAATAGTAATGTCGATTTAATTGATTGGAAGTTTGACTTTCTCCAAAGTCAAATTTCGGTTGAAGTAAGTGATTTGTACTCAAACCACCAAAAAAATTTCCTTTTCTGTATACCAGCCCTACTCCTAAGTCTGGTCTCATTTGACCTTCTTTTCCGGATGCATTAAAAATGGGGTCAGAGGGGTCTACTACCACTATCTTATCATAATCAATGGAGCTTGAAAATAAACCTAAATTTATTCCTACTGTAAGTATTCCACCATTGGGTAAGTTCAAATTTCTGGATAGCGAGGTTTGTACTTGTAGGTTATTGGTGGGACCCAGTTTGTCGTTACTTAAATATATTCCAAGCCCTGATTTTATTTGAGGCAACCTTGAATTATAGCTTATTAATTGTGTGCTTGGGGCTCCGCCTTGGTTTACAGTGCCATCATAACCAAACCATTGGGAGCGATGGATTGCGGTTAAAGTGGTTCCATCAGATGACCCAGCAAAGGCAGGGTTATAATATAATTGATTGAACATGTACTGGGTAAACTGAGCGTCTTGCTGAGCTTTTACCTGAAAAACGGCAGCCAGTAAAAGAACCAATGACAAACTAAAAGTTCTATTCATAATCTCGTAACGACAAATTTAGCCGAATTATTCATTCGGCTCGAATATATTACAAGATAACTGGATTCTTCCCTTAGAGTTAACAATAAATCAATCTATGTTATTTGCCTTTTTTATGTAAAGCTCTAAAGCGCCAGTCATTGAAGGAGCATTCGGCAAAGGTGCCTCAATGTCAATAATTAAACCGGCATCTCTTGATGCTTGAGCAGTTGTTGGGCCAAAAACAGCTATTCTGGTATCGTTTTGCTTAAAATCAGGAAAGTTTACAAACAACGAATTTATTCCACTAGGACTGTAAAACGCTATAATATCGTACAGCACATCGTCCAAATCTGAAAGGTCGCTTGCTACCGTTTCGTAAATAATGGCTTCTGTGAAATGATAGTTGTTTTCTTCTAAAAACACAGGGATGTCTTCCTTACGAATATTGGAGCAAGGAAAAATATATTTTTCGTTTTTGTGTTTTTTAAGAATCTCAATCAGATCTTGAGCTGTTCGAGACCCAGTAAAAATCTTCCTTTTTCTAACTACAATATATTTTTGAAGGTAATTAGCTGTTTGTTCTGAAATACAGAAATATTTCATGTCAGCTGGTACTTCTACCTTAAGTTCTTTACAAAGCCTGAAAAAATGATCAACGGCATTTCTGCTTGTGAAAATTACGGCTGTGTGCTTTAGTATATCTACCTTCTGCTTTCTGAAATCCTTAACATTAATTGGATCAACCTGAATAAAAGGTCTAAAATCAATCTTGATGTTATACTTATCCGCTAAAACGTAATAAGGTGATTTGTCATCAGATGGCTTTGGTTGAGATACTAGGATGCTCTTTACTTGTTTAAGCCTATCCTCCTGTGTACTATTAGACATAAGTTCCCTACTTCTTCTTCTAGATTTGGCTATTGATTATTAGAACCAGCCCAATGGTGAGTGGGGTCAGTTCTGTGGCGCAAATGTACGAAAATATAAACAACTTGCTATGAGGCCTTTCGTTGAGCATTCTCATGTATATTAAAAACCCCCGATAATAGAAAAAGATAACCATTGCAGCCAATGTAAATTGAATCAAACGTTCTGGAAATACGATTGAAGAAAAGCTTACTAGGGCTAAAAAAAGAAGGACTATCAGAAAAAACACCAGCGAAGCATTCACCATATCTACAAAATGACGAGCGATAGATCCGCGTAAATCAAATAATAATCCGAAACCTAAAATCAACAGAAACTTAACATACACCAATACATTAAGTACTACAAAAAGGCCCAGCCATTGAATAATCGCGAGTCCAAAATGATCGACAACAAATATTTCAGGCAGGCTATTTTCCTTCCAAAGACCATTGGCAATAAATAAAATTACAAAGGAAAGTGACAGCGAACTTAAGGCTGTAAAGTACAGGTGTTCCGAACTGAATGGCCTCAGGTTGCTGCCCAAATCTTCTCTCACCCTAAATCCAAAGAGTTTATTTGGGGCAATAATACCCGAAAATACTTTGGGGAAAACCGCTCTGGATACGGCATAGGTACAAAGCAAAATAATTGCAATAACAATAAATGCATCTCTGCCTTCTGCCCTAACCAATTGCGTATAGATCATGCGTTAAAACCTGGTTGTGTAACCAAAGTGTATTTTAGATTGATTGAAATTAAAACTGCCCGTGTTTTGCGAACTTCCTAAAGCATAAATAAAATTAAAAATACCCGAAGAAGTGGTAAAACTCAAACCTGCTCCCAAACCCAAAGCCCAATCTGATGTTGGAGAGGTTTTAAATTCTCCTCGTATATAAGCCAAGTCTGAAAACAGCAACAAATATGAACTTTCGTCAAATAACAACCTACCTTCTAATGTAGCTAATGCATATTTTGTGGCAAAAAAGAAGTTCTCATTAAAACCTCTAACCGTTTTGAGGCCTCCCAACCTAAAAGCATCATTTCTAAAAAGTTGGTCGTTGGCCTTTAGCCCTCCGCTCAGCTTGTTCACCAAAACAAAGTTATTTTTCAGTCTTAAGTAATTCTGAAAGTTAAGTCGAAAGGTGTATTGAAGAGTTTTAAGATCAACGCCATCATATACTTCTGCGGGTAAGCCAACATTTCGGCTAATTTTCTTATTTCCGGTAGAAGCCTCCAGACTAATCCCAGTGCCTTTTGAGATCAAAAACGGATCATCGAAGTTGTTCCATTCAAAGCCCATTCCGTAAGAAGTAAGGTCAAAATCGATCAAAACTGGAAGTTCATTGTTTGTAATTTTTGGCGTACCAATCAGGTCAGTGCCTTCGCTGCTCGAAAAAGCATTTAGAAAGCTATTTCCGCCAAGGTTATAACCAATTTTCAGGTCGAATATACGCTTAGTGAACAAGGTGTCTTGTTTAAGAAAATCCAATGCAAAATCAAAGTTTAGCGGGCTGCCCAGTACGTTGGGGTGTGCATATTGCAGATTGAGATTCTGAGTTTCTTCACTCAGTTTTTGCCAGTGCAAACCAATCTGCTTCCCAGACCCAAAAGGGTTCAACAAATCAATATCTACCTGCCCAGTAATCAGCAGCCCATCTGATCGATTAGAATTAGGTAGGAAACCTATAATTCCATCTATTTGGTTTACAGGCCGTTTTTCAACCTTCAAATGTACAGTAGCTTCAGAATTCTGAAAAGTTAAAGTGGACGCTTCACTCAGCCTTAGGTAAGGCAAATTGCGCAAACGCTGACCCAAATAATCAATCTTTCTCTGATCGTAAGGATTGCCTTGAACAATGCCCAAGTAATTTCCTAAAAAACGGGCTTTGAGTGTAAAGTCACTTTTTATATCTAAGCTATCGAAAAGAATGAGGGGTCCTAAATCTAAGTTCAACGAAGCACCAATTTGGTTTTCTTCTATTCTAAGCGAATCTAATTTTAAGCTTGCAAAGGGGTAACCGTTTCTTTCGGCAAAAGACAAAAGCGATTTCTCCATTCGTGCTACTTGATTAAAACGAAACGGCTTTTCATCGAATTGGCTCTGCTTATATCCACTCCTTCGCAAAAGCGAATTTTCCACATTTCCTGGCGAAAGTTTCATCCAAGTAAACTTTTCGCCAATAGATATTTTATAGCTAACCTGCTGCGAAGAACTGGTATGGGAAGTAACATAAGCCAGCAAATATCCATCGGAATGTAAAGCCCGCACCAAGTTATGCACAGCCCGCTGGGCGCTTAAAGAATCTGTATGTTCTTTAGGAAAATTATACCTCTTAAGCACAGCACTTTCTTGTTCTGCCACTTCAATCGTAAGCACATACTTTTCCTGCGCCTGAACAGAAAGGCATAAAAAACCATAAAGGAATAAGCAATAAATATACTTTAAGTATATCTTGGGCATTCTGCGAATTTAAGCTTCAAATTAACGATTCTTTGGCCGGATTATATATTCATATTCCCTTTTGCAAAAAGGCTTGTCATTATTGCGATTTCCATTTCACCCAATCGCTTGGGCAAATGGACTGCATGGTGAATGCTATTTGTAAAGAACTGGAAATGCAAGCTGATTATTTGAATGGTGAAGCGATAAACACCATCTATTTTGGAGGCGGTACTCCATCATTAATGAGTGAAGATCAGCTGAAGCGAATCATGAAACAGATTCAGCATACCTTTAATTTGGCCAGCAACCCTGAAATTACGCTCGAAGCCAATCCAGACGACCTTGATGGCGACCAGCTGAAATCGCTCTATGCTTCTGGCATAAATCGATTGAGTATGGGAATTCAATCTTTTCATGAGCCGCATTTAAAATGGATGAACCGCCAACATACAGCCGAACAGGCAGAAATGTGCTTCTATAATGCGCGTAAGGCTGGTTTTGAAAACATCTCTGTGGATTTGATTTACGCCTTGCCGCATCACAATCATGACATTTGGGAAAGGGATTTAATGAAAGTAATCCACATGCGACCTGAACACATTTCTTCTTATTGCCTGACCATAGAACCTAAAACTGCCTTCGGTCATTTGGTTTCGAAAGGAAAAATGAAAGATGTAGAAGAAGAATATGCCGCACAGCAATTTGAAATACTGACTGAAACTTTGGCCCGCTACGGCTTTGAACAATACGAAATTTCAAATTTTGCCCAGCCCGGTTACGAATCGAAGCACAACGGCAATTATTGGAAGCAGGAAAAATATTTGGGTATTGGCCCTTCGGCACATTCATTCAATGGGCACTTTAAGCAAGCCAATGTTTCGAACAACGCCAAATACATCAAGGGAATTAATGATGGCATTATTCCTTTCGAAAAAATTATTCTGACTAAAGAAGACCAAATCAACGAGTATATTCTTACCAGCCTAAGAACCAAATGGGGTTGTGATACGGAATGGCTGAAACAAAAGCACAAAGTTGATTTATTGAAAATGCACGAAGATTACCTCATGCGGATTGACTACAAAGGCATGATTCAGGTAGAAGATGGCTGCATTACGCTTACCAATAACGGAAAGCTTTTGGCCGATAAGATTGCCTCCGATTTATTCGTTTATGATGAGTTTTCTTGATCCTCTTTCGAATTCTACGCTGAAAAATCAGAAAAATATTCTCTTAAAATTGTTCATATCAATAGACTGACAACCTAGGGTTCAGGGTTATCTTTATATGAGCAAATAAATTTATCAAATGGAAATAAAAATACAGATCCCAGACTATAAAGCTGAGTGTGGTATAACCTACATTTGGGAAGACAATTTTGAAATACAAACTAAGGTTGAGAACGGTGAAATAATTATCCAGGCTAACAAGGATGGATTAATTTCTCTGGCTAATCACTTTTTAAATCTTGCCCAAGATGGAGTTCCTAATGGACATCATATGCACTTTGATGAATTCAACTCTTTAGAGAAGGGTTCGAAAGAATTAATAGTTATAAAGAAATAAGTAAGCCTCCGATTTATTCGTTTATAGCGAAGAGGGTTGACGTTCAATTGTGGATAACTGTCTTGATAAGTAAATCCTGTGCTTAATCAAAAACGCCCCTGCCAAATCCTTACTTTTACAATTCGAAAGAAATAATTGTGAACAAAAGACCTTACCCCAACAATAGAAAAGGACAACCAGAAAGCATTGGCGATGCGGTGAAAGAAATGTTGAAGTCATTCAATATTGAGCAGAAATTTCACGAAACCAACCTGATCAATTCTTGGGAACAAGTAATGGGCGTGGCCATAGCCAAACGCACGAGCAAAATTTACATTAAGGACAAGAAACTTTATGTTCACCTCACTTCTGCCCCATTACGCCACGAACTCAACATGTCCAAAAACAAGATTTTGGTTTTGCTGGCCAAAGAATTTGGAAGCCCTATCGTGAATGATGTGGTTTTGTTGTAGAGCCTCTATCTAGCTTGCCGCATTGGGTAATTCAGTTCTTCCAAAAAACCGCTTCTGAAAAACTAAAAGCAAGGCAATCCCTAAGAAAATACAGACATCGGCTACATTAAAAATAGGCCAAAGCGCAATATACTTCCCTCCCCAAAATGGAACCCAATCTGCAATATATCCCTCCCAAACATCGAGGTAGAACATGTCTACTACTTTGCCATGAAACCAAGGAGTAACGGCATCGTAAGGGGCGTTATTTAAATAAACTCCGTAAAAAATACTGTCGATTACATTGCCCATAGCGCCCCCTAAAATGAGGGCAATGGTCCAAAGTAAGCCGGGGTGAAGGTTTCTCTTAGCGAATTTGTATAGGTAAATGGCAATAAATGTCATGGCAACCATTCGGAAAACTGTAAGCCCAAGTTTTCCCCATTCAGAACCAAACCGAAGGCCAAAAGCCATGCCTTCGTTTAAGATATAATGCAGCTTAAACCAGTCACCAAATACTTTGATCTCCCCATTTTGGCCGAAAACCATTTTAAAATGTACCAGAAGTTTTACCGTCTGGTCTATGGCGATTACCGCCAAAGTGAGGAGATAGTATTTATAGTGCCTGAACTGCGCAGCCATTAGCCTACTGCTATTTTCACTTCAAGCGTCCACTCGTCAATTTCAACACTTTGTACCTCTGAAAGCGAGTCCACAATGGTTAAACTCAAAGCCTGTGTTTCTTCACAAACGTAAGTTGCATTGGCTGTTAAAGCATCGTTGATCAAAGCATCGTTTTTGGCTACTTGAATGTTGATTTTATCCTGCACATCAAGCCCCATGTCTTTTCGCAAATTCTGAATTCGGTTTACGAAATCACGGGCAATACCTTCGGCACGAAGCTCATCTGTAATCGAAATGTCTAGCGCCACAGTTACCTTGCCTTCAGAAGCGACTGACCAGCCAGGAATGTCTTCGCTAGAGATTTCAACATCTTCTAACAAAAGCGAGGCTGGTTCGCCTTCAAGCGAAATATTGATCGATCCGTTCTTTTCGATTTCGGCAATTTCAGCTTTCGTCCATTGCCCAATGGCTGCAGCCACCAACTTCATTTGAGGACCGAATTTTTTACCCAAGGTGCGGAAGTTCGGTTTTACTTTCTTCACCAAAATGCCCGAAGCATCATCAATATATTCTACCGCTTTTACATTTACCTCGGTCATGATCAAATCCTGAACCGCCTCAATGTATTGCTTAGTTTTTTCATCCAAAACAGGCACCATCACTTTGGTCAAAGGCTGACGCACTTTGATTTTTTCCTTCTTACGAATAGAGTGTGTTAATGAAGAAATGGTTTGCGCCAAAATCATTTGAGCCTCCAAATCTTTATTAATGAATGCTTCATTCGCTTCAGGGAAATTGCTCAAGTGAACCGACTCAAAGTTCTCTTTGCCAGAAACCGCATTCAAATCTTGATATAAGCGATCCATATAGAACGGAGCCACTGGAGCCGCCAATTTAGCCACACTTACTAAGCATGTGTACAAAGTTTGGTAAGCCGCTTTTTTACCTTGATCGTAATCGCCTTTCCAGAAACGTTTTCTGTTCAAACGTACGTACCAGTTACTCACTTCATCGGTCACAAAATCCATGATTGCACGTGAAGCGCGGGTTGGCTCGTAATCGTTATAGGCTTGGTCTACTTCTTTGATCAAACTGTTCAATCGAGATAAAATCCAACGGTCACTTTCTGGCCTTTCGTTCAAAGGAATTTCGGCATCCTCGAAAGTGAAACCATCTAAATTGGCATACAGCGCAAAGAAAGCATAGGTATTTTGAAGTGTTCCGAAGAACCTTCTTTGTACTTCGCCTACGCCTTCAATATTGAATTTGAGGTTGTCCCAAGGGTTGGCATTTGAAATCATATACCAACGTGTGGCATCTGGGCCAAAGTTGCTAATGGTTTCAAACGGGTTAATGGCATTGCCCAACCTTTTCGACATTTTATTGCCGTTCTTGTCCAGCACCAAACCGTTGGCGATTACGTTTTTGAAAGCCACTTTATCTTCTAGCATTACTGCCAAAGCATGAAGGGTAAAAAACCAACCACGCGTTTGGTCTACGCCTTCAGCAATGAAATCTGCTGGAAAATTCGATTCGAAAATTTCTTTGTTCTCAAACGGATAGTGCCATTGCGCGTAAGGCATGGCACCCGAATCGAACCAAACATCTATAAGGTCAGCTTCACGAGTCATTTTCTGACCTGTTTCACTCACCAAGTACACATCATCCACATAAGGGCGATGTAAATCGAAGTCTTCACCAATGCTTTCGGTCATAAAGCCAGCCGCAATTGATTTCTCAACCTCTGCTTTCAACTCGGCCAATGAACCGATGCATTTCTGCTCTTTTTTATCTTCCGAAACCCAAATTGGCAATGGCGTTCCCCAGTAGCGCGAGCGGCTCAAGTTCCAGTCTACCAAGTTTTCTAACCAGTTGCCAAAGCGCCCCTCACCTGTTGAAGCGGGTTTCCAGTTGATTGTTTTATTCAGCGCTACAAGTTGCTCTTTGTAGGCCGTAGTTTTAATGAACCAAGAATCTAGAGGATAGTATAAAATCGGCTTGTCGGTTCTCCAGCAATGCGGATAAGAGTGCTCGTATTTTTCTACTTTAAAAGCCCTGTTCTCTTCTTTCAGTTTGATCGAAATCAAAACATCGAGCGATTTTTCAGGACGCTCTTCATCTGAATAGTATTCGTTTTTTACGTACATGCCAGCAAAATCCGTGATCTCTTTCACGTACTTTCCTTGCTTGTCTACAATCGGAACATCTTTGCCTTCTTCGTCTTTTACGAAAACGCCCGGCATGTCATTCATTACCGAAACACGGTAATCGTCTGCACCAAAAGTTTTTGAAATATGCACGATACCTGTACCGTCTTCAGTAGTTACAAAATCACCAACAACCACAGTACAGCCTGGCTTTTCTAAAGGAATATAAGGCATCAATTGCTCGTAGCCTTTGCCTGCCAACTCGCGGCCTTTAAAGCTTTCTAACACTTCAAAAGGAATTAGCTTATCGCCCGCTTTATAGTCTTCAAGCTTAATGTCTTTCGCTTTGTCATTGAAATATGAAGAAACACGGTCTTTCGCCAAAATCACATTGATAGGCTCAAAAGTGTATTGGTTGAAGGTCTTCACCTTTACGTATTCAATACCAGCACCAACGGCCAAACCGTTATTGGCAGGCAATGTCCAAGGCGTTGTGGTCCAAGCCAAAAAGAAATCGTTTTCGGTACCTTCTACCTTAAACATGGCCGTCATCGATGTGTCTTTCACATCTTGGTAAGTCCCTGGTTGGTTTAGTTCGTGCGAACTCAAACCTGTACCTGCCGCAGGTGAATAAGGCTGAATGGTGTAGCCTTTGTAAAGTAAACCTTTATCGTAAAGTCGTTTTAAAAGCGACCAAAGCGTTTCAATATAATCGGTTTCGAAAGTAATGTATGGGTTGTCGAGGTCTACCCAATAACCCATTTTCTCGGTAAGGTCATCCCATTCATCTTTGAATTTCATTACCGCCTCACGACATTTCTGGTTGTATTCTTCAACCGAAATCTTTTTGCCGATGTCTTCTTTGGTAATGCCCAATTCCTTTTCTACCTGAAGTTCTACAGGAAGACCGTGGGTGTCCCAACCGCCTTTTCGTTTTACCTGAAAGCCTTTTTGCGTTTTATAACGGCAGAAAATATCCTTTACAGTTCTGGCCATTACGTGGTGAATACCTGGGGTTCCGTTAGCAGATGGCGGTCCCTCATAAAAGGTAAAAGAAGGTTGTCCTTCTCTGGTGTCTACTGACTTTTCGAATATGCCATTCTCTTTCCAGAATTGGAGCATTTGTTCTCCTATTTGGGCATAATTCGGATTTTTGTATTCGTTGTACTTTTTCACTTTTACTCCTTGTTTTATGGGCTAAGCCGAAAATGGCTTTTAGGAATCTTTATTGTCTTTGTCTGTTGAACCAACAAACGGGTCGTTACTCTTAATCAATAGGTTTTGAGTATCAATTTCTTCGTCTTCGTCTTCAATATAAAACTCATAGTGCTCAATAAGTGGATGAGCGTTTACATCTCGTTTACCACTATCGAAAACCATCAATAAAGCTGGCAAAACGGTAAGGTTGGTAACCATGGCAAACAACAGGGTTAACGAAGTAAGTAAACCCAAGGCTACTGTTCCTCCAAAATCGGAGAACACGAAAATTACAAAACCGAAGAATAGCACTATAGAAGTATAGAGCATACTCGAGCCTGTTTCTTTTATACTGTTACTAATGGCGATAGGCACAAAGAATTTATTGGCAAACAATTCTTGGCGGTACTTGGCTAAGAAGTGTATTGAATCATCTACAGAAATACCAAAGGCAATACTGAAAATTAAGGCCGTGCTTGGTTTTAATGGTATTCCGAAAAAGCCCATGATTCCTGCGGTTAAAATCAGTGGGATTAAGTTTGGCACCATAGAAATGATAATCATTCTGAAGTTTGCAAATAGAATGGCCATGATCACCGCAATAATTGCGAAAGCCAATAACAATGACATTTGAAGGTTTTCGATTAAGAATTTATTTCCCTTTACAAACAGCAAGGTAGAACCTGTAACACTGGTATGCACATCTTCATCTTCACCAAATACTTCGTTAATTCTTGGCTCCACTACCTGGGTAATGAGTGAGTCCATTTTTACAGAGCCTAAATCCCATGTTTTTAAAGAAACCCTAAGAACTTGCCCTGTGGTATCCACAAAGCTGTTTAGCAATCCATCTTCATCCTTTTGATTGCTCAAATAATTCAGGATCGCATTCCTATCACTTGGGCTCGGAAGGCTATATCGGTTTGAATCGCCATTATAGTAAGCTTGGCGAATGGCCTTGGCAAAACTGACAATTGAAATAGGTTGAGAAACAAAGTCGATAGAATCGAGGCCGATTTCCAAACGTTCCACTTTTCTCAAGTTTCTAGCATTCAGTGACGAGCGTGGTTTTCCGAAGTCCACAATAATTTCAAGCGGCATTACTCCGTTAAAATTCTCTTCAAAAAAGTAAAGGTCTTGCTTAAGTTTTGATTCTTCTGGAATATCATCGACCATATAGGCCACCGAATAGAGTTTAGAAACTCCATAAAGCGAAACACCAACCACCACAAAAGTAATTGCAAAAACACGATAGCGATGTCTGTGTACTAATAAGTCGAGTAAGGTGAGCATACGCCCAAGCACCTTAAACTCTAAATGTTTCAGCTGAGCGGGTTTTGGCGCAGGCAGGTATGAGAAAATACCTGGAATTAGCACCATACTTACCACAAAAGTGGCTAAAATATTAATACCAGCTACTAAACCGAATTCCTTCAAAAGGGTAATATCGGTAGTAACCAAAACCAAGAAACCAATGGCAGTGGTGAAATTGGTGATGAAGGTTACCAAGCCAATTTTTCTGATCATGAGGCTAAGCGCCTTCATTTTATTACCATGTTTGGCAAAATCCTGATGGTATTTATTCAGCAAGTAAATTGAATTGGGAATACCGATTACAATGATGATTGAAGGTATTAAACCTGTGAGTACATTGATACTATACTGAAGGATTCCGAGGGTTCCCATTACCCAAGTTACCACTACGCCAATAACTATAAGCGGAAAAACCACAGCCGTCCACGACCTAAAGAAGAGGAAGAGGATAAGGGCTGTAATGGCAATAGAAAGCACAATGAATAACTTGAGCTCTTTGGCCGTCATTTCTTGCATGATGGTTCGAACAAACGGCATTCCCGAATAATGAAGCTCAATGCCTGTATCGGCAGAAAAAGCTTTACCAATGCCTTTAATTTCACCCACTACATCATTCCTAAGTTTAGAGTTAAGCACTTCCCGATCCATCGTAATCAGAATCAGGGTAGCACCATTCTTAACATTCATCAACTGACCGCTATAGAACTTTAAGTTCAAAGCCGCTGCCATTATGGAGTCTAGTTCTGCCTGAGAGGTGGGGCTTTGCTTTATTAAAGGGGTAAGCTCAAAACTGCGGTTGTCTTGATTTTTGGTGATATTCTGAAGTGTAGCCAATGAAATCACGTTAGTGATACCTTCCACACTTCGTAATTTTTTGTTCAGTGCCTCATACTTGAGGAAGTTATCAAGCTCATACAGACTGCTATCTTTCACACCCAACACCAAGATGTTTCCATCTTCCCCAAAATTCTTTTTAAAATCTTGGAAGTACTTATAGTTTTCGTCTGTTTCTGGAACAGCCGTATTAAAGTTAAATGCCATTTTTACATCACGCGCCATATAGCCCATGAACACCGTAAAAAGGAGCAATAGAATCATCAGGGCGAGCCTGTATTTCAGTACGATATGAGGAAGTTTAGACCACATTTTTTTCAAAGATCACAAAGGTAATAGAAATCCCTTCTCAGTAAATTGATTCTCACCATTTTATCCTATAAAGAGAAAGGTTAATTTGGCTACCTTCCCGGTAGGGAAATACCCATAATTTTTCGGTACAAATTCAAAGCATTCGAATCGGTCATTCCAGCCACGTAATCTAGCGTGGCCCTTAAGGCCAAATATGCTGAAGAAGCTTCTTTCACCTCAACCTGAGTTTCGGTGGGCAATAACCTAAAGTAGGTTTTGTCTTTTGCAGAAAGGTTCTTTTTAAAACCTGCTAAAGTTGCAGGCACTAAGGTTTCCAACAAACCATTCAATACACGATAACCCGCGGCCTCGGTTTCTACTACATCTCGGCTACGGTAAATTTTCTCTACTGAAACACTAATAATTTCGGACATAGCCGCTTTCGAAGGAATTTCATCCGCCAAAGAAATGTCGAATTCAGAAGTCAGTAATTTCTCTTCATGCTTCATAAATAAATCTACACACTCACCAATTAACTGGTTTATAGCTAAAGCACGAAGCACTCCAATTCGTTCCTTTAAGCTATGAATGGCCTCTAATTTTTGGGGCTGAAACCTATCGCCAATCACATTGGCCAATAGCTGCACCGTTTGCTCATAACTGACCAAGCCTAAATTACAGCCGTCTTCTAAATCTATAATATGGTAGCAAATGTCATCGGCAGCCTCTACCAAAAAGGCCAGCGGATGACGACAGTACTGATCAGTTCCTAAAACCTCAAGACCAAGTTCTTTTCCCAATTCCTGAAAAACGGTTCTTTCTGTATCGTAAAAACCAAATTTCTTCTGGCTTCTTCTGGCCTTGTCTTGCTTTTCAACCAGCGAAGGACGAGGGTATTTTGTAAAGGCAGCTAAAGTGGCCGAAGACAATGTCAAGCCCTGATAACCCGGTCGGTTTAGTAATCTAAAGCCTTGCGCATTTCCTTCAAAATTGATCAAGTCGGCCCATTCGGCTTCGGTTACTTCAGGTTTTAATTCTGCTTCTGCATTCTTAAAATAATCGGAAATAGAAGATTCACCCGAATGCCCAAAAGGTGGATTTCCAATATCGTGCGCTAAAGAAGCAGCCGCTACAATGGCGCCAATGTCATGTGCACTTATTTTATTCTGAAGAAAATCATACTTCTCAATCAGCTTACTGCCTACCAACCTTCCTAAAGATCGGCCCACGCTAGACACTTCCAAGCTGTGTGTCAGTCGGGTGTGGACAAAATCCTGCTCTGGCAAGGGGTGCACCTGCGTTTTGTCCTGCAATTTCCGGAACGGATGAGAAAAGATAATCCGATCAAAATCACGATCGAAAACCGTTCTCGTCTGGTTTTGCTGAATATCAGGAGTATCTAAAGAAAGAAGTTGTAACCAATTCATCGCGGTAAAGCTAAGTATTGAGCCTTTAACAGGAAAGGTAAAAAAGACTTGAGTCAAATATACGGTCAGAAGCAGCAATAAAAGTTCATTCTCTTCAAATAATAGAATTGGTTTTCCGCTCTAGGCTTTCCGCTGAATAGTCGCTAATATTATAGGAGGTCAAATCATTTTTTCAGTTAAAGCAAAATCCATCTAATATTATGGGCGAAAAGAAATACATCATCGCATTAGACCAAGGCACCACGAGTTCTCGTTCGGTGCTTTTCGATCAAAAAGGGCAAATCCTTGACATTGCGCAGCAAGAGTTTTCTCAGATTTTCCCTAAACCAGGATGGGTAGAGCATGATGCTATGGAAATTCTTTCCAGTCAAATGGAAACCCTTTCTAAACTCATTAAAAAGAACAAAATCAATGGCGAAGAAGTAGCGGCCATAGGTATTACCAACCAACGTGAAACCACCGTAGTTTGGGATAAAAACACTGGAAAGCCCATTTACAACGCCATTGTTTGGCAAGACAAACGTACCGCCAGCATTTGCGAAGACCTAAAGCACAGCGGCATTGAAGCCTACCTTAGAGAGAACACAGGTTTGGTAATTGACTCCTATTTTTCAGGTACCAAAATCAAATGGATTTTAGACAATGTAGAAGGTGCAAAAGCAAGTGCCGAAGTTGGCGATTTACTCTTCGGAACCATTGACAGTTGGCTGGTTTGGAACCTGACCAATAGAAAAGTACACGCCACCGATTACAGCAACGCTTCCCGCACTTTACTTTTCAATATCAAAACCGTGAAGTGGGACAACAAGCTTTTAAAGGCGCTAGACGTTCCAAAATCCATGCTACCAGAAGCCCGACCAAGCTGTGGGGATTTCGGTACTTATGAACTTGACGGAGTAGAAATTCCTATCGCGGGCATTGCTGGCGACCAACAAGCCGCCCTTTTTGGTCAAGCTTGTTTTGAACCCGGCATGGCAAAAAACACCTATGGCACAGGTTGTTTTATGCTGATGAATACGGGCGAAGACCTTCAGCATTCTTACAATGGTTTGCTCAGCACCATTGCTTGGGGCATTGACGATAAAGTATACTACGCTTTGGAAGGAAGTGTTTTTGTAGCGGGTGCAGCTGTACAATGGCTACGCGATGGACTTGAAATTATTGAAGATTCAAGTGATTCCGAAGCCATTGCCGAAAAGCTAAAAGACAGCCATGAAGTGGTGGTGGTGCCGGCCTTTGCGGGTTTGGGCGCGCCTTATTGGGACATGTATGCTCGAGGTGCCATTTTCGGACTCTCTCGTGATACGGGAAAAGAACACATTATCAAGGCCACGCTAGACTCTCTGGCTTTTCAAACCCGTGACATTTTACAAGCCATGCAAAAAGATGCAGGTTTAAAGTTGAAGGAACTGAAAGTAGATGGTGGCGCTGCGGCCAATAATTACCTTATGCAATTTCAGGCCGATATTCTTGGCGTTGGGGTAGAACGGCCAGAAGTCATTGAATCCACTGCGCAAGGTGCAGCTTACTTGGCTGGCATTTCAGTGGGTTTTTGGAAACAAGAAGACATCATCAAAAACCGAATTATAGAGCATGAGTTTGAGCCAGAAATGGACGCCAAACTAAGAGAAAAACTTTATGCTACTTGGCAAAAGGCGGTGAAGAGATCTATGGACTGGGTAGAAAATTAAGCTTATGAACATCCTCTCTTCTACCAACCGAAAAGCATTAACAGACACTGTAAAAGCGCAGCACTATGACCTATTGATCATTGGTGGAGGCATTACAGGGGCAGGTATTGCGCTCGATGCCGCTTCGCGAGGGCTCAAAACTGTTTTAGTTGAAAAGAACGATTTCGCCTCGGGTACCAGCAGTAAATCCACCAAACTGATTCATGGCGGTTTGCGCTACCTCAAGCAGTTTGAAATTGCGCTCGTGCGTGAAGTAGGCAGAGAGCGCGCCACTCTCCATAAACTCATTCCCAACTTGGTAACTTCTGAAAAAATGTTGCTTCCGCTCATTAAGGATGGCACTTTCGGAAAGCTAATGACCAGCATTGGTTTAATGGTCTACGATGTTTTGGCAGGTGTAGAAAAAGTGGATCAACGCAAAATGTTGGACATTGAAGAGACCTTGGAGAAGGAACCGCTTTTAAGTGAAGAAAATGTGGAAGGCGGTGGCATTTATGCGGAATACAGAACCGATGATGCCCGCCTAACGATTGAAATTATTAAAACTGCCTCTAGGTTTGGAGCCCATTGCCTTAATTATGTGCAGGCCGATGAATTCATTTATAAGGAAGGAAAAGTTGCTGGGGTTTTTGCTACGGACTTTATTTCGGGTGAAAAAATGGAGATTAGAGCCAAGTCTACCATCAGTGCGGCTGGCCCTTGGGTAGATGAACTGAGAATGAAAAACCATTCTTTAACCAGCAAACACCTCCACCTCACCAAAGGTGTACACATTGTGTTGCCCCACAGTAAATTTCCGCTCAAGCAAGCCATTTATTTCGATTTCCCCGACAAGCGAATGGTCTTTGCCATTCCACGAGGGAAAATCACATATATAGGCACTACCGACACCGATTACTTTGGCGACAAGGATAAAATTTTGACCACCAAAGCCGATGTAGACTACCTTATTAATGGGACTAACCATGCTTTTCCAAAGTTGAACCTAAAGGCCAAAGATGTAGAATCGAGCTGGGCTGGAGTAAGGCCACTCATTCATGAAGACGGAAAGTCTGCATCAGAAATTTCGCGCAAAGATGAAATCTTCGAATCGGAAACTGGCTTGATTTCTATTGCGGGCGGCAAGCTCACGGGCTATAGAAAAATGGCTGAAAAGGTGGTTGATCGCTTGTATGATAGACTGCACAAAGAAGAAGACATGCCCATTGTTGAAACCAAAACCACTCATATTGATCTGGATAATGGCGCTTTTAAAAATGCCAAAGCAGTAAAGAAATACAGAAAATCGATCCGCGAACAACTAGAAGCCATTGGCCTCGAAAAGTATTATGCGGGTTATTTGGTGAGCAATTACGGAAAATCAACAGACAAAATTATTGAAGGCATGAATGCTTTTGACAACAAAGCACTCCACCTTAAATTGATTCGTTCAGAATTGAGGTATTGCCTAGAAAATGAAATGGTCTTTTCAATTCAAGATTTCTATATCCGCAGAACGGGCCGTTTGTATTTCGATATTCACAGCATCAAACCTACCCTTGAGGTTATCCTCAAAGATTTTCAAAATCACTTTGGCTGGTCTGCGGAAAAAACGCTTTCAGAAAAAGAAGCCATGGAAAAAGCCATTGAAGAGGTTTCTGTTTTTAGTTAGAAAATTATTTTTCCACAATCTTCACCTTTAAAAAGGTCTGGTAATCGCGTTCATCTTTGTAGGCGCGTTTCAGCCAAAGAAAATCGTTTTCTGTGCCTTTTGGCATGGGCTCATTAAGGTTAATATCCCATTCAACTTTTCCTAAAAACTGCTTTTGATCGAACAGCAGAAAATCAGTGGTCATGTATTTTCTCGTGGCGGCCTCAAATTCAGGCGAGTACCACCATCTAGGGAGCTGTTGCAACTCTTTCATTACAGCGTTAGGAATTTTCCCCAAACTGAGGAGCAGAATTTTATTCCCTACAGAAAAGACGTGTGAGTTTATCTTCAACAGCTCAGGGTCGTCTTTACTTCCAAATTCTACCCCTTCATACTTAGGCAAAAACTCGGCTGGAATAGCAATTTTATTAAGGTACTCATTTTTCTCTGCATCAAAAATATAAAGGTAACTATCGCTTTGGTGGGTAAAAGCAAAGGTGCTTCCAGCCAATAGTGTGAAAGTCGGGTAACCCCAGTCTAGGTACTCTCCAGCAGTACGGTAAATATTGTCAGGTTCCTTATGCATAACCGTAGTGGTTTCACCCGTTTCAAAATTCATTCGAAAAACAGCATCAATAGTATCTTGATATTGCTGACTTCTACGGTTTCTATTGGTCAGGTCCAAAATCATGGCCAGTACTTCTGTGCCTCGTTGGGTTTCAAAAGCCTTTATGCGCTGTGGCTTAAAATCTAGAATAATACCCCCGCCCGCTTCTATTGGGGGTTCATATCGCCCAAGTATTTCACCAGCTTTAGAAAAGCGATAAAAGTAAGCGTGACCATAAGCGGCCAGTTCGTCTTTACCATAGAAGCTCCAGCCATAACTAGAATTACCCATATAGTTTGGCCCTTCTATATGAGGGTTAAAAGAAGAAAGAACCTCTCCGTCTTTGTCCATCACCAAGTAATCACCTGATTGAGTATCGGCAAAGAGAAGGTCTCCCGTACTACTTTGGTAATCCAATAACTCCAAGACTGAAAGTCTATCAATCACCAAAGAGTCAACAATTTCAGCTTTGAAGCTTCCTATTTTACTTTCTGATTTTTCTTCATTACCACTGCAAGCCATCATTGATATAAGGCAGCATGTGAGCAAAAAGAGTTGAGAGTTTTTGAAATACTTAAGCATACAAATCTGAGGTTAGGGTTTTTCTGAATTAGAGTCTTCTACAATTTTTACTTTCAAAAAAGTCTGGTAATCGCGTTCGTCATCATACCTACGCTGAACCCAGAAATATCCATCGGGGCTACTGATTTTTTGATACCCCACATTTCCGGCAGTCCATTTCATCTCGCCCAAAAAGCGGTTTTCGTCAAAGAGTAAATGGTTATTCGTAATGTACTTTTTTACTGCATCCTTATAATCCTGCGATTCAGACAGCATGTCTACCTTTTTATATATTTCTCTTATGATAGACTCTGGAACTTTTCCCATGACCGAAACCATGATGTTATCACCAGTGGAGACCACATAGGAGTTAATTCTAAATATATCTGGCTCTCCCTTTTCTCCAAACTCAATCGTTTCATACTCAGGCTGAAAAGCCTTTGGAAGCGGGATCGCGTTTACTAAGCTGTTATTCGCCACATCAAAAATGTAAAGCATGGAGTCAATGCTATAGACCTGAGCAAAGCGGTCGTTTTTCATTTTCGTTACATAAGGAAAGCCGCGGTCTACAAATTTCCCTAAAGTCCGATATACACTTTCAGGCTGTTTTTCCATTACGGGAGTGGCCTCTCCAGTTTCAAAATTCATACGGTAAAGCATAACTGTCGAATCTTGAAAGGCTTGAGAGTTGTAAGGAGGCCCAGCAGGCTCAGTGATAAAAGCAAGCACTTCAGTGCTGCCATTTATAGTATAACTGTCCACCATAGTTGGGTCTCTATCTAACCACCAAATCGACCTTGCTTCTACAGGGTAGGGTATTTTGGCAAGCTTGTTTCCCTTTTTATCAAACTGATATAAATAATAGTGGCTGTGACAAACCAATCCATCATTTCCGTAAAAACTCCAACCGAAGTCATAATCACCAACATAGGCGGGGCTTTCAACATGGGGGTTGAATTGCAAGACCAAGTCACCGTTTTCGTTCACGATCAATACTTCATTGGTTTGTTGATCGCCTACTAAAAACTCTTTCGTGTCAACATTGTAGTCTAATAGTTGAAGTGTTGAAAGTCGATCGACCATAACGGAATCGACTACTTGGGTAATGTAGGATTTGACATTATCATCAGTAACCTCTTTTGAAGTACCACAGGAAACAGTCAATAAAACCAGCAGAAGGAAACTAAAAATTGAGAATGCCTGAGATCGGAGTTTCATTATAGCTTAAGTATAATTTTATGTTCCAAAATATAAATTAATAGTCCAGAAAACAAAAGAGCACAAATAAGGCTTCAAAAGAAATACTCAATCTATTAGCTATAATGTTTGGTTTGAATCTATTATTTTTAGTTTTACTAATAATAATAGATTAATGATTAAGGGAAGAGGCGCTCAAAAGCAGGTGAAGAACAGGTTCTTGATGCACGAATATGTGCAAGAACACCTAGAGGCAATCGATGAATTTGATGGCCAAAACCCGAACACCAAGTACATCCCCATCTTCCCAAAAACCATTGTGAACAAAGTGGAAAGTCCTGATGTCGGCATGACCTATTCCCTCAACCCTTATCAAGGTTGCGAGCATGGCTGCATTTATTGCTATGCACGAAACAGCCACGAATATTGGGGCTACAATGCTGGGCTCGATTTTGAAAAAGTAATTATGTACAAGGAGTCTGCGCCACAGTTGCTAGAAAAGCATTTGCAAAACCCCAATTGGCAGCCTTCTACCATCGTGCTTTCTGGCAATACCGATTGTTATCAGCCTTTGGAGCAAAAGCTCGAAATTACCCGAAAGCTGCTCGCTGTTTTTCTGAAATACAAACACCCCGTGGGCATTATTACCAAAAACGTCACCATTACCCGCGACCTCGATATTATTGGCCCTTTGGCCGACCTCAACCTGATTAGCGTTTATTTCAGCCTCACTACTTTGGATGAATCGGTAAGAAGAAAGCTTGAACCTAGAACAGCTTCGGCTATTAGAAAATTGAAGGCCATTGAAACCCTAACCCAGCGTGGCGTGCCCGTAAACATTATGATTGGCCCTATTATTCCCGGGTTGAACGATCATGAAATTCCTGAAATTATGAAAGCCGCTTCCAAGGCTGGAGCGAGAAGCGCTGGTTATACCATGGTGCGGTTAAATGGCGCCATTGGCCAAGTGTTCGAACATTGGGTGCAGGAGGCTTTTCCCGACAGGGCAAGTAAAATTCTGAACCAAATAAAGGCCGCACACGGAGGCAAACTAAACGACAGCCGTTACAGCACCAGAATGCGAGGCGAGGGTTTGATGGTGCAATCCATCAACCGACTCTTTGAACTTTCTAAAGCCAAGTACTTTCAAAATACGGAGCCCAGGCCTAAGCTCCGCACCGACTTATTTGTGAAAACCAACAAAGGGCAAATGGGGTTGTTTTAGGAAGGATTTGTATATAAAAAGTAGTCTATCAAAGGGTATTATATGCTTGTTATTCCATAAATACTGATTTCATATGCACCAAGAATGTAATTACTATTTGACCAACAGATTCCATCTTTAGGCTCACCTTTCAATCTATGCATCATAAACACTCTATCGGCCTCTCTGAAAAGGTGGTTCTTTATTAATTCTGCAAGCCATCTTAGAGCATCTTTTGAAACGGGTTTTTCGAATTCAGTTTCAATAAGCCCTTTTTTATATGACCAAAAGTATTCAAGATGAGTAATAGTGAAGGAGACATTTCCAATTCCGGTGATCGTATTTGGAATTTCTTCTAGGTATTTGAATTCACTTTTGTTATAATTTGAAATCTCCCTTCTTTCAAAACAATAGGTGTTAGGAGTTTGAATAATCTCGTAAAATTTCAAGTCTCTTCCCGATAAACGTTTCATTATATCTTCCCTAATTTCTGTTGGCATTCTTAATCCAAAGTAAATTCCAATAATCGCTTTAGGGTGATAGTGTCTCAGTTTAGGTTTGTCAAATACGATTCTTGTCTCATCCTCATATTTCCATTCTTTAGACTTGCTGCCTGCAACTTTTTTGATTGCACTTAAAATATCTCTACTTGTTATGTCAGAGATACTTAATTGTGGTGGTCGAGAAGAGTAGTTAATTCGAAAAGTATATAAGTCTTCATTTGAATACCCTTTTTGTAACTTATACAAATCGTATTCGACACAAAATCCTTTATGTGAATTAGCATAATGAGCCCATAGAAGCTCATGGTTATATCTACCTGCAAGAGAATAAATTCCAACTTTTTCGTTTAGGCTTGAAATGAGCTGGTCAATTTGAGAATGAAACCCTTCTAAATCCGCGTTTTTCCCTCCTAGTATATTCGAAGCAAGTTTAGTTTCTCTTTTCAATTTGTCACTAAAAACCAATGCTTCACACGGGTCATTAAGCGAGTCAATACTTGATGCAAAAAGGGAGTTCTGTTCAATTGATCGAATATCTCTTTCCAGATCCGAAATTTCCTTTCCAGTCCTTAACTCATTGTTTCCTGAGCGGTATTTGTATACTGGTTCTGTTTTCATTTGCTGTCAAATTGCTTATTACACTATGAGTCGGTCACAGATATGTCTGATAGTTATAAATATGTCAAATTTTATAACTGTAAACCCTAAACCGAAAAACGCCCCCTTTCAAGCGCGGTTAGTTGTTTCAGTATTTGTATATCAATTACTTCTTGCTGTTGATGGCTGTTACAAGCCGTCCTTTTCATTAAATAGTTGCTTGAGTCTCATTTGTAATTTTTCTCCTCGTATAAATCTGTCAATGATTATTCCGTTTTCATCGATTAAAAAATTATCAGGAATGTCCCGTACTCCATAAATCATTGCGGCTTCATTATTATCTCCTTTTAGGTCACTCACATTTGGCCAAGTCAATCCATCTTTTTCAATTGCTTTTTCCCATTTTTCTTTATTACTATCCAATGATACTCCAAGAATTTCAAAACCTTGGTCATTATATAGTTCATATAGCTCAACCAGTTCAGGATTGAAAGCCCTACAAGGGCCGCACCAAGAAGCCCAAAACTCTATTAAGGTATATTTTCCTTTTAACTCGGATAATTGAATAGTTTGTCCGTCTACATTGGCTTGTTCAAAATCAATATACTTATCTCCAACTTTCAAATTTCTGTTTATGGCTATGAACTCTTCTATTGCCTTGCCCTCTTCTGTGGATCGTAATTTTTCGTTTATCTGCGAGAATAGTTGTTCTGTTTCTTCACTTCCCATCATTTCTTTTGACCAGTTTAATTGGGTCAGACTTTCATAGGAATTAGGGTAATCCTTAATGAATCCCTTATTAATATCAATAACCACGTATTGCATTTGTTCATAAAAAACAAAAAGTGAATCACGGTTTTCTTTTGTAACCATCGCTTCAAGTTTCCCCATTTCTTTAAAAATAGAGTCCTTTCTTTCTAAAAGTAGTTCAGATTCCTTCTGGGTATTCGAACCACTTACTTTACCTTCCGAAAAACTCCCCTCTTGACCAACAAAATCAATTCCTTGATTCTCTAACCAAAAAGTCCTGTCATCCCTGCTTTTGATTATCCTTAAATGCGCTAAGGTTGGCCGACTTACATTTCCTTTGAATTGAAATTCTTCATTGAGAACAATCGCAGAATCAGCAATTACATCCATTTTTGGATAGAGGTATAATAAAACTTGGGTGCTGTCAGGTACATTTTTTGCGATTCCGTTGATTAAATACCCCTTACTTACAGGCTTATCTTGACAAGAAATTAATATTGTCAATGAAATTATAACTATGCTTGTACTTAGATTTTTCATTTAGCTTTTTTACTTATCCCCAAACAGTCTTGTATGAGACTAACCCCCATAAATATATTGAATTTTAGGTAGTTAGCCCTAAGCAAATAGTAAAGCCTATGGCTTACAAAAAAATAAGAATAGAAATACCGATGAACATAGCGAGCTGGATTGATTGAATAGGGCTTTGATAAAACCAATTATCTTTGCTGAAAAACACCATCAGATTCACGTTTTACTTATCGTAACTAATACTGTAAGCTCAACGTAACTAAAGCGTGAATCCATAGCCCATGAATCTCTTTGGAATATTAGGTTTGTTTGCCGGTATAGCAGTAACAACTGGTTTGTTTTTAGCAGCTTACCTCATTTTTATTAGAAAGGATGATAAAATTGGCAACTACTTTCTTGGCGCACTGTTTTTGGCAATTTCACTTCGCGTAGGTAAGTCTATTGCATATTTTCTTCTTCCTGTTATGGCAGATGAAGGTGTGGCCACAGGCTTTTTAGGGCTTTCTTTAATAGGGCCGCTCACATTGTTTTATACCGCCTATGCTGCCAGTAGAAAATCAATTCCATGGTATTATTATGCAATTCATTTTATATACCCATTGGTTGGTACAGTGCTTTGCTTCACGGTAGTAAAAGATGAAGGATTTACATGGTTTTATCAGATTACTACAGTCATAATGTTTTTCTATTTGCTCAAGGCATGGAAGGTGAATACCGTAAGCACTTATGAGCATGAGCGCCTTGCTGCTTGGAACAAGCAAATATTGATTGCTGTTTCGCTAGTTTGGATGGCCTTTATTTATCAGCACCTTACCAACTCCATGATGGATTATGCCATTGGTTCAGGAATTGCGGCTGTGGGCATTTATTTTGTGTTTATCAATGCCCTCAAATCTCCAGTGGTTTTTCAGCCAGCCATGAAGGTAGAGGTTTCTCCATTGTATGTAAAGAAGGTGAAAGAGGCCTTTGAGCATGAAAATGTTTACAGAGTGCCAGGAATAACAATCAATCAACTTTCCGAGCAATTACAAATACCCGCTTATTTGATCACTCATTGTGTAAAAGAACTTTACAAAATGACATTTCCTGAAGCCATTAATCATTTCAGAATTAACGAAGTGCAGAGCCTATTATTGATCGAAGACAATGTAAAAGTGGAGGCTTTAGCTTATGATGTTGGCTTTAAAACGCCATCTGCATTTTATGCCGCGTTTAAAAAACAAACGGGTATGAGTCCGAAGGTTTTTAAGCAGACCCAGGCACTTAAAACAGCATAAAAACGACATGCCATTGCTGGCATGCCGTCTGGTCAAAAAACCCGAAAACTCAACTCCCAGGTACTTTATAGGTATTGTTCTCTATTTCAGTTTTAATCTGGCCCAACCTTGCCTTGAATCCTTCAGGAATAACCTTTTCTACTTCATTCAATGTTTTCAGAGCAGATTTCTTATCGCCCAAGTAGTATTGAAAGATTCCTTTGTTCAACATTAGAAACCATGCTTCAGGATTCTCCTTCAATAGCCTTTCTGTAATTTCAAGTGCATCTGATGCCTTATTGTTTTGCAATAAAAATATCCCCAATTCATAGGCCTCATTCGGGCTCATATCCATAGCTTTCAATTCAGTAATTGTAGCCGTGAGCTCTTCACTCTTATTAAGAGCCTTTAAAAGTCTAACTTTAGTCGTGAGGTTAGTCACATTTTTATTGGCAGCAAAACCACCATAACCACCATTGATAGACCTATCTGCCCAGGTAAGTGCTTCTTCTAAGTTAGTGTTATGTATTAGGCACCACGCAGCGGCATCATTCCACGCTTGCCAGTGGTAAGTGTTGATACCACGCAGCTCACTTCTAAAACTTTCAACTACAGTATTATTAATATCAACACCTACTGTAAAAGGAATCCTTTGATTACGCCACTCCAAAGCGACTTGCACTGTTGATTCAGTCCAATTGATGAATTCATAGTCCAGCTTTTCTGAAGGAGCGCATTCTTCACTTTTTACATCAACCTTTAAGGTAACATCCTTGTCCACATCAAGGTAATAGCTTCCCCATTGATCATTATTATGAGCAAAAAGGAGCTGGTAGCCATCATCTTTAGGTATGATATGAAATCCATACTTCCCTGCTTTCAATGCCTTACCCTCAATGGTTACATCGGTACTGAATTCGATGGTAGTATTCATATTAGCACCAGCTCGCCACGGTATCGGGTCACCATTTTTAGGAATTACATTGGTGTCATTCCATACATCCCTTCCATTCGCAGAAGGACTGGAGTAATCGATGGTGATATCTGTGACAGCAAGTCGCTGTGTTTCGGTAACACGATTGCTCGGCTGAGGAATTTTTAAAGTGTGAAATTGAGCGCTCGCTTCTACTGCTGCAATCGATAGTAGCAGCACCGCTAATAATTTTTTCATAATGTTATTTATTTGAGTTCATGCAATTCTAGTACTCAAATGGATGCCTTAACTCCTGATTCAGGAAATCAGGAGACGATTTACCTGATAAAAGTGTTGGCGTAAACAGAAAAAGGGCATGCTCCCATGACCCTTTCAGATGTGTAATGACAGTTTAAATTATGAAATAGGGTTACTTGATTTAAGTATTAAGAACAATTGCCTTAACGGTAACTGGTGAGAGTGGCAGACCTTTCGATGATTCTTAAGTGCGCTTACATTTCCTTTAAATTGGAATTCTTGATTGAAAATAATAACAGTCAGGCTTGAATGTGATTGCTAACCTAAAATATATTGAATTTTACCACCGTAAACCCCAAACAAAAAAACCGCACCCTTTCGAGTGCGGTTAGTTGTTTCAGTATTTGTATATCAATTACTTCTTACTGTTGATGGCTGCGCTTTCTGGGCTAGTTTTTCCATTTTTTACGTGGGTTTCTAACCAAGAATCCATTTCCCAAAGCATATGCATAATCGATTCTTTTGCGCGGTAGCCGTGGCTTTCGTGAGGTAACATTACCAAACGCGAAGTACCGCCATGCCCTTTAATGGCATTGTAAAAACGAATACTCTGGATTGGGAAAGTACCTGAATTATTATCGGCCTCACCGTGAATCAAAAGCAATGGCTCATTCACTTTATCGGCATTCATAAATGGCGACATGGTGTTGTATAATTCTGGGGCTTCCCAATAAGTACGCTCTTCACGTTGAAAACCGAATGGTGTCAATGTTCTATTATAAGCACCACTTCGGGCAATTCCAGCTGCAAATAAATCGGAATGCGCCAAAAGGTTGGCCGTCATAAAGGCTCCATAAGAATGGCCTCCTACTGCAAATTTATTACGATCGCCAATGCCCATTTCAACGGCTTTGTCGATGGCCGCTTCGGCATTCATTACCAATTGCTCTACAAAAGTGTCGTTCGGCTCTTTATCACCTTCACCAATAATTGGAAACTCCGTACCATCCATTACGGCATAACCTCGTAGCACCCAAAACAATGGTGAACCTGAACTTACTCTGGTAAACGAATAAGGTGTGCCTCTAATCTGAGAAGCAGTTTCTACCGACTTGTACTCAATTGGGTAAGCCCACATAATCACTGGCAAACGGCCATCTCGATCTTTGTCGTAGCCAGCCGGGGTGTAAAGCGTAGCACTTAAGTTTACGCCATCTTTCCTTTTGTATTTTACTATTTCCTTGTTAATGGCCATTAATGAAGGTTGCGGATGAGGGAAATCAGTAATCGCCTTCATTGTGCCTTTCTTCAAATCACGGATATAATAGTTTGGTGGCTCTTTTTCCGACTCACGAATGGTAATTATCATATCTCCTTTTTTAGAAAGCAGATCAGTTACTCTTTCGTAATAAGGGGCTTCAGACCTAAAAAGTATTTCTGCCTTTTTGGTTTTCGTATTAAACCTGCTCAAAAACGGTCTATCACCTTCTGGCGAACCACCCGTACTACGCATAAACAGATCGTCTTTGTCAAACAAAAGCACATTCCAGCCATATTGATTTTTAATCATTACTGGGTTTCCAGGATCATTATAACGGTCGGTAGTAGCGCGGTCGATTAACACCTGACCAGGAGTATTAGGCTTAGAAGGATCAATCAAGGTGGTTTTTTCCAAACGCTGTGCCCACCAGCCTTCATTTAATAAAGCCCTGTTTTCATCGCCCCACTGAATGCCAGAATAGCGCAGGCTTGTTCCAAAAAGCTTGGTTGGTTTTCCGTTAAACGGAGCGCTTTGCATGTATACAATGTCGCGCTCTTTTACTTCTTTGTTCGGGTCTCCACCATCATTTGCTTCTGCCCAGTAAAGCGTATTCGGTTTGTCAGCTCTCCAAGTCATGCTTCTAGCACCTAACCTTGTGGCGTCAAATCCATTGGGACGAACTTCATCCAAATCAATTTTGGCCATTACTTTTACCAAGCTTCCTGTACTGCTCCATACTTCGTATTGAAAAGGAAAACGTGAAGCAGGCACTAAATAAGAAAACGGTTTCTGAATGGTTTGAACTAAAATATAGTTGCCGTCAGGCGAAATATTTACAGACTTTATAATATCTGGCTGCCCTACTTTTTGGCTATTCCCATTCATGTCGATTTTTCTCAACTGAACCATGGTATAGTATTCGAAAAGCATTTCGTCATACGGGTTTTCCAGTAAATCCTGATAGGTTCTTGAAGCAGCAAGTGCGCCAGAAGTTTCTTGAAGTACTGGCCCAGTTGGTGCTAAAGGCTTTTTGGGCTGAGGACCACGGTTGTCGACAACAGTACTTGCCAATAATGAATTATTGTCTGGCATCCATTCATATGCACCTACATAGGCATTATTGATGATTTCACCTGTTAATTTTTTGGCTGACTTACTGTTGACATCTGCCACCCAAAGCTCAATTCCGTTTTCGGTGGTATTGGTAAAACCAATTTTACTTTCGTCCATCGACCAGCTTACATTACCAATTTGAGGTTTGCTTGGCATTCCTGAAAACTGAAATTCTTGCCCCGAAGCAATGTTCTTTAAACTCAGGCCTGTCATAAAGCTTTCTCTGCTTGGTCCGTTGGTGGCAGGGTTAATTCTGGTTCCGCCAATTCTAAGCTCTGGCGCAGCTACTTCTTCAATCGAAGGGTAGCCTGGTCTTTCCATCAGCAGCATCCATTCTGCTTTAGAGTCAATACTCACCGATGGCGTAGAAGGCGCATCAATCAGTTTAGCAATTTCTTCTGGAGGCCTTTGGTAGCCCATATTGGTGTCTTGTGCCTGTACTGAACCGAAATTCAATAGCACCGCCACGACCAGAAGCTGGGGAAGTCGTTTTAAATTATTCGATAGTTTCATCTCGTTGGTAAGTTTAGTGGTTAATGAAATTAAGCATTCCTTTCGTGCTAAATACAGACACATAGTATAATTGTTCCAAAAAGGTGATGAGAGGAAAAGGGTTTCACATTTATGGTAGAAATCATATGAACCTATTCAAATTACCGTACATGTCTACGAAAATATTCGTAACAAAATTTGCTATTACGAATTCGTTCGTATATGTTTGATACGAAATTTGTCGTAGACTGAAATTATCTACTTCAGAAGAGGTCAGTATTAAAAAAAACAACATGACACACAAGCCCACGGAATCGGAACTAGACATACTCAAAGTGCTTTGGGAAAAAGGCCCAAGTACGGTGAGGGAAGTCAATGAAATACTCAGTCAGGAAAAGGAAACAGGTTATACCACTACTTTGAAACTAATGCAGATTATGGCGCAAAAAGGCATTGTTACTAGAGATGAGTCTTCTCGCACCCATGTGTACAAACCAGCAATTGAACAAATAAATGTACAGCACAATTTACTTAACAAATTAGTAGATGCCGCTTTTAGCGGTTCAGCCTCGCAATTGGTCATGCAGGCATTAGGGCAAGGAAAAGCCTCAAAAGCCGAGCTCGAAGAAATCAAAAAACTCATTGAACAACTTGAAGGAGAACAAAAATGAAAGCATTCATCAACCCTCAATGGGCCGAAGCCTTAGGCTTAACCCTATTCGATTCGCTTTGGCAAGGTGCCTTAGTGCTGATCGTCAGTTTTGTTGTTTTGCTTTTTATGAAGAAAGCTTCGCCTGCAAAACGATATGCCGTAGTGCTTGTTGCTACTCTTATCTTACCTCTACTTTCCATCACTACTTTTCTGGGGCATTTAGATAATGGTGCAATAACTTCAACCTTTAATAGCCCGCTTGATTTCGAAAATACCTCCGTGTTTTCCTTAGAATTCAATGAAGCTTCAACACCAATTGAGCAGGTGGCTACCTCACTCACCATTATGGAAAAATGGAAAGCTTGGACGTCACAGAACGCCAATTTGGCCTTAGTGGTTTGGCTCATGGGTGCCTTCTTATTCACAGTCAGAATGTTAGGAGGTTTCTACTTTCTAAATCGCCTAAAATCCGGAGCCAACCTGATTACAGATTCCGTCTGGTTAGAGAAAATGAACGAACTCTGCAACTCTTTGAAGATAAAGGGAAAAGTGCTTTTAAAGCAGTCTGAAAGAGTTTCTTCTCCATTAGTCATGGGGGTGATTAAGCCTGTTATCATTTTTCCAATGGGTCTCATCCAAGCCCTTCCTACTGATGAAATTGAGGCCATTTTAGTGCACGAACTGGCCCACATCAAACGAAAAGATTTTCTTATCAACATAGTTATCAACCTGTTGCAAGTGATTTACTTTTTCCACCCTGCTTTTTGGTGGCTCAAAATACAGCTAGATGCTGAAAGGGAGTTTCACTGTGATGATATTGCCCTAAATCAGCTGGGTAAAAAGCTCACACTGATCAAAGCGCTCACCAATGCCTCTGAATATCAAGGTCATAAATTTCAACCTGCTTTGGCCTTTGCCGGAAAAAAGAATCAATTGCTGAGCAGGGTAAAACGCATTGTAGATCATAAGCCCCAAATGAACTGGTTCAGTGGTTTTATGTCGTTGGGAATTCTGGTATTGAGCTTTGCTCTTATGAGTCAGAATGCGACCCAAGAAGACAAACCCATTATGGCTGATCTGGAAGAAGACAACATTGAAAGCTTGATGCAAAACCCGGTACTTCAAGATACCACCAAGGTGAACAAAGCCATTCTAGAGCTACTCAATCCAAACTCTAAAGTGACGGTGAAAACCGATGCTTCTGGCACTGTAACGATGATTTTGAATGACAAAGCGGAAATCACAGGCGAAGAGTTTGAAGCCTATAAAACCGCATTCAACCAAATCCATATGTTTTCTGAAGAACACCAAAGCGCCAAAGAAAAACTTGAAACGGAAGCCAAACGCTCTGCAAAAACTCAGACCGATCAGCAGATTATTCGGACCCAAGAAGTCCTTAGAGAAGTGGAAGAATTAATTAAGGCTTCAGCACAATCTAAAGCTTCGGTGGTTGAAAAGGCTGAGGTAACTCAGGAGGAAATTATTGAGTGGGTAGAGAGGGTGAAGGAGGAAGAAGCAAAGCTCGTAGAGGCTCAAGAAGAGGTTCGTAAAATTCAAGGGAGAACTGGAAATATTCTAGTAACGCAAAGAAACAGAGTTACCACTGGACAAAATGATTTTACGGGCAATGTATCTACTCTTTTTAAAGGAACGGCAACTACAGAAATTGTTGATAACCAGACTGCCGTTTCCGAAGAAGTAAAGAAACTGGAGGAAAGCTTACAGGAGAAGGACACCATCAGACTAACCCTTAAAAATGTTTCCAAAAAAATAACCGATGATACAAACGAACCAGTTGAATTGAAATTTACTAGAGCGAAAGCAACAAATGACAGCCTGATTTATGAAGTCGACAATAAAATCGTTGATGAGAAAGATTTAATGGCAATCGATCCAAAAGCAATTGTATCTGTACAGGTAATTAGAGACCAGGCAAAAATCCTTAAAATATACCCTCAACTAAAAGGTGAAAACTTAGCGTTAATCCGCGCATCTACAAAAAATAATAACGACTTGGAGTCCAATTCATTACTTGTAAAAGATCCGTTTACCGCATCAGCCATAACTCATGATTTTACAAGAATCGAGTTTGGGGATGCTTTGAGTTATGATTTACAATTAAAATTCGTCAGCGATAGACTGGCCGAGCGTAACATCATTATTGATCTAGATGGTGAACTGAAACCAGAAATGACCTTTGATGACCTAAACAACTTAGGAGATAAAAAAGTACAGACTGTGGAAATCATCAAAAACGATAAGATGTATGAGTACCACAAAAAACGTAAGCTGAAAGGCTACGATGCGCTGATTAGAATAGTGACGAAGTAGGTTTTCTGCCTTTTCTCGACATAGGCCGACATGTCTCCTCTTGAAATAGGTTGATGGCTTAAACCAATACTTCGACACTTCAATACATCAGTACTCAAACACATTAATACTTCAACACACCAGCTTATAACCGTAACCACGAATATTCAGAATTTCTACGGTTTCATCTTCGCTTAGTTTTTTGCGGAGTTTAGTAATGAAAACGTCCATACTTCGGGCATTAAAAAAATCATCATTGCCCCAAAGTTGAGTAAGAATTAAGCTTCGGTCGGTAACTGCATTTCGATTTTCGCTCAAGTAAAAAAGCAGTTGCGCTTCACGGTGGGTTAAGGTTTGTTCCTTCTCGCCCAACCCTAATTTTTGTTTTGAAAGGTTGAAGCGGTATTTACCTATATTGATTTCTTCTGAAGATTCACGCTTTCTCTTTCGGTCTAAAAGCGCATGAATCCTAACGATAAGCTCTTCCATACTAAAAGGCTTTTTCAAATAATCGTTTCCGCCCAAACCAAAACCCTCCACTACATCTTCGGTTCTAGATTTAGAGGTCAGGAAAATGACAGGGATTTTATCGTTTTCAGCCCGAATTTCTTTGACGAGCGTAAAACCGTCCTTCTTGGGCATCATTACATCCAGCACTAATAATTCTGGCTTCTCTGTACGATAAGTATTTAAGGCTTGCTCTCCGTTGGTACAGAAAAGCACATCGAAACCACGGGTTTCTAGACTTTCCTTAATGATAGTGCCCAAAGCCATTTCATCTTCGGCCAATAATATTTTGATTTTATCCGTCATGAAAAAGCCACTTCAAAACTGGTCAGTTGAGGTTTCAAAACTAAGTCTATCGAGCCTCCATGTTTCTCAATAATCTTTCGGGTATAATAAAGGCCAATACCAAAACCCTTCACATCATGTTGATTACCTGTAGGAATTCGGTAAAATTTGTCAAACACCCTTTCCTTTTGGGTTTTCTCTATATAACCGCCATTGTCCTGTACTACTACCTGCGCACGGTTACCTAACTTCGTCAAAATTACCTGAATTTCGTTTCCTCCATACTTTATGGCATTGTCTACCAAATTGGAGAGGGCGTTTTCAAGGTGGAAAGGATCTGCTTCAATAATTACATCCGCAGTAGGTGCCACAAATGCAAGGCGTTTATTTCCAGCCAACATTTTGTACTTCTCAATCATACTGGAAAGCAACAGGGTAAGATTCACGGGTTCTTTCCTTAAACTCAATTCATCACTGTCGAGCGTGGCGGTTTCCAGTAGTTTCTCCACCATCAGGTTGAGTTTTTTCAACTGGTCGTTCGACATATCTAAATACTTGGCCGTTTTTTCAGGGTCGTTTTGTTTATTGAAATTCGCAATACCTTCAAGAGCCGATGTTACCGTGGCAATTGGGGTTTTAAATTCGTGGGTGATGTTACTAATCAAGTCATTTTTAATTTCGGCCAACTGCTTTTGCTGATTGATGATTCTATAGAGATATAACAGCGAACCAATCACAGAAACGGAAATGAGCAATGAAATAAGCAAATCAACCATTCCTCTTTTCAGAATAATTAAAGAGGCATTATCGAAATACATCTTCAGCTCCTTTTTGGGTAAATAACTGGCTTTTGAAAGCGTGGAAAGCGAAAACTCATCATCTCTAAATTCTCTAGACCGTTCAACCACCTCATTGTTTTGTAAAGAGGCAAAAGCGAAATCAATGTCTATTTTCTTTCGGCCCAATTCCTTCTTTACATACTGGGTTAAGTTTTTAAAGTCAATGGTATCTTGCACCATCGAAATCATAACTTTGGTAGTAAAAGCTTCTAGTTCATTCAGTCTAGTAGAAGAAATCGTGTCTTTTGAAACCGTAATATTTCTAATGGATACACCATTATTCAGCTTAGCCACACCTCTTAGTTGAACCTTTGAATCTCCTTTGCCCGTGCTTCGAATCGTTACTCCACCAATAGAAGTGTCTGAGAGAACTGCCGTATTGGTAGAGAACTGAAACTTTTTTAAAGAATCGCTTGCCTTTCCTTTAATACTATTCTGAAAAAACGCCTTGATTTCGCTGGCATCAAAAGCGCCACTATCGTTTCTGTCTAGAAAAACAAAATTCTTGGCCAAAGAGGAAAAATAGCCTTCTACTCCGTTGTCTAAAGCTACTTGCACATCGTTGATAAAACGCTGCTTGTTCAGATTATAATTCTGAACATTTCTATACACTTGAATGCCCACAGTAATAAGTACCGTAAAGGAAATCAGATAGATAATAGCCTTGAACTTGCGTTTTTTCACAGTTCAAATATACGCATTCGTAATACCTGAGCATCAAAGGTTAACACTCGTTAACACTGGTTAACTATCGGTTTAATTGAATTCAAGCTTTTTTGTATTCCATAAAACAGATCAAAAATGAAAAAGCTCAAAAAAACAATTATGCTCTTGTTGGGCATTATAACAGCAGGAACGCTCACCCTAAATGCCCAGAATTTTCAAGGCATCGCCACCTACCAATCTGCTCGCAAAATGGGCGGGTTAAGTATTAAAGGAGATGGGATGTCGCCAGAAATGGAAAAGCAAATTCAGGAAAGCCTTAAAAAACAAATGCAAAAAGAATATGAATTGAAATTCAACTTAACTGAATCTACTTGGGCCGAAGTGGAAAGTCTTGAAGGAGCGCCTGCAACGGCAGCTGGGGGTGTGGTAATGAGAATATCTTCCAATTCGGGCACTAAATATAAAAACACCGCCGACAATCTATTTTTAAATGAAACCGAAGTGTTTAGTAAACCTTTTTTAGTTGAGAGTGAACTAAAAAACAGAGAATGGCAGCTGACCAACGAAACCAAGAAAATTGGTAATTACACTGCCCAAAAAGCCATTTTTTCGGAAATAGTAGAGCGCACCGTTATTTCATTCGACAATGACGACAAGGAATCAACGGTAACCTCCGACACCATCAATATCGAGGCCTGGTTCACGCCTGAAATTCCAGTATCGCAAGGACCCGATGATTTTTGGGGTTTGCCGGGTTTAATCATGGAAATTACTGACGGCAAAATCACTTACCTCTGCACCAAAGTAATTCTGAATCCTGAAGAAGGGGTGAAAATCAAGAAGCCATCGAAAGGTAAAAAAGTGACACCAGAAGAATTAAAGGTTATTCGAGACGAAAAAACCAAAGAGATGATGGAAAAGTATAGCCAGGGTACCAACGGAGATGGCAAAAGCTTTACTATAAAAATAGGCGGCAACTAATTTTTTCGAACCCAAAGGTCAAAAACTCACAACATGAAAAGAATAGGTTTAATTTTTTTGCTCACATTCTTATGTGTAGCAATGCAAAACGCAAATGCCCAACAGAAAGTGGTTTACCTTGGCGAGGTAAGAGATTCATTGGGTTTGCCCCTTGAATTTGCCAACGTAATGGCCATGGACACCACCAAAAAAACGATTGCTTCGTTTGGAGTCACCAATAAGCAAGGTCAGTTTAGATTACTGTTAGAAGACCAAAAAGTCTATCAGCTTAAGGTCAGTTTTATTGGCTTTGTTCCTTTCGAGAGGTATTTCACCGCCAAAGACACCCAAGATTTACCAGTTTCAATTCAGTTGAATAATGACGAAAGAAATTTGGGTGCTGTAGAAGTGGTTTCTGAAATGCCCATTCTCATTCAAGGTGACACCATTACTTATAAAACCGATGTATTTACCCAAGGCAACGAGCGCAAACTAGAAGATGTGCTCAAAGATTTACCTGGTTTTGAAGTAGACGAAGACGGCCAAGTAAAAGTACAGGGTAAAAAAGTAGACAAGCTATTGGTTGATGGGAAAGAGTTTTTTGAAGGCGACACCAAACTGGCTACCAAAAACCTGCCTGCCAAAGCGGTAGACAAAGTTCAGGTATTGCAGAATTTCAACGATGTTGGCCCTTTAAGCGGGGTGAATAACAGTGAGCAACTGGCATTGAACATTCAACTCAAGGAAGACATGAAAAACATGGTTTTTGGCGATTTGGAACTTGCCGGGGGCCCAGAAGAACGATATAAAGCTCACGCCAATGTTTTCTATTATGATAAGAAAACGAACATTAACTTTATTGGTGATGCCAATAACGTAGGCGATTTGGCCTTTAGCATGAGCGACTACTTTAGGTTTAGCGGTGGCTTAGCGAGTTTAGCAAGCCGATCAGGTTCAAACTTCCGCGTAAGCTCCAACCAATTGGGTATTCCAATGGCAGAAAGAAACAGCGCAAAAGAATTAAATAACCAATTGGGAGCCCTCAACTTCAATTACACGCCTAGCAGCAAAATCAGATTTTCAGGTTTTGCCATTGGTTCTAAAGTAGATAACACTTTGGGTTCAATATCGGAGCGCCAATATGTTTTGCAATCAGGAGAAACAGAAACCCTCACTACTGAATCGAATGTTCAGAGCACTTCGGGTTTGTTCAAATTGGGCATTACCTATTCGCCAAACGCAAGTTTGCAATTGGATTACAATGTGTTCTCTCGACTTTCTAATATTGAAAATTCAGACCTTCAAAATTCGCTTTTCAATAATACTTCGAATGATATCAATAGCTTAAGCACTCAACAGCCTTTTTCTATTGAACAGCAATTAAGGGCGTTTTATGCGCCAGATGAAAAGAACGTTTTTTCGGCTGAAGTAGCTTACAAAAACCAAGAGCAAGACCCAACATATGACTTGTCGACAACGCAAAGGCCTTTTGCGGCAATCATTCCTATGACGGGCAACAGCCCTTACAACCTGCTTCAATTTAAAAATATAGGTACCGAGCAAGCCGAAGCCGCCATTAACTATTATAGAATTCTGAACAACACCAATCACATCAATTTCAAACTTGGGGTAAACCAAACCAGTCAAGACTTGAGTTCTAGTATTTTGCAAAAATTGGACAACGGAAGTACAAATGAGTTCAACGATCCCGACTTAAATAACTTAGTTGATTATAGTTTCAGCGATTACTATTTCGGGCTTTACTACAAAGTGAAGTTTGGAAAGTTGGTATTAAACCCAGGGCTTAACCTGCATCAGTATTCCATCGAAAATCAGCAAAACGGCATCACCGAAGGTTTTGACAAAACGCTTTTACTTCCTTCATTAAACGCCAAATACAATTTCAGAAATTCACATTCATTGAATTTGAATTATGGTATGTCAGCCAGTTTTACCGATATTCAAAACGCTGCGAAAGGCATAATTGTAAGGGGTTATAACTCGTTATTTGCTGGAAACCCAGTGTTAGACAATAGTTGGTATCATAATATAAACCTCAACTATTTCAATTTCAACATGTATAATTTCCTTAACGTTTCGGGCGGAGTAAACTACCAAAAACGCTATGACGACATCACCAACATTATAGATTTCAGCGGATTGGAAAGGGTAAATACACCCACTAACATTGATTTTGCCAATGAAAGCATGTCGGGGAATGCCAGTATCGACAAAAGGTTTGACCATTACAGAGTCAGTCTTTCCGGAAACTGGTCGCGGTCTGTAACGAATAACCGCATTAGCGATCTGGCCAATGAAAATGTAAGCTTTCAACAAGGATATAAAGCGGGACTTTCTACCACGGTTTTAAAAGCTTTAGAATTCAATTTTGGTTATGAAGTTTCATTCAATAATTACACCGCCAGCAGCACTAGCAGTAAGTTCGAAAATCACAAACCTACGGCTCGTTTGTACATCAATTTCTTAAAAGATTTCCGTTTCGATACCGACTATGAGTATAACACTTATAAAAACACTTCAAACGGAACAAAAAGCACTTACGACCTACTGAATGCTAAGTTGAGTTACAGAAAAGAAGGCAGCAAATGGGAGTTTAAAACCACCGCCATGAACCTGCTGAACACCACAGGAATTAGAAGAGATTCATTTTCGGAAAGCTTAATCAGCACTTACGAGTACTTTATTCAAAAGCGATATTTCTTATTTTCAGTGAATTACGACTTATAATAAAATACATTATATAAAATTCTATTCAATGCCGCTCCGTTTAGAGCGGCATTTTTTATGCCTTTCTCATAACAGCATTATTATCAAAATCTTATCGTGTTTAACACTCTTGCAGTTTTATCCCCCGTCACAATGTTATCCGATCAATAATTTCTGCTATTTTTATGGCTGAGATTTTTTAATCCATACAGTCATGAAGCGTCTTCTTGTTATTGTAATACTCATAGGTGTAGTTGCCTATGTCGCAGTTCAGTATCTAAAAGATCGTAGATTCAATCCGCCATCGGCTTACGATTATGAACTAAGCCAAAATATCGATACCGATTTTTACGATCGCGCTGTGCTTAAAGAATACTATAAAACTGCTTTAGAGGTGGGTTCTTATGCACGTTCATTGTGGAGAAACGATCAAATAGATGTTCGATTTATCAACAACGAAGATTTTGAATCTACCAGAGCAACAGAAGTGTATAATGAAATGATTGCCACAGCCAAAATGCTCGAAACTAAGCTTGAAATGTCTGCCGAACTAAAATCTAAAGGTTATAATGACTATGAAGTGCGAATGTACTTTGAACAAGGCTTGACTAGAGAAGACATTAACTTCGAAAGAAATTACCATTTGCTCGATCTAAAAATAGGAGCAAAAGGTGCGGCCGTTTGGGAACTTCAAAAGTTATTAAACACCGATTCAGACAGCATTCCTCAAGACGGAATATTTAACCTAATTACTGCCAATAGGCTTAAGACTTTTCAACAAAACAATGGTCTTTTCCCTTCGGGCGAAGTAGACGAAAAAACACTTAAAGCTTTAATTAAATAAATCATGGCTAAGGAAAAAGAAGAAGAAAAGAAACAACCTGTTTCTTCAGGCGACCCAAAAATTGACGCAGTTAAACAATTGATTTTTGGCGAAAGCATGCAGCAGTACGATGCTGAGTTCAACGAAATCAAAGCGTTAATCAAGCGTACGCGCAACGAAATTGAAAGCGAATTAAACGACACCCGCGATCAGCTCAACAACATCATCAACGACTTAAGAACCGACATGAACAAGAAGGTGACTCAGCTTAGGTCTGATATGGATGAAGCCGTTACCGACCTTGATAACAGAAAAGTAAACAGAAAGTTACTCGGTGCCCTATTGCAAGAAATGGGCAAACAAATCGCTGAATAAGTAACCATTCATGAGCAAAGGCTTGGCTTTTGATAAACTTAGAGAAATACTCCTAGAGAAAGACTGGGAGGAAAGGGAAGAGTTTGCCCAAAAGCTAAGCGACCTCGATGATCAGTTAAACTCAAGAAACAGGCTGGAAGAAAAAATTCAGCCTATTTTGGACGATGAACGTGAAAGCCTAAGGCATCGCTTTCCTGATCTTTTCGGCCCTCAAATTACCGAAACGATTAGCAAACAAATTCGCGAATCGCAAGATGAAGTGGTAGAAGCCCTCTATCCTATTTTGGGTAGAATGATCAAAAAATACATTACCAGCGAAATAGAAAAGCTTTCTGAAAAAGTAGATGAGCAAATGAAGCTTGCTTTTTCTTGGGAGGCTTGGAAGATTCGAATCAAAGCTTGGTTTACCGGCACGCCTCAAAAAAACATGATTATTTCTAAGCTCATTGAGCCTAAAATTGAAGAAATATTTATTGTTGAAAAGCAATCGGGCATGCTAATGGGGAGCTTCTCTAAAAACCATTCGGTAGATCAAGACATGATTGCCGCAATGCTTACTGCCATTAAAACCTTTGTAGAAGACGCTTTCAAAGGCGAAACTCAAGAGCTGGACAGCATTGATTACGACAACTATAAAATCGTAATAAAGAACTTCAAATCATTCTTTATTGCTGTGGTTACTTCGGGCGGAATGAGCATGGCTTTTCGCGACAAGCTGGACGACACCTTACTAGATTTTGCCGAAAAAGTACTTAGAAAGGCCAAAGATGCCGATGAAGAAGTAAAGCAAGAAAGAATAACCTCTGGTCTTGAGCAATACTTTGATAACTTTGACAAGAATGAATAAAAAGGTAATTCTTGTTGGTCACTTCGGGGTAGGAAAAACTTCCTTAGTACAGCAATTTGTTTACAGTAAATTTTCCGAAAAATACCTCACTACTATCGGAGTAAAAATCGACAAAAAAGTAGTTGAATTCGATGGATATCAAATGACGCTACTCATTTGGGACATCGCTGGCGAAACCGAGCAGAACAGCGTATCAAAAAGCTATAAATTGGGCTCACACGGTATTATCTATGTTTTTGACCTCACACGCCCTTCTACCTACGAAAACCTCGAAGGGCAGATAGAATATTTAAAAACGCTATTACCCAGTGCTCCTATTCAAATTTTAGGAAACAAAAAAGACTTGATTTCTGAAGAAGAGTTTAAAAGTGTTAAAGAAAGCATTGCGCTTTCCTTTAAAGCCACAAGTGCCAAAACAGGGGAACATGTTGAAGAAGCATTTATCGACCTCGCTAAAGCAATGCTGTAAATGGATAAGCTCGATAAAGTCAAACTTCAGCAAGTAGCTTCAAAAATTCAAGTAACTATTTTTGATGAGGCTGGAAAAATACTCGAGAGCTGTGACACATTACTAAAAACAGATAAAAGTCAGCCAATTTTCGATCAATTCATGTTTTTACAAAGCTTACAAGAAGTCTTTGTAAGCATGGCCCTAGGCGAAAGCCATGAGTTTCCTGAAGTAGAATGGCAAGAACAACGACAAAGTTTATTGAGCCTAACTTTTGAGAAGCTGAAAAATGGGCAAATTCAGTTAGTTATACTTGACAAAACAAGTGATTATCCGCGAATTCTTTTAAATCAGCAAAGCAGAAACAATAGCGTTATTAATGAAGAAGTAGCACTACTTCAGAATAAAGTGGCTGAAATGGAAAACCAGCTTCTTGGGTATCAAAACGAGGAGTTAAAGAGAATTCAAGCTTTCAAAAATCAATTTTTTGCCAATGTAAGCCACGAGGTAAGAACACCATTGAATAGCATTGCAGGTTTAGTAAGCCTTATTCAAGAAGATAACTCAAAACTCAACGATTATTTGCCATCGCTAAAGGCTACTTCTGACCACCTTAATTCCATCATCAACGATATTTTAGACATTTCTAAAATTGAAGCCCGAAAGCTTCAGTTTGAGCAAATAGATTTCAACCTAACAGAATGCATTACCAACATTATTGCTGGTTTTGAATTTCAAGCAGAAAGAAAAAACACCCAAGTAAAGCTCAACATTCCTAATGAGCCTATTGTTCTCAAAAGTGACCCTACCCGTTTAAGTCAAGTATTATATAACCTGGTAGGGAATGCTCTAAAATTTACTTCAGAAGGTACAGTAACACTTGCCGTAAAGCCAACTACACTGAAAAACAATCAAGTGAATATTCATTTTGAATTGACCGACACGGGAATTGGAATGACTCCTGAACAAGTTAAAAGTGTTTTGGAACCTTATGCTCAAGCCGACCAAAGCACCTCCAGAATTTTTGGAGGAACCGGCCTGGGCCTAAACATTGCTTTAAAGCTTATTGAAGCTTTTGGCGGAAACCTCAATATTACCAGTAAGCCGGAAAAAGGCACCACCATGAGCTTCGACCTTGCTTTTGATAAAGGACAAGCCAAACAAAAAAAGAAGCAAACAGATTCGAAACCAACACCCACTCTTGGCGAATTTAAAATTCTTTTGGGGGAAGACGACCCCGTAAGTCGTGCGGTAATTGCTGCATTTTTAGAGTCGCGAAAAGCGCAACTCACGGTAGTAGCTTCTGGTGAAGAGTTGATTTTACATTTAACTAAGAGTTCCTTCGATATTGTTATCTCCGATATCCAACTCAAGGGCTTGAGCGGGATTAAAGTAATAGAGCAGAGAAGAAGCGTAAACGACTTTGTGCCCTTTATTTTTGTAAGCGGAAGCGAAGTTGAAGAATTCAGTTCCTTAGCACTTTTCAGCAATTGGCAGTTATTGCAAAAACCCGTGGATCTGCCTTTTCTAGAAGAGAGCATTCTTCAAGTTCTATCCTTGAAAAACGAGTTCAAAGTCGACTTGAGTATACTTAAACGCACGGTTCAAGAAGACGAAAGCTTTTTGAAAGAGATGATTGAGGTGGTTATCTTAAACCTCCCAATGGAACTGAATATACTGAAAGAAAAAACAGCCAAAGAAGACTGGACCGAGGTAAGAAAAGTATTACATAAAATACGCCCTAGTATAGACTATTTAGGAATTCCTTTTCTAAGCGAAACCCGTAAGTCTATACATCATCAGGTAGAAACAGGGAAAGTAAACGAATCCACAAAGCAGCAAATCAAAGAGTTTACAACAGGTACGGCCTTCGCATTAAATGACTTGAAAACATACATTTAGACCAAAATGTCTTAAGGTTTGAAGTCTTAAACAATCATCCGCATTATTTTGACTTTACTTTTAAGAACCTCTGGAAGATGCTGCGATTAGTTTCAGGAATTGGTTCACCACAAAACCATCTCGAAAAACAATTGTAATTAAGGTAAACCAAAAATTAACAAAGTTTTAGAAATCTAAACTTTCGTTTTCAGGTAATAAACAAGGGAATTAAATCTGTGTTAAAGAAGGAAAACATTGATTAGAGCCCGTGAACGCACAAATGAAGGAGTGAATCAGTTCAAAGAAGCAGGTTACCTCTCAAATAGGATACGAACCAACCAGTTAATTAACGTTAAATTAATTTAAGAAACACAACCTTTCTCTTAAAAAAACGATCTTTGTATTAGAAATCAATGAGAAGTAGTAACCCTCAGGTTTCAAAGAATTCGATCACAAACGTGTGATCATCTTCATTAAGTTAGTAGTTTATTTGTTTAAAACCCGAGGAGTAGTTAACCTCGGGTTTTTTTATGCTCTATTCGGAAGGCTCTTTTTGGTACATGCCCTCCTCCATTATTCAATAACCACATAACATGCTAAATTCGAATAGTTAAAAATCATATGTAAACATCTGGTGACAATCATCTGTTTTAAAAACATGTTATTTGTGAAAAGTCAAATTGCACACACAAGCTTAATTTCATTTTGTAAATTGGTCGCATGAATAAAGCCTCTTTTACCATTTTTGTAGTTGAAGATGATGAATGGTACCGAAAACTTCTGGTGTATACCCTTGAGTTAAATCCAGACTACCGCGTAGTAGCTTTTGAAGATGGAAAATCTTTATTGGACGCTCTTAAAGAAAAGCCACAGGTAATAACTCTTGATTATCGCCTGCCAGATACCAATGGAGAAGATCTTTTGAAAAAAATCAAGGAGATCGCTCCTGAAATCAAGGTAATCATCATTTCAGAACAAAGCGAAATAGATACTGCCGTAGAGTTGCTTAAAAATGGCGCTTACGATTACATTACCAAAACCAAAGACATAAAGGATAGGCTACACAATGTAATTAAACACATTCGTGAGCATTCTTCCTTACAAGAAAGAATAGAGACCCTTCAATCAGAAGTTGAGAAGAAATACGATTTCCAGAACTCAATTATTGGGCAAAGTGAACCTCTGAAAAAGGTGTTTGGACTCATTAAGAAAGCCACCATTACCAATATCTCTGTAATCATTAATGGCGAAACTGGTACTGGTAAAGAACTTGTAGCCAAGGCCGTTCATTATAATTCTGAAAAGAAAGAAAGCCCATTTGTAGCCGTAAACATGAGTGCTATTCCGAAAGAACTAGCAGAAAGCGAACTCTTTGGTCATGAAAAAGGAGCATTCACTGGGGCAGCCAATCGACACATTGGAAAGTTTGAGCAGGCCAATGGCGGAACGCTCTTTTTGGATGAAATGGGTGAAATGGACAAAACCCTTCAGGCCAAAATACTAAGGGCACTTCAAGAAAAAGAAATTACCCGAGTGGGAGGAAAAGAGGTGGTTAAAATCAATTGTAGGATTGTAGCCGCTACCCACCGCGATTTACTGGAAGAAGTTAAGGCTGGCAATTTTAGAGAAGATTTATATTATCGCCTTTTCGGACTCACTATTCACCTTCCTCCTTTGCGCGAACGCGGAAAAGACATCATTGTTCTGGCCAAATACTTTATTGATGAATTTTGTAAAGAGAATGGTTTGGGTAAGAAAATCTTATCGTCAGACGCTTCTAAAAAACTGTTGGGTTATGGCTACCCAGGAAATATCAGAGAATTAAAATCTGTGGTGGAGCTTGCAGTGGTAATGTCTGAAGGCGAAACCATCCAACCTGATGACATCACCTTTGGCACTAAAGATGTAATTGCTGAAATGTCGGGTGAAGAAATGAGTTTAAAAGAATACAACCAGCGCATCATTCAGTTGTATTTAAAGAATTACGATAACGACATTAAACTAGTGGCTCAAAAATTAGATATCGGTCAGTCCACCATTTACCGAATGCTCAAAGAAATCGAAGAAAAGAATTAGCCACAAACGCTTCAAACTTTATTCATTTTGACAAAAACGCTCTCAAAAGTAGAGCGTTTTTTATTTTAATCCACCTCATCATACTGATTTACAATTACTTATAACTAATTCTCATCGTGGCTTTGTTTTGGCATAATACCAAGCACAAGAGAAAAATTAGTATTAACACATATAAATCAGTAGCCATGAAAATTCAAAATTCAAAAACAAGCAAAGCGCTTTTAGCGCTAGCAGCGTTCGCCACTGTAGGTCTGGCGTCTTGCAGTAATGGTGAAAAACAAAAAGTAATCGAAGAACAAACCGTTTCTATTCAAGAAATGAAAAGCGAGATTGCTTCTAGGGATTCCGCCTTTAACGAAGTATTAAATATGCTTAGTCAGGTAGAAGATCAGGTAGCAACGATTGTTGAAAAGGAAAACCTAATTGCTAACGCCCAAACAGGAGACAATGCCGATAACAAAGACAAGCTTCTAAAAGAACTTACTTTGATCGATAATTTGGTAGCGCAGTCGAACGAAACCATAGAAAACCTAAAAGGAAAGTTGAGAAACACCGATTTGAAGTTGTCTGGGTTTCAAAAACGAATCAATCAGTTGACTGAGGATTTGGAACAACGAAGCGTTATGATTGCCGACTTACGAAGCGAAGTGCTTAGAAAAGATGAGCAAATCAATATGATCGCAAGCAGATATGACTCCATTCAAGTGATATCAACAAGTCAGGTAAGAGAAATCAATACCAAAGATCAAGAAATCGAATTACTAACTTCTGTAAATGACGATTTGAATACTGTTCACTATGCTGTGGGTAGCTTCAAAGACCTTAAAGAAAGAGGTTTGGTTTCTAAAGAAGGTGGTTTTTTATGGTTTGGAAGAACAATTGATTTAAACGAATCTGCCTTAGGCGATGAGTATATCGAAACTGATATTCGCGAGTTTTTTAAACTTCCGATAGAAGCAGATAAAATTGAATTGGTTACCGAACACCCTGCCGATTCATATGTAATCGTTCAAGACGAAAACGAATCAAATATTAAGTACTTAGAAATTACTGACCCTAAGAAATTCTGGCAAGTATCTAAATACTTAGTGATTTCAACAAAAAGCTAGTGCCCCTCCTCAACTGAGCAATAGCCAGCAAGAAAAGTAGGCTCCTTAACCGGAGCTTACTTTAAAAGCTAAAAAATACAACCATACTAAAAATTGAGAACCATGAAAAAGACAAATAAACTATACATAATTGCCCTATTGATGTTACTTATGGCATCAGCGGCAAAGGCTCAAACAGGTTTTACTGTAGGCGCAAACATTTCAAATCTATATGTAGATGATGTAGATGACGAAAATGCAAAAGTCGGTTTAAACATTGGTATTTATAATCGAATCAAAATCACAAACTTCTTAGGCATTCAGCATGAATTCCTATACGCTCAAAAAGGAGCAGCACTGCAATACGATAATTTTCTTTCGGGCAGCGGTACATACAAATACAATCTTAATTATATCAAAATGCCGGTTATGCTTAGCGCCAATTTGGGCAAGCTTAACTTACACGCGGGCCCTTATGTAGGCTTTTTGGCTGGTGTTAAAATCAAAGATGTAGACGGAGATGGTTCTATAAACAGCATCCAGGAACTAGACCGAGACGACTTCAACACTTTAGATTATGGTGGAGTAGCAGGTTTAGGCTACGATTTTGACGGAGGTATTTTAGGAGTAAGATATAACTACGGTTTCCGAGAAATCGGTAAATCAGGATCCTTCGCTGGAGAAGCCACAAGCGAAGCAAAAAACTCGGCATTAACAGTCTATATCGGCTTTCATTTTTGATGGTTCTTTTGAAAGCCATATGTGTAGGGTAGGGTCTTAGGGCTCTACTCTTTTTTTATGCCCAAAAACTATCGTTCTTATCAGTTATAGTTTTTTAATTTTGACCATGCGAAAATTAAAAAATGACGAACTCGACAGGCTGACGCTCGAAGAATTCAAAACCACCGAAAAACTTCCGCTTGTGCTTATTCTGGATAATGTCCGCAGCATGAACAATGTCGGTTCGGCCTTTCGTACTTCCGATGCTTTCGCAGTAGAAAAGATTTACCTCTGCGGCATTACTGCCCAACCTCCCCATAGAGAAATCAACAAAACCGCCTTGGGTGCTACCGAATCCGTAGATTGGGAACATGCAGAAAACACGGCAACACTTTGCAAAAACCTACAGCAACAGGGCTACAAAGTATTGGCTGTAGAACAAGCCGATAACAGTACTTCATTAGAGAACTTTAAAATTGAAGAAGGCCAGAAATATGCACTTGTTTTTGGAAACGAAGTTTTTGGGGTAGAAGATGATGTAATCGAAGTTGCTGATGGCTGTCTGGAAATCCCTCAATTTGGCACCAAACATTCGCTAAACATTTCGGTTAGCATTGGTGTGGTGTTATGGGATTTGACCCGTAAAATAAAGTTTGGGTAACTCATTTTTGCTTAAATTCACCTTTCGAAAAGCCTGATCATATGAAGCAAATTAGCAACAAAGGAAAAGTAAACCGTTTTAAGTACTTGCTGTACTTCTACCTGCTTTTTGTGGTGTTTATTTTTGTGTACAAATATATAATCAGGCCCGATTTACCAAGCCTGATCTTATTGGTTGGCTTTGCCCCTGTTTTTGGATTTTTGTCTAGTTTGGTCAATTGGCCGCTATATGTTACCGCTATTGAAACTGAAAATGGAGTGGCCATCAGTACTAAAAAACTATTCTCTAAAAAGGAGAAATCTATTTTGGTGACCAAATATAACTTTGATAGTTACTACGAAACCGATCACCTCCACATAGGACTAAACCTTTTAGACAAAGACGACAAACTTCAAAAACACAAACTGCGCATTAGCTGGCTGCGTATTAAAGACCTTCGCGCTTTAGAAGAAAAGCTAAGAGAAATTAATCCTTATGCCCCTGTGAAGTAAACTTCTATTTTTCATTTAAATTGAAAATTGTAACATGGAACTGTAGTGGAGCCTTTCGGAAAAAGTTCGAGGCTATTTCTGTAATCAAGGCAGATATTTACGTCATTCAAGAGTGTGAAAACCCCAAAGAATGTACGGATCAAAAGTATTCTTCATGGGCCAAAAACTATCTTTGGATTGGAGATAATAAAAATAAGGGCATAGGTATTTTCTCAAGCAGAGAAAATATGAATCTTACTCGCCTAGATTGGTCTAACTCTTTTGAAGATCACAGTGTCAAGCACTTTCTCCCATGTCGAGTAAATAATGAATTCAATATTTTGGGCGTTTGGACTCACCGAAATAACTCGCCTACCTTTGGATACATCGGCCAGTTTTGGAAATACCTTCAAGTCAATCAAGAAAAACTAAACAATACAATTATTGCAGGAGACTTCAACAGCAATTCCATTTGGGATAAGTGGGATAGATGGTGGAATCATTCCGATGTTGTACAGCAGTTAAATCAAACCGGGATAGTAAGCCTTTATCACGAACAATACAGAGAGGATCAAGGTATGGAAACAAGGCCAACTTTCTTTTTTAGAAGAAAACATGATAGGCCTTATCACATTGATTATTTCTTTGCAGGAAGTGAGTTTTTATCTAGGCTAAAAAAATTAGAGGTTGGAAAAATTCACACATGGATTGAACTTAGTGACCATGTACCCATAATTTGCGAATTCCACCAACCATAAATTACTATTCTTATATATTACTCATACTTCAAGCTCTTTACAGGATTTGCCGCTGCGGCACGGAACGAATGGTAGCTTACTGTAAGCAAAGCAATAATTACGGACGCAAAACCTGCCATAATATATACTCCTACGCCAATGGTTGCCTGATATTCGAAAGCCGACAAGAAATCGGACAAGAAGAAGTAAGACAAAGGCACAGCAATTCCAAAACCCAAAAGCACCAGCAACAGAAAATTTTTGGCTAAAAGTATAATCAAATTGCCAATTCCAGCCCCCAACACTTTACGGATACCAATTTCCTTGATGCGCTGCTCTGCCGCAAAAGAAGCCAAGCCGAAAAGCCCTAAAAGTGAAATAAACACGGCAATTAGGGTGAAAATATTGGCCAAAGTACCAATGTCGGTTTCTCTACGGTAGAGATTTTCATATTGCTCATCTAAAAACTGGTACTCAAACGGATATTGTCCATTCACTTCTTTAAACACCTTTTCTACATAGTCCAGCGTAGCTTTGGTGTTAGCAGTAGTGGTTTTCAGAAACATTACGTTCGATGACTCTGGCCTTAAACTGATCACCAAAGGATCAATTTTATTATGCAGCGATGCAAAATGGAAATCCTTTACTATTCCAACTACCCGACCTTGTCTATCCCAAAAAGTAATGGGCTGATTCAATGGGTTTTCTACATTCATATTCTTGGCCGTTTGCTCATTTATAATCACATTGAGCGTGTCGCTCACCAAGTTTGAATCAAAAGAACGACCCTCCTTCATTTCCATTCCTAAGGTTTCAATAAAGTCATTGCTTACTTCAAGTACCGTAAATAGCACTTCACTTTCGGGGTCTTTTCCTTCCCACGAAAAACCTCCTGAAGTAGAAGTTCCAATATTAATCGGGGAATTACTAGCCGTAGATACATTCAGAATATTAGGGTTTTCGAGCATTTTAGCCTTAAATAGCTCAATCTTACTTTCGTTCTGAAGCTCTCCTTCCAAAGGAAGGTAAATGATGTTCTCTTTGATATAGCCTAAGTTGATGTTTTTTACATAAGAAATCTGCTTATGAACGGCCAAAGTACTGATGATCAAAAAAATGGAAATCAGAAATTGAAAAACCACCAAACCTTTTCGAATTCCATTGCTCCAACCTGAAGAACGAAAACTGCCTCTCAATACTTTTATGGACGAAAAAGAGGAAAGAAATAAGGAAGGATAACTACCTGCCAAGACACCCACCACTAAGGCAATTCCCACAAGAAGAAAAAGATTATTGATGTCTAATAGAGAGAATGCCATGGCCTTACCCGTAAAATTATTTAAAGATGGAAGCAAGAGCATAATGGCCAAACCCGCCAATAGTGTAGACGCCAAAGCCATAATTACCGATTCTCCCATAAACTGGGCAATGAGCTGACCTCGGGTAGAGCCTACCGCTTTCTTTACGCCAACTTCTTTGGCTCTTTTTGAAGAACGAGCCGTAGCCAAATTCATAAAATTGATACAGGCAATCACCAAAATAAAAATGGCCACGTAGCCAAAAAGTCTCACATAGGTAATTCTTCCTCCAGCCTGAACACCATCTTTATATCTTCCGTGCAAATACTGATCTCCTATATTTTGAATAAAAAGTTCCACTACAGAACCTTCATTCTTTGTTTTTACAAAATCCTTAATTTTTGCATTGAAGGCCTGAGCATCTACTCCTTGATGAAGTTTAATATAATCTCTAATGCCATTGTTTCCCCAATCTTCTAACCACTGATGAGTTCTAAGCCATGGACCCTCAATAGGCAATATAAATTCAAAATTAAGGGTTGAGTTTATAGGTGGGTCTTTAAACACACCACCAATTATATATTCACCCCAGCCATTTACCTGAACTGTTTTATCCAAAACCGCAGTGGTCTTAAACATTCGTTCCGCAAAACTTTCAGAAATATAGACCGCTCCCGGTGTCGTTAAACTATTTTCCTGATTTCCCTCAATAAATGGAAAGTCGAAAACATGAAAGAAGTCTTCGCTGGCCACCCTGCCTTGGGATTTATAGGATTGGTCTCCAGTAATAAATAGACGCTCTTCCTCCCAACTCACTTGAGCGATATATTCCACTTCAGGCATTTCGGCCTTAAAAGCATCTTTCAAAGGGCCAGGATTTGCGGTAGTGGTAAGTACATAGCCACCAGAATAGCGCTGATGTTCCATTACCTGATAAATTCGATCCACATCTTTATGAAAGAGATTAACCGACTTTTCATCTTGGATATAAAGGAACAGCATTAGGCTTGTTGCAATGCCAACAGTTAGCCCCGAAATGTTTAAAAGGGAATAGCCGCGCTCTTTCCAAAAGACACGCAGCGCAGTGGTGATAATGTTCTTGACCATGGTTTTGTTGATTTGAGTTACTAGTGAGACGAGGTTATTCGTGATTCATTACTCTACAGATGCCAAAAAGTAACTTAGGTTGCACACAATGGAAGATTTTGTTGACCTTAAACCGCTGACAGCTAGACAGAAGAAGAAATACAATTATTTTTTTACCCAAACGCATTGCATATTTAACGGCCTTAGTTAAATTTGCACTCCAATTCGCTACAAGAGCGATAAACAAGTACTGAAATAAGCGAGAGTAGCTCAGCTGGTAGAGCACGACCTTGCCAAGGTCGGGGTCGCGGGTTCGAATCCCGTCTCCCGCTCATTATGTAAAGACGCAGATATTTAATCAAGTCATTTACAATGAGTCGCAAGATTTGTCCCGAAGTGTCGGGATCGTCTTTTCACTCAATAATATCAAAGCGTGATCATGATCGCGCTTTTTTACTTTAGAGCCAATAGGTTTTAAAGACTACCAAAAAACTTGACTATCTGATAGTCGATGCCGGAGTGGTGGAACTGGTAGACACGCAAGACTTAAAATCTTGTGACCATCTGGTCGTGCGGGTTCAAGTCCCGCCTCTGGTACGTTTAAAGCCCCTTTTTAGGGGCTTTTTTCGTTTCTGGGACTCTGGGTACAACATAGGTACAACAAAACTACATTTGAAGCTCCCCCTAGAAGAGATGAACAACGTAATCAAACTCCTAAACAAGTACCTAAAGAGAATAGTTGATATGTGCGACATTGATAAAACTTATCCAATCATATTGCTCGTCATAGTTTCGGGAATATTGCTGGTGATAATATACACCCATTAATGCTACAAGCTGTACCAGCATACCGACCTAAAAACTACAATAAATTATCAGGCAAACTTCATTCATAAGGAAGCCGATGAAGCATTAGAGAAAGTGTTAAACTGATAAGGCTTAACGTATTCCAACTTTCAAGTTAGTAAGCACCTCACCACTAACCTAAAGTGAAGTGCTTGAATTATAGATTAAATCATCTTGTAGACAATTAATTGCTCTTCACATACTCTAATTCAACCATTTTCTCTAACTTAAAATCAATTTCGGTAAGAGAATTTTAAATAAGCAGATACACCACTCTTTTAGCAATTAATCAAGGTTGACATATGGGATGGATCATATTCATTTTTATCATTTATGTATTGTATTCATTCACTCGTAAGAAAGAGAAGAAAGTACCTTCAAGAAGTGCAGAAGTGAATTTTAGTAGTGACAGTGACTATACCCACTCTTATTCTTACTTTGAAAAAGAAAGATCTAAAAATACCTCAAAAGGCAAATGGATCATGCTCGGTGAGGAGGTTTCAATAAAAAGCAAAACCATCACAAAAGGGCTGTTTTACTTTGGTGGAGTTCTAAAAGGTGAAAATAATAACGAAAATGAAAGCTCTTTGGTCGATGAGACTCTTCAAATAAAGGAGAGCCAATATACTTACACTGATAGTAGCCTTGGATATTGGCCAAGTTTTATTGATTTATCACCCAGTTGCAGAGGTGCATATATTGACTGGCTAGCTAGTGATCGTGATATGCCTGATACCCCCATCGGATATCTATTCATATATTTTTACGGACTGGAAAGGCGCATCATCACGGACTATAAAGACGGCTTGGTAGGAGATGAAGAATGTCTTCAGATTTGCAATGAAATAATTCGTCTCAGATCAGTTTTCAGCGATAACTATTCATTTAATAGTTACTCCTCGAATCTTCTAGATTACATTTCCATCACCCTGCCCCATATTCTTTCTATTCTGGATGAGAAAATAGAAAATTCGATTTATTCGAATGTATTTAAAGTAAAACTCGCTCGAATTGCTCAAAAAAGTGAACCCTTGAATCCAGAGCTTGCGTTTGCCTGGATATCCAACCATCCAGAACACTCCTTCAGAACTCCTGCTAGACGATGCCCTGAAGAATTTAAAACATTGTTCTTATACAGGTATAGAGAAGCCTACAATGATGGCATTGTCATTAAACCTAACAAAACAAAGCTCAAGCTCCATTATCGTCCCGCAAATAGAAGTTTAGGTTATTTTAGTAGATATGGTCCAGATGACTTGAGTGATGTAACAGTGCTATCAGGGCCAACCAATAAACTAGCTAAGATTGCCTATCAGTGTGTTGATGACCTAGATGCTTATAGCAGATATCTCGGGAGAAAAAATTCAAATAAGGAAAGTATTGAGGCTGTTGCCCTTTTACCGAATGAGTTGATTAATGAAATCCAATTGATCAAAGACCTGAAGGTATGGGCCGAAAATATTATAACTACCAATGATGGTATTTGTGATTTTAAAGATTTTTGGCGGCAAACCAAACTACCTCTACCTTCAAAACTGAATAAAAAAGAGCAGGAATTAACCTGCAACCTCATTGAGAAGATTGGCTATTCAGCCGTCCCAGATCTAAACTTACATAGTAGTAAACTCAATATTGATGACCCAATTGTGGTTTATAATAGGAACGAACCAATAGAATTTAAGAATCAAGAAATCTTCAGTGAAGTGGCTATAAAGTTGCGGTTAGGATCAATTATTGCAAACGCTGATTTACATATTCATGGTAATGAAAAAACCTATCTTCAGCAACTTATCCATTCTAACGAAAGCCTGTCTTCTGAAGAGAAATTGTCTCTAGAAGCCTATCTGAAATGGCTGTTAATTTCACCATCGGATTTTTCAGGCCTAAAAAATTCTTTGTCAAAACTCAGTGAGCACAACAAAGAATTGGTGAGGAAAATGATCATTCATGTAGCTCTTTCTGATGGCAAAATTGACCCTAGTGAAGTCAAAGAAATAGAAAAACTATATACCAGTCTGGGATTTGATAAATCAGCAGTACCAGCAGACATACATGCTCTATCTTCACGCAAGGTCGAAAATGTCTCTTCTAGACAAGAGGCCATTCCAAAAACTAATGAAAACCAATCCTTCTCTCTAAATGAGAATGTTTTAAATTTTCATGAAACCGAAACCAAACAAGCTCAGAACATTTTGAATAATATTTTCAGGAATGACGATGAGGAAGAAGAAATTACACAACCCATTCCAGAACAAACACTTGAAAATAAAGCATTGTCTATCTATCAAATTATTTCAGATCGAGACCGAATAGAAAAAGATGAGTTTGAAAGAATTTGCTCTGAATATGGTTTTTTCGTTCAGTCTGCCATTGATAGCATAAATGAATGGGCTTTTGAAAAGGTAAACGCACCTGTACTTGAAGAGGATATTGATATAATTGTCGATCGAGAAATTGCGGAAGAATTAAAAGAATATGAGGAAATATGATGAGTGGAATCAAAATTAGAACAAGGGAAAAAGATGCAATCATTCAGTCTTTAAAGTCTGGGGTTACTCCTAAGATTGGAATACAGCATATTCAGGTAGGTCGGGGTAAAGAGCTTCAAGCTCTGCACAAGGATATTGAGAGGGTTTGTGGTGGTGGCTCAGCATTCCGCCTAATTATCGGAGACTACGGTTCTGGTAAAACATTCTTCTTAAGCGTAGTGAGATCAATTGCACTAGAAAAAATGCTTGTGACGGTGAATGCAGATTTGTCCCCTGATAGAAGAATTCAAGCTTCAGGAGGGCAGGCTCGAAATTTATATTCCGAATTGATGAGGAATATTTCAACTAGAACCAAACCGGACGGCAATGCACTCTCGACAATAGTGGAAAAATTTATCACATTGGCCCGCCAGGAGGCTGATCAAAAAGATATTGATGTTACGGAATCTATCCAAACAAGACTTCAGGCACTAACTGAATTGGTAGGTGGGTATGATTTTGCAAAAGTCATAGAGGCATACTGGCAAGGACATGAAGCGGGTGATGAACATCTTAAATCTAATGCTATAAGATGGCTAAGAGCTGAATATACTACTAAAACAGATGCCAAAAATGATTTAGGAGTGAGAACCATTATTTCAGATGATCACTTCTATGACGCTTTAAAGCTCATGAGCTTGTTTGTACAACAAGCGGGTTACAACGGCCTTCTGGTTAATTTAGATGAGATGGTAAATCTTTATAAACTTCATAGCACTCAAGCCAGGACATCTAACTATGAACAAATTCTCCGCATTTTAAATGATTGTCTCCAAGGGAGTGCTGAGAACCTTGGGTTTCTATTAGGTGGTACTCCAGAATTCTTACTTGACCCAAGAAAAGGCCTTTACAGTTACGATGCTCTTCAGACAAGATTGGCCGAAAACAGCTTTGCCAATAGAGCAGGTGTTATTGATTATTCTTCCCCTGCCCTTCACCTCGCAAGCCTTACTCCGGAAGAGCTGTTCATCTTGCTCAAGAATTTGAGAAATGTTTTCGCAGGTGGAGATTCAACAAAATACCTGATTGACGACAGTGCCCTAAAATCATTCCTGGATCATTGTAATAAAACCATAGGCAATGCCTATTTCACGACACCAAGAAACACAATAAAGGCATTCATCGACCTATTGAGTGTCTTAGAACAAAACCCTCAACTAGATTGGCAGAATTTAATTGAGGACACAACAATAGCTATTGAGACACCAAGCGATATTGATGATGAGCCATTAAACTCCGATGATGGGTTGGCTTCTTTCAAATTATGACAGAGCCATTTCATAGTTTAGATAGGCGTATTCAGAAATGGGTATTCAAACAGGGCTGGTCCAATTTGAGACAGATTCAAAATGACGCTATCCCTCCTATACTGGCTGGAAATCAAGATGTGATCATCAGTGCCTCAACTGCATCTGGTAAAACTGAGGCATTTTTTCTACCAGCTTGTTCTTCAACCATAGATGAAAAGGATGGTTATTCAATACTTTACATTAGCCCATTAAAGGCTCTTATCAATGATCAATATAGAAGGCTTGAAAGTCTAAGCGTCATAACAGACATTAATGTAACTCCCTGGCACGGTGATGTAGCACAAAGCCTAAAGACCAAATCAAAACGCAACCCGTCAGGCATAGTCCTTATAACCCCTGAGTCTTTGGAATCATTGTTGATCAGGAACTCTGGCTGGGTTCAAAGGTCTTTTTCATCTTTAAAGTACATTGTAATAGATGAATTTCATGCCTTCATCGGTACAGCACGAGGGCAACACCTCTTATCACTTTTAAATAGACTAGAAGCCCTACTCCAAGAGATTGAAGAGCCTATTCCAAGGGTAGCTTTAAGTGCAACATTGGGCAACTTAAATGAAATCCCTGGGGTATTAAGGCAAAACTCCCGAATGCCCTGTTCCATAATTAAGGAGAGTAAATCCAACTCTCAGATTAGGTTTGGCATACAAGGCTATATTGACCCTGTAAACAACGACCAGAAGATACCGGCATTTCATCGAATATGTACTGATCTCTTTTCTCTGTGTAGAGGAGGTTCACATTTGATATTTGCGAATAGCCGAAAAAGAACTGAAAGTATTAGCGCTCAATTAAGTGATATGTGTGAACAAGAAGTTGTTCCTAATGAGTTTTTTCCACATCACGGATCGCTGGATAAAAGCCTTAGAGAAGCTTTAGAAGCTAGACTTCAAAAAGATAATCTCCCCACTACGGCAGTTTGCACAATGACTCTAGAACTTGGGATTGATATAGGAAAAGTGGATTCAGTTATTCAGGTAACCGCACCTCATTCTGTAGCCAGTTTGCGTCAAAGGTTAGGTCGTTCTGGACGAAGAAACACCCCCTCTACGCTCCGAATGCTTATTTCTGAAAAGGAACTTCATGCAGATTCTAGCATCGGGGACAAATTGAGAATAGAGTTACTTCAATCAATTGCAATGACCCGGCTACTTATTATTAAAAAATGGTATGAACCAGCTGATTTAGGAAGCTTTCATTTTTCTACACTCTTGCATCAAGTTTTGGCGCTAATTGCCCAATGGGGTGGCATTAGAGCTGATCAAATCTACAACTCTCTCTGTAAAGAGGGATGTTTTAATAATGTAACTGTCGAGCAGTTTAAAGAACTCCTACACCATATGGGACAGCAAGACCTGCTTACACAAATATCTGGAGGCCAACTCGTTTTAGGGCTTAAAGGTGAATATTTAACCAATAGCTATAATTTCTATACCGTTTTTAAGACCCCTCAAGAATTTCGAGTTATTGCAAGAGATAAGACGTTGGGGACTTTGCCCGTTGATACACTGATATTAGAAGGACAGCACATCATATTTTCTGGTAAACGATGGAGGGTTGAAAGCATAAATACTGATAATAAAACCATAATTGTATCACCTTCTAAAGGAGGGGATCCTCCGCAATTCAATGGAAATGGCATGCTTGTTCACGATACTGTCAGACAAGAAATGTTTGACATCTATAAAAGTGGAAGCTACAAAATTCCAATTGGCAGCTCTGAGGTTGATTACTTAGACTCAACCGCTAAGTCTCTTTTCAATGAAGGACTCGAATTCTTCCAGGAAGCATTACTTCACGAGAGAAGAATTATTCAACACAACGATTATGTATATATAGTCTCATGGATGGGTGATAAAATTGTAAACACGATTGCCACAATGTTGATTAAGCTAAATTATAAGGTCTCTATATTCTCAGGCATAATCGAAATTGAAAAAACGAATTTGGAAACTGTTTCAAATTCACTTTTTGAATTATGTTCAAACAACCAGCTCACCAATTCTGATCTTGCTTTGTCTGTTAGAGAAAAAAGGATTGAAAAGTATGATGATTTTATACCTGAATCTCTGCTCAATATAGGTTACGGCCAGAATTACTTTGATGTAGAGCGAGCTAGGGAATGGCTTGAATTACATATAATCTAAAAAGTCTTATTGTAGCCTCACTAAAATTGAACCTCATTCTACAAATTAGAATGTATTTATGTGTTCCAAATTCGTATTTGAAAATCAAAAGTGTTAGAATTGGTTTTCAACACAATACCAATGGGGGAACTATGGAGGTTATAGTTATAGAAAGTAAAGCCTTTGAGGAGCTACTAAATCAATTAGTAGAGAAACTCCAACCAACAGAAAAGGAATTGAACAAATGGATTGATGGCAAAGAAGCCATGGAAATCCTCCACATTACCGCCAAAAGTACCCTTCAAAAAATGAGGGACAATGGAGAAATCGAATTCTCCAAAATCAATGATCGAACCATACTTTATAACAGGTTCTCGATAGAAGAATTCATAGAGAGTAAGAAATCCAAAACTTTTTGACGATGGGAGACAAGGAAAACAAGAACGACAAAGAACAGCTTGAACTATCTGCCCTATATAAAAGAGCTTATAATGATGCCGAGTTGGTGATCAATCAATTCCCTAATCTCATAGATAAAATGGAACGTCCAAAAGGAGAGCCAAGTGAGTATACGAGAGGGTTCGAGGATAGAATAAGCGAACACAGAAAAGTCCAGGAGCTTATAAAGAACAATCCATATCAGCGCATGAATCAGCGATATGGCATTGAAAGGCAGGCCACAGATAAGCCCAAGGAGAAACCGAAAGATGATCGTAACAAATAACTAGCACACAACCATGGGGCTTTTTGGGAGAAATAAAGAACATCCAAATCTTGAGAAAATTCTTGATCAAGAATTATATAGGGTTCCAACTACAGATACTTCAATTTCATGGGCTGATTGCCTTGAAGGAACCCTTATAACTGGGGCTACCGGCAGCGGTAAAACTTCTGCAATTGGAAAATATATCGGGCAAGCTATGCTTAAGAAAGGCTTCGGTATGGTCATTTTCTGTGCAAAGAAGGAGGAAAGAGAAAGATGGGACGCATACATAGAAGATTGTGGCCGCACTGAAGATAAGATCCTGTTTAATAAGTCAAGCGGCTTCAAATTCAACTTTCTTAAATATGAATTAGAGAGAGCTGGTGATGGTTCTGGCGATGTGCTCAATGCCCTGAACATTTTGATGAATCTCAATGAACAAAGCCGAATATATCAAAGTGGCAATTCGGGAAACAAAGATGAACGCTTCTGGGATGAGTCATTAAGGAGATTAATTTCCAGGACAATTGCCCTACTCCGTCTTGCAGATGAAGAGGTTAGCATATACAACATGCGAAAAATTGTTGTGAACTGCTTTCGAGATGAAGATGCTAAACGATATTTCAACCTTACTAAACTCGCTTTTAGCAATGAACAGATAGATAAGCGAGTAAAGGATCAGGCTTTTCAGGATTTAACAGAATGGAAGGCATCTAGCTATTTTGTCGAGGTCATCGATATGATCATTAGTGGCCCATATTACGGTTCTGAAGAAACAGATATTATTCTTGACTATTGGCTGAAAGAATTTGCCAACATTTCAGAAAAAACAACATCAATTATAATTGAGAGTTTCATGGGATGTGTGGAAGCTTTTATCGGAAATGGAATATTAAAAGAACAATTCTCACAAGGGTTAAATAAGGAGTTAGCACCTGAATCCATAATTAAAGGGAAGAAGATTCTCATCGTTGACTTCCCTGTTAAAGAATTTGGCCTGAGCGCCATTTATGCGGCAACAATCTATAAAACTGCATTCCAAAACGCCTGTGAAAGACGCAATTTGACAGCTGAGGTAGACCCAAAACCAATTGGTTTATTCATCGATGAATATCAAAGTTTTTGCAATCCAGTTTCGGACAGTCTCTTTCAGGCAACAGCACGAAGTTCCTGGGTTGCGTGCGTATACATCACACAGAACATCAACAACCTCTTCTTTGTAATGGGTGATAGTCAGCCTCAAGCTAGAGCCTATAGTCTTTTAGGGAATTTGAACCTCAAGTACTTTGCGAACAATGCTGATATCACAACGAATGAGTGGGCTTCCAATCTTGTTGGAAAACATTGGATTGATGTTTATTCATCAAGCTACGGCAAAGATGATGATTTGACCAAATCCAAATCAATGCAGTTTCACTACAAGGTTACGCCAGATCATTTTACCACCTTAAAAACAGGCCGAAAAGAAAACAACAATAAAGTCCAGGCACTTGTCTTCAAACCAGGAAAGCTATGGGATGATAAGGATTCTAATTTTGCCATAGTGGAGTTCAAACAGTAGGACTATTATCCGAGAACACGCACTTGTTGACTATTCCTGATTTGCCAATCTCTGAGGTAATTCAAATCAATTTGATCAGGGTTACCCCTTTCTAAACACTTAACGAGTGTATCAATTTTTTGGTAATCATTCAATTTCACCCTTGGAGATTGAGAATGGGCTTTTTCCTTAATTAACTCCAGCAACACTTGATTTTGAGCATCATTCAACTCGGTACCACCTGCGCAGATCATCAAACTTATTGCTGACAAATCAGGATCCCAATTATGTTGCTCTAAAGTTTCAATGGCTATTGAAATTAAGTCTAAATCTTCTTCCTTCTTATCAGAAGCATTTCTGAAAGAGTTCAATAACTCTGATAACTTTAACATCTAGTCGCTCCAATAATTACTAAAAATTTAGTCTAATCCTTTTCCAAATTGCTGTCAACAAATTTTTCCATATTGTCGTGGACAAATGTTCTAATCGCATTTGCAATTTCTTTTCTTTCTTTCGCGGAAGACAAAGACTTAAAGATATGCTTATTGATTACATTAGTACTTATTGATTTGATCCTGTCTGAGACACATGAATCATTATATATAAGCATTATATACTTGCAATGTGCCAACGCCCAACCTAGTTGAATTAGAGAATACGATGCCTTATTAACATTAGTAATTACCAAAATGAAAAACCTTGTCCTCTTTAACAATTTTAGGCTATCGATTGATTTTAAATCACTTGCTGGCGTATTAGAGTCAGTCTGCTTACTTATCAGCTTCACTCCTTCGTTTTTCAATGCAAGATCAATTTCCAGAATTAGCTGATCTACATTTTGGGGTTGGCCTACTTTTTCAGAATTGCCATTTTGTTTAGATGAACCTTGAGGTGTTGCCAAATATACTCTTGGTATTTCCAGCTCAAGAAAACGGTTTTTCTTATTCTTTAAAGGCACATATTCATTTAAGTATGCTTGTAACTCATCAAGGCTCGGAACGGTTCTTGGAACACTCCTATAGTTCCTCTTTTTTAATGAGAGATATTGTTTGATCGCCTCAGGAATAGCTATAAACGCCTTTGAGTTTAGCCTATAGGAACAAAGAATTGGTTTCATCTCATCTTTACTAAATTTTTCATTCGTAATCTGGTGAAGTACTATTAGACCTGAATAAACAAACTGTTCATCATAAGTTGTATAAGTCCCTAACATTATCTCATCATTAGGATCCATATATACTGCCTTTATATGAAGTTCACGTGTAGTGTTAACTGGATCATCTTTTAAATCAAAATATATAACCTTCCTATTCCCTTTGATTATTTCATAAGTCCCAGAATAGTCTTTGCTGAAACCATCAACAACGTTTTCCAACTCTGCCACATTTCCGATTGAAGTTTTCAATAAAGCCCTGGCTATTTTCAGATGTTTACTTTTTCTTTCCGCTACAGATAGAAAATAAAAAAACCATTTTTTATCAACGAAATTATCCCTTCCACTCTCTGCAATAAATGTTTTTGCTACTTCAATGAATTTCGGCCCCTCTATGGATATCTTCTCATAGAAGCCTTTTTCTCGATCATTTAATTTGGAAAATGATATTTCACCCTTGTGAGAGCGTGCTGCTCGGACGAGATAATAACAATAAGTCCGTGACCAAGACTTAAAATTAGATTTCCTATACCATTCTTCGTATTTCCACCATCCACCTTCCTGTTTTCCTACAATTTCACTGTATTCTAAGATAGATTCTAACAGCTGCTCATTTTCCATATGTGTGTACTTAGTTTTTCGAAAACTATCCAATTAAATCCAAAAAATCCAGATTGGATTTTAAAAATCCAATAGTACTCGATAAATCCATTTAAAACACATATATCACTGTTAATCAGTTGTTTAGACTTGTTTTTATTGCTTTGAACAAACCATATTTGTCAAAACCAAAAACCATTAACTGTGAAACTAAGACAAACATTGAAACAGTGGCTACTTCTCATACTACAAGGTGGTAATGTAGAAGAGTCCAAAAAACAGGAAAAGTATCAAAGACAACCTAAATCCAAATTTATTAGAGAATGGCGTAAGAAGTCATTTGATAGTGCGCTTAGAGGTATAGATGTCAAAGAAGTCATCTCGCAAGCTCAGACTGCAATGTCAGAATTGAAAGTCTCGGCTTCTTCAATTTATGACCAGAAAATTATTGAGTACACCAACTCCATTAAAGCAGATAGTCAGGAGTTGGAAAAAATCAATAAAAATCCTGAAGCATACCTACAAATGACAATCAATACCCTTCCAGAGGCTGACCATCAAAATGTCACAAAACTAATGGTCGAGCTAACTAAGGTTCAGGATGACCTTCAAAATACTACAGTGAGATTATTAGACCTTCAAAACGAATATAACTATGATTAATGAATTAGAAACCACCGGAAACAGCAGTGTGTACAGAAAGTCATACTGGTTTGTTGTAATAGTGTATGTGATTTTATGCACTGTCTTAAATCGCCCTACATTCGAGGAGTTTTCAGGAGGAGTTTATCTCTTCGGCTTAGTCCTATCCTTGTGCATGAGTATTGTCGAAATGAAGTTAGCCCAGTTCATCGGGAAGTCATTGGCGCTCAAAAGATGGAAAAGAGCTATCGTTTCGTTCATGGTTGGCTTAGGCATGGTACTCTACCTTGTGAGTAAACAGGTCGACTTTGGGTTTGGACTGATCATTCTCCTTGTCTTTATGGTAGGTATATTATTCTCCTATGGTTATGCAATGGATGAGGAGAAATACAGAATTCCCAGACTCAAAGCCTTTCTAACCAATAAAATCAACACGCTCAAAGGGAGTAAAGTCCAATTGAAAAATGACCTTAAAAGGGCTCAAGATAAATTGGGAATTAAAGGCCAGGCGATTATGAACAACAAAGTTGAATCACTCAACAAAGGCATGGCCTCCAGCTCCAACAGGATTGAAAAACTGACCAATGAAAAAGAAGCCGAGTTGAAATCAATTGAACATCTCGAAAGAGAGATCATTGCTGAAATCAAAAGGGGTTACAGTGACTACGTTCAAGTAGCCTGATCATCCAACCCTTAAACTTTAGAACCATGAAACTACTAAACACAAATAACTTCAATGCATTGTCCCTGATCGGGGCAATGCTGATAATATTAGCCACCGCAACCTCTTGTGAAGACAAAGAGCAATTAATGGGAGCCAGATATGAGTATGTTCTGCTCGTTGACATATCAAAATCATACGAAGATTCAAAAAGCGGTTTAACTGGAGATATCCTTCACTCGGTACTCATGAAAGAAATGGGGATCGAAGAGAATTCACCAACCAGCATAGGAGTCAGAATTTATTTCTCTTACATGGGCATGTCGTATCTACCCATTGTGAGTAAAGTCGAGTTAGAGCCAAAGGTATGGATGCTGAACCCCAGAAAGGATAGAATCAGCGAGGTTAATGCTTTTTACAACCTATCAAGGCAACAAACCAATGATTTACTATCCCGCAGTGCCAATGATCAAATAAGTAACCTCTATAGAGGAATGCTCAATGGACTCTCCCAAATGGATCATTCTGCTCAACATCGTAAAATGATCGTAATGGCAGATTATTTAGAGTCATCGGTTATTCTGGATATGGGTGACTATTTAAAGCACCCTGAAAAACTTCAAACTGACTATGAGAAACTCAAAGGCTTACTGGTTGCCTCAGAACCTGTACCAGATGAATTCAAGGGTACAGAGATTGTCTTAATATGCCCTGAAAATTACCTGGTAACCTACGAGGCGGCTAAATTCTGGAAACGCTTCTACGAGGAACATGGCCTGATTGTTTCCATACGATCTAGTTACTAAACCACCCAAATTCTTATACAAAAGTGACTTCCAAGGCTTGGTGAAGGCCTTGCCTTGGAATGCTCTGCTCTTTCCACATTCAAAACTTAACAGCTATGATCACTAAACAATCAAATCAAGACATCAAACCAAGAAAGAAGTGTTTCGGTGACAGTTCAATCATTTTTGGTGCTACGAAGACTGAGTTTTACAAACTTCTCTTTAAAAATCCATCCCTAGCTCTTTTAAGACTATTGGGTCAATGGATAGAGTTTACTACAGCCGCGCTTGCAAATTGCCAAAACACCGTGTACCGCAATCAATTTGGATTATTGAACCAAGGCATAATTCTCACATTCAGTTCAGTGGGACTTGCTCTAATCGCAAACTCGGAACATTCATATCTGGCCTTAGGCTCCATTTCACTACTGATATTGCCAATTCTGCCATTTTTTTATGATTGGGATACTCTTTATTCGTGGGCTTTTCTTGACATACGCAGTCTGCCACTTCTTGTGTACTCAGGTATAATGCTTTTGACTGGCCTGGTGAACACAACCATGATTTACATCGGAAAAGGCAATCCAGATGATATGGCCAAATCTGGTGAAAGCTGGATTTTATTAGGGCTAAACAAACTTTATTCAAAAATCAAAAGACTTAGCGGAGGTAAACTCAAACTTAAAGCAAACGAGTTCATTGTAAACAGTTTCATAGAATGCGGGATTACTGCATCCATCGGTTACTACTTTTGGTCGGTCATTGGTGACCATACCTTTGGACTCTTCTGCTTCTTGATGTCCTCTGCAGAATTCTTTACCCAGATCAAATCCAAAACTGCTCAACTTAATCGACAGGCTTATTTGAATGCATCATAAGGTATTTTACAACCTTGACGTGTGAGTCAAAAACAGATACAAATTATCTATCAACAGCCGGATTCTATCCAGCGACTCAGTACAAAACCCCCTACAAATAAACTTAAGAACGATGCTTGGAATTAATGTTTTCAAGGATGTGAAATCTGCATCCGATTACTATATCAACCTTTCCCATGAAAGTGCTTACTATTTAGAGAATGTGGTTGAGGCGACTTGGTTTGGAAAAATCAGCAAGCGGATTGGCTATGACGGTGTCCAGGTCAAAAAATCAGATTTTATAAGTTTTGGCAGAGGACAAGTCCCAAATTCAAATATCAGCTTCAAAGTAAGAAAGGTTGATAATGCTAGAAGCTATTATGACTTCACTTTCTCTGCCCCTAAGAGCATATCATTGCTTTTTGGATTAACCAAGAATGAAGCCATCCATCAATGCCATATTGATGCCTATAAAGCTGTTTTAAGCGAGATTGAGGCAAACGCCCAGACCCAGCACAATTCAGCGACAGAGAGGGGGTGGGAGACCTGCGGTGAGCTTCTAATTGCGAATTTTGACCATTTTTTGAGCAGGCCTTGTGAAGTCAAAAAGAATGGAAAATCAATGTATATATCTGATCCTCAGATACATACACATTGCCTAATTCCGAATTGTACATTTAGCCATATCAACAATCGGTTTCAAGCCCTTGAGCTAGGCAATTCAGTCCATCGACAAGCCAAATATTTCGAAGCGGCCTACCACTCACATTTAGCAAAAAACCTTGAAAAATTAGGTTTTAGGACCAGGATCACCCGAGATAGATTCGAACTTGTTGGTATCACTCGCGAACAGATCATGCTTTTTTCGAATAGAAGCAAGACTATAGATCAGTTTGCTTTGGAAAATGGAATTTCAGACAAGTCCAAACTCGCACTACTAACCAGAAATGCCAAAGCCAAAGTAGTCGGAGAAGAAGAACAATATGACCATTGGAAGAGCCGACTGAGCGAGAAGGAATTTGAAGCACTTTTCAGGTTAAAGGATCAGACAATTGAAAAAAGAGATGGCATTTCATCTGATCTAGCGATTGAAAAATCAGTTCAACACCATTGTGAAAGAAACTCCGCCTTTAAGCAAAGTGATGTCCTGACATACGCCCTCAAATTGGGCTACGGCACTTTACTGCCCGAAGATGTCAAGTCAGCTCTAGGGAGAAGAAATGACATTATCAAAGCTGAAATTGACACCGTTCCTTTTCTAACAACAAAGGAGATGATCAGACAGGAATCCGAACTCGTCTTAAGGGCCAATGAAGGCAAGGGTACTTTTGCTCCTATCTTTCAGAACTACTCACCCAAACAATCACAATTGAACGACCAGCAGGTTAATGCGATCAAGCAGATCCTCAATTCAAGGGATTTTATAACCGTCTTAAAAGGGAGTGCCGGTGTAGGTAAAACATCATTGTTAACTGAAGTAAGGGATGCAGTAGCTCTAAAAGGCAAGCAATTATGTAGTCTTGCCCCCTCCTCACATGCCGTTTCTGTACTTAAAAGTAAAGGCTTCGAAGCAGAGACCATTGCCGGATTCCTCAAGAACAAAGCTCTTCAAGAGAAAGTATTTGGACAGGTAATACTAGTTGACGAAGCGGGAATGTGTGGCACCAAAGTCACCAATCAAATTCTAGCCATAGCCAAAGAAAAGAATGCCAGATTGATCATGTCCGGAGATACTTCCCAGCATGCCCCGCCTGCTCAGTATGGCGATGCTATGCGGCATTTGATTGAGAAAGCAAAGGTCAACACTGTTACGGTCAATAAAATTGTCCGTCAGCAAAACGAGCCTTATCGCTCGGTTGTACAGTCCCTCGCCAAGAATAGAACCTACGAAGGGTTCAAAAAGCTGGACAAGTTGGGAGGTATTATTGAAGAGCCTGATAAGGATAAAAGGCTGGATAAGCTGGCAGAAACTTATCTAGACACTATTAAATCCAAGAAATCCTGCCTTGTAATCAGCCCAACTCATAAAGAGGTCAATCAGGTGAATAACATCATCCGTCAGAAACTAAAAAAAGAAGGGTTCATTAAAGGAAAAGAACGTGAATTCAACAGACTACAGACCCTATCCTTCACCGAAGATGAAAAAAAAGAAAAGGCCAATTACGAGCAGGGAATGGTTCTGAGGTTTATTTCGAATAGTAAGGGGGATTATCGTGCCGGTGCTGAATTTGAAGTCATATCGGGCAAGAAACCCAATGAACTAAAGGTCAGGGATAGAAAGACCGCTACCGTCAAGAAATTACCCTTGGAACATGCGGATAGGTTTGAAGTCTACCAGCAATCAAAAATCCATTTAGCAAAAAATGACCAGATCAGACTCACGATAAACACTCGGACTCAACAAGGGTCGAAGGCCTTGAACGGTACATCGTATTCTGTCGCGGGCTTCACCAAAACAGGCGATATCAAGCTTTCCAATGGAAAAACATTATCCAAGGACATAGGGCATATCCGTTATTCTGCCTGTGACACGAGCCATGCAAGCCAAGGAAAAGATGCCGACCATGTTCTTATTTCGGTTGATCCTTCAAACGGAAATTTATCAAGAGAAGGTCTGTATGTTTCAGTCAGCAGAGGAAAGCATTCCGCGAAGCTCTTTACATCTGATAAGGCAGAATTGAAAAAGGCAATAGCCAAAAGCGAACAACGAATAAGCGCACATGAAATAGCACAGCGAGAACAGCAACAAACTTTGGTGAGAAATCAAAGAAATCACCATCGTTCTCTCAATGAGAAGATAAGGGAACATGAGCAGACCAGAAGAAGAACACAATGGGCTTCACCAGGTATTCCAAACCAGCCAAAACCAAAAGGACATGAATAATAATGGGCATTCGGTTTCATATCAGGATTATCAGCCCTACGCAGTGGCCCATTCTGACGAGTTAGTCAAGCGCTTCCATATTCATATGAGAAGTGGCGAGAGGTACAGTATCCCCTACTCTCTTCTTCCCATTTTTATCCTGAAGAATAACCAGGAACTAATCATTAAAGCCTATGAGGTTCAAATCACAGTTTCCGGTAGAGGGCTGTCCGCCATAGAGGAAGCCTTGTCCAAGGAAGTACTAACCTTCATCAAAATCCACCCTTGCGGAAAGGATGATGGAGAGTCATCGGTATATATAGAAAATATCACGCTCGAAGGAGAAAATCTTATGCAGTAATCACTTTAACTTCTAACCATGAAAAAGAACCAAGACAAAAAAGAGGATCATCTAGCACCAACACAAATACCCACCTTTAATGACAATAAGGAAATTGAGAAGGCAGGTTTGAGCGATCATGAGTTGCGCAACAAAATGGATTTGGTCAAAAAATATAGCCGGACTCCAGATGAATCGTTCGGCATTCAAAAAATAGAGAAAGAATACATCGAAGAACTTCAAAAGCGCGAAGAGGATCGCAATACGGCAGGACTGAACTATTCAATGGGAATTCAAGATGGCCTACAGCACTCTCCGTATGAGCAAATCAAGTTGAGCTATGAGCACCAAGACCAAGTATTGAGAGATGACATTACGGCCAAAGCAAAGGCATTCTATAACTCCAATCATAGCTTATTAAAAGAGTTTGTTGAATCCAAACAGCCTGAACCTAGTCTATTCAAACACAATTTTGAAAAGGCCAAACATGATAAGGGAAAGAGCAATAGATGATTTTCTTACGCTATCTGGATCAGTTCGCGCTCTTCAATAAGGAGAATGAACAGCCCACAAGGGTAATAAAATCAATACCTAGGCAACTCTGGAGTAAAAACGACATAGTTATAAGGTTGAATCAAGCTTAGAAACAAACCCTTTTGGGCGTTCCCCTTCGGGTCGGGCTATCACCGCTACACGGTAGCTGGCTCTATCCCTAACGCTCGATTTATATAAGGACTAACTCTAGAATGGTTCTTTCTAGTCCCCTTTTTTATGCTTATGCGGCTTCAATGAGGGTGTATTCCCAGGAGTATCCTTATTGTCTCGTTGACGCCTGTCAGGTTTTCCTGTTGATTTAGCAATTTTCTTTGGACCTGGCTTAATTCCCATAATTTCCATCTTTTCTCAAAATTATACTCTGTTTAGAACAATTTAGAAAAAATAAGTGAAATTTTATCTTAAGGCTTTAAGATTTATTAGTCCTTACGATCCTCATTAAAATGAAGACCTATTTCTTTCCGAATAGGCAAAGCTAGCCCCGCCCAAGTAAACACCAAGAGACTACGGCATAAAGCCAACGCTCAAAAAGGCCATGCATGTTTATTCCGTTTCCTCTTGGCTTATTTCTTGTGCTTAGCAATTGGCGGCCTAAGGAAAGAAAATGGGGGAGTGTGAATTTCATGGGTTGAATAACCGGTCGCTCAAGGTGGTTTCCCGTTGCCCGAACAGTAAAAGCATGTCAATCGTTTGGCCTGTTTTCCCTAAAAACTAATCCTATCATTATTCTTTATTTTTCCTATCATACATGATAGGATTAAGCTAGCTTTGTGATAGGAAAAAAATGTAATGATGAACCTTACCCCACGCCAAAAAGAAATCATTGATATTATAGATGCACAAGGAGAGGCATCTATCTCGAAAATCAAAGAGCTTCTTGCCAACGATCCCAGTATCCCTACCCTTAACAGGGACATGGCCAGACTTGTTGAGGCAGACTGCCTGATAAAGCTAGGTGCAGGACGGTCCACTACCTATATGGTAGCGCCATATTACAAGCTGTTTTCTCCGATCGATGCATCGGATTATTTCGATCTCGATCCTGATCAGAGACGGGCTAAAACCGCATTCAACCATGAATTGCTCCAGTCTTTAAATGGCATCCCGATTTTCACAAACCAGGAACTGGCTGATCTCCAGAAACTAAAAGAGGAATACCGGGCCAATGTGACAAGCCTTTCACCAACGCTTTATCAAAAAGAACTTGAGCGCCTGACGATAGAATTGAGCTGGAAATCTTCACAGATTGAGGGAAATACCTATTCCCTGCTGGAAACGGAAAGGCTGTTTAAGGAAAAGCAGGAGGCCGACAACAAAAGCAAGGAGGAAGCCATTATGTTGCTCAATCATAAGGATGCCCTTACCTACCTCATGGAGCATAAAGGCCTTGCCAAAACCCTTGATTTGCGCACACTGGAGGAAATCCATTCCCTATTGATCAAGGATTTGAACGTGGGGCGCAACATCCGCTCCCGCACCGTTGGCATCACCGGAACAGCCTATAAGCCTTTGGACAATGAACACCAGATCAGGGAATGTTTGGAACTCATGTGCGACCTGATCAATGCCAAAGACAATGGTTTTGAAAAAGCCCTGCTTGCGGTTGCCCTGATTTCTTATATACAGCCTTTTGAGGATGGAAACAAACGCACAGGCCGTATGATCAGCAACGCCCTGCTCATTGCAGATGGTGCCTGCCCACTATCTTACCGTAGTGTGGACTCACTGGATTACAAAAAGGCCATGTTGCTCTTTTATGAACAAAATAACCTGGCAGCCTTTAAAACCATATTTATCGAGCAAAACGGATTTGGGGTTAAGAATTATTTCCGCTAGGAACGACTAGAAAGAAACGCCCTTGGTCAGTTCGGTCTTCATGATCATCCCACAATTTCCGTGAATGCTTCCAAAACCACCTTCATGATTTCTGGATCGGCACTCATCGTCTTTCCGTTCTTCCAAGCCTTCACCACATGTGGTTTGACATCAACTCTAGCTTCTTTGACCAAATCTTCGGTCTTGACTCCAGTTCGCAGCTCTTCCCTTTTCAGAATGTCCAAAAACTCAATTGTGATTGGTTCATAGCCGTATGATGGCGACTTATAAAGAGCTTTTGGTTCTGTTTTCTGAAATTCTGAGCTTTTAGGCTTAGCCTCTTTTATCTTCTTATCTGGTGTATCCTGCCATAGCTTCAAAGCCAACCTGATATGCTCTTCTCTGGCCGTATCGGCCTTTCCGTTCTGTCCTGTGAGCCGATAGATAATTCCAGAAGTTAGACCAAGCTCACGGGCTTCTTTATTGCCCTTCAAAATCCTTTGCGGCCCTATTCCCGTGCGCTTGATCTCGGATAAAATCCACTCCCGAACTTCGGTTGAAATTGAAGTATATTCTCTCATTCCACATCCCAATATAAGTTTAGAACCATTAAAGAATTATAGCAGGATCATCCATGAGCTTACAAACCTCAATATTTGAGCAATAGATAAAATTTTAGACAAATACCCTGCTTTAATAACCTTTTGTAAACCATTGAAAACTATATACAATTTTATCTAAAGTTAAATCCGTATTTACCCTGTTTTGCTATCCTTGTTGTGTCTGAAGAGGCAATTGAGGGCAATTAAAGGGGTAAACCGTGTCTGACAAAGAGATTAACAAAGTTCATTTAGAGGCCGAACACGATAACCGGCACCGCTTTGACCTTACCTTGAAAGGGGAGGCTGACAATGCTGGTGTTCGGTCTGTGGGATCTGCCGCGGATGGTCAAGCCGCACTTGCCGAAAGCAAGGAACAGAAAAAGCAAAAAGAATTGATGGACTTGCTATATATACAAGGTCTCCAGAACCAAATGGGGGATATTCTTGGTGACATTAAAGAGAAGATGGACGAGTACAGGCAGAGCCGTGACCGCCAGAAACGCATGAATGGCAGTGTTGAGAATGGGGATTTTGATACGTTGAGAGTAATCTTTATCAATGATTATCACATGGATGCTGACGAGGTTCATGCGATGAGCCGAGAAGACTTGCTTGATGAGGCCAGTAGACGAAATCAAGGTGAATTGGACACACAAGCTGTTCTTAGGGCAGAAATCAGAGAATTGGCCCTAGAGTACAAGGAAAGAGCAGAAGAACTGGGTCAGGAACGCCCTGCGCTTGTTGAAGCTGAGATGGAGAAGCTAGCGGGGCTTAAATATCAAGCTGCCGCATTGGGCTTTGATTTTAATGAAATGTTGAAAGAAGAAACAGTTGGCAACGGGTTTGAAGGACTACGTGCTATTAGTTATGACGCTACAATATCCTTGAATATTAACGCAGAGTTTAACAAGGCGGCACCCCAACCAGTTTCTGAATTTGATCAAGGGGTAGAGAATGAGGAAGATTTGGGTGCTTTTGGTCAAAAAGGCATTACACCTTCTGCGTTTAATTAATCTAAACCAACGATCAATGTAGGGCTAATGCCTTCTTTAAGAACGTTTTTATCTCCATGCTTTTCAACAAAGATATTTCCTAATGTCTGAATAGCGCCAGCACCACCAATTTGCTCTGGTGTAAAGAGGTTGTAGCCTTCTTTGGTCTTATAGCGAACGCCATCCATAAATATAGCGGCAACCGTATTGCCAGGTACGTCACCACTTTCATAAGTGACAGTTATATACATCGGCTTGTCCGTAAATTTTCGATCAGCAAAAGCATTGGCCAAAACCTTTGCATACTCTTCTGCTGACATTTTACCTTCATTCCGTCCGATGATATGAATTGACATTCTTTTGTTATCTGATGCCAATACCGCATCTCCGGCAGTTCCCGCGAAAATTACAGGAGAGTTTATGATTTGTTCTTTGGCGGCTTCAACCTTGGACTTACCAGAAGCGTAATTAAACGCCACACGATTGTCATTCGCTGTGTTTTGAGCATTGGAATTCAGGGAGAAAATTAACCCTAATGCGGCAATACCTGTTGCTATTTTCTTTGCTGGTTTCATGGTCTTATCCTATTAATACCTTTTATTTATATCATTAATTGTTCTTATTTATCAATCAAATACTTAACTTGAGTTAATATTTTAACAAATCGTGTGTATATGAAAGATTGGAGGGGTGTATGTGCCCCTCCTTTACTTTTAAAGGCTAGATATAATTGTATCCTTTGCCTTGGCAATCAGGGCATGTTGTCATACCAGTACTTTTGGTACTGATCACACTTCCGGTCCCCGAACACATTGTGCATTTTACTTTTTTCATGGTTTTTCTATTTATGATTTAAATAATGTTAAAATCAGAAACGCGGCAAATATGCCTCAATATAGTGAATCAAAAAATATGAGGCAAATATGCCGTAAATTTGTTTAAATAGAATTAGGTCATTCAGGCCTATGAACCCTTACACTTTAGATGAAGCGGCAGAAAAGGTTGGAGCGAAAATCAAACAACTCCGAATTGATGGTGGATATACCAGCTATGAGAATTTTGCTGTTGCTAACTCACTAGATAGAAAACAATATTGGAGGGTTGAAAAAGGTGCGAATATTAGACTGAATACCCTTTTAGACATTCTGAATATTCACAAAATTACTTTGGAAGAATTCTTCAAAGGACTTTGAAACGTCCTATTTTTTGCTCTTTAAGGCTTTTTGGTAGAGGAAACTGACCTCTTCCTCTAACGTTGGCTCTAAGGTTTTCAAACGATCGAGCAAGTTCATGGACAGATGCTTGATAGTGAGAACGAAAATGTCATTGTCCACCACATCACAGATCAACCAGTGAGCACCCGTTTGATAAAGCTTAAAACGATTAGAAATTTCAGGTTTCTGAAGAAGCAGTTTGGGGTTTTCTTCGAGCAAAAGCAATGAGTCCTGTATCTGATCAAGGTAACGTTCAGCCGTTTTTTCACCCCAGTTTTCTACAGAAAACCCATAGATATCCTCAATGTCAAGAAGCGCCCTGTCCGTTAAATGAATTTGCGCCATTCTATTTTGAACCTTTGAAAGCTTTCAAATCCTTGCGCAAGTCACCTGAGAACTTTCTAGTCCGTCCGTGAACAATGTCCTGATAGCCCTCAACAATTGAAGCCCTGAGCTTAGAGGCCTCCTGCCGTTCCCTGTCATGGCGAATAAGGTCGCGCACATACTCACTTGGTGTTGAATACAATGTGCCGCTACCCGATTGAGAAGCAATAAACTGCTTCATTTCATCGGTCAAAGGAATGTTCAGTGAATGGGATTTGTTCATGGCCTACCTCATTATCTATACTTTAAACTTACAATATTATTCAAATATTGTCAATAATTGAATGGCATATGCCCAATCTTTCACTACAACAGAGTTACTTACCCGTTATTTGCCCTGCTGATTCACCCTTAGAACAAAGGGTGAATCTTTTATCTTGACTCCAGTAATTGATGTTGTTACAACCCCAGATTGCAATTGGCTGTAGGATTATTTTCCTACAACCAATAACTGTGTAACTCATGTGTGGAAGGAACAATAAGGATGAGCAAAAATACACTCTACTATGGCCAGATAGTGGCCCGTATAGCTGGAAGGCTATATTCAATCAACCATCATTCAAACGACAATAGCTGGCTTAATGACCATGGCATGTCCATGGAAGACGTGATCTGTGATGTATGTGCCGATGCAGGCCGGGTATTCGATTGCCTGGAGGATCTGTCAGGAGAACATTTTATCGACTGGTCACAAGCCCTTGATCATTATTCAAGAACCCTTCTGAAATCTATGACCGATGGGCGAATACCATGTATGGCAGATATGATCTCCATGGCCGCCAACAGCATGGACCATTCAAGAGCAGACGACTGACAAAGGCCAAGGCATTGCTTTAGGCGTTCCTCCTCGCGCAGCGCAAGGTTTTCTTAACAGCAAAAAAAACATTTCCCCACTTTTCCGCACTTCGTTTGTGCAAAGCGGGTGATCCCCCATGTTGTTTTTTTGACCTTGCACTTTGCTCACCCCCTGTTCGCCACATGGCAGGGGTTATGGCGACCCCATAACCCTTTTCTAAAGGGATTTTTTTACCAACGACATAAAGGAGATAAAATATGTCAAACACTGAAACCAACGAAACACAATCATTAGAAAACCTTTTTGCTGATACCAATATCAGTATGAAGTCAGGCCATCTGGTCAAGGATGCCGAACTGATCGGTGATGGAAAATTTGCCAAATTCAGAATTGCCACCAACAAGGAATTTCTGGATTCCCAAGGTCAGGTCCAGAACATGGCCAACTATTTCAACATCATCGTCTCAAGCAATCTCAAAGATGCTTTTGCCATAGCCCAGAACCTCAAGAAAGGAGATTGGGTCTATATCAAAGGAGAAGACAGCTCTCGTTCCATCGACACGGTCGAAGGCTACAAGGATACAGCCGTCACCACATTCGCCTACAAAGTGGTCTTGAAGAAAGAAAAGACCGATCAAGTCCTTGATGAAGGCCAAGCCGCAGAAACAAATCCCCAACCAGCCTAAACCTAAAGGGGAAAGTCATCTCAATAGGCTTTCCCTCTTTTTTTATGGAGCGCATTCATGTCCTATGCAAAGAACAAAACAGATATTCACCAGCAGGTCACAGATCAGATCATAAGCCTGCTCGATCAGGTTGACCTCAACAATTACCAGCCGCCATTTGCCAGCCTTGCAGCCAAAGGCCTGCCGGTAAACCCAACCACTAGAAACCACTACCAAGGGATCAACATCCTAAATCTCTGGTTTAACCAGCAAGCCAAGCAGTTCAACTCGAACCATTGGGCGAGCTTCAAACAATGGAAAGATAAAGGCGCAAATGTCAAGAAAGGCGAGAAAGGCACACAGATCATTTTTTACAAAAGCCTGATCAAAACAGAAGAAAACAGCAAGGGTGAAACTGAGACCCATAAAATTCCGATGCTCAGGCTCTACACTGTTTTTAATGCAAACCAAGTGGAGAATTTTGAGCCGGAAACGACTCCAGTAGATCTCCAAACCGACAATGTGGAGCGTATATCCTTGGTCGATGAGTTTTGCAAGGGAACAGGAGCAGACATCCACCACGGAGGTGATGAAGCTTATTTCGACCCCATGGAAGATTATATCCAAATGCCTGAAACGAGGCTTTTCTTAGATACTGAACAATCCACCGCAACAGAAAATTACTATTCAACCTTACTCCATGAATTGACCCATTGGACAGGAGGGAAGCACAGGCTTGAGCGCGACTTGGCCCACAACCAAAAGGAGCGCGAAAAATATGCCTTTGAGGAATTGGTTGCTGAACTTGGCGCGGCCTTCCTATGTGCATACCATGGTATTGCCCAGAGCCGCCCACTCAATCATGCCCTTTATATCAAGAGTTGGTTGAGGGCATTGAAGGACGACAAGACTTTTATTTTCAAGGCATCGGCACAGGCAGCCAAGGCCGTTGATTATCTCGATCAAATGGCTAGGGGAGAGCCCCAGCCATGACAAACTATTTCAATGAACTAACAAAACACCTTAATACATTGGGTAGAAGGCATGACCTTGCTCGGGTTTTCAATGATCTTTTGACCTTGGGTATTTGTTCCTTTCACTCCACCAATATTAAAAGCCTGTTACAGGAAAAGGACGAGAAAAACGAGACCCTCTATTTTGAAACTATAAAGCCTTACGCCAAGGACGACCTGAGAGAACTGAGCAAAGCTTTGGGCATCTTACAGTTAAATGTCTACCATGAACCCTACTCCGATATTCTTGGTGAGTTCTTTATGTGCCATATCACACGAGGCCAGAATGGACAGTATTTCACGCCTGAGCCCGTTTGTGAGCTTATGGCGGTCATTAACATTGAAGATGCCGAGAGTGATGGCAAAAGGGTTTTAGACCCCGCATGTGGCTCTGGTCGAATGCTCTTAAGAGCGGCAAAGATCAACCAACGGAATTATTTCTTTGGAGCAGACAGCAGTAATACATGCGCCAAGATGGCAACCCTCAATTTCTTTCTGAACGGGCTAAAGGGAGAAGTCGCATGGATGAACAGCCTGAGCATGGAATGGTTCGGAGGCTGGCAAATCAATCAATCTGGCCTTGGCATTCTTCCAATCGAAAAGGAGCAGTCCCGAATATGGAGCGAAGCCCCAATGCAAAAGCCAAAGCCAGAAACGCCCGAGTTCGATAAAACGCCTCAAAAACAACCCAACTAAAATACAGAACAGCTCACACTTTTTTAGACCCAACAAAAGGAAGCCACAATGAAAACCTATATAGCAAAAGCCGAAATGTGCACCTACTTACAGGTGAGCATCAAGGCCAATTCACAGGAAGAAGCAGAAGAGATCGCAAGAAATTTATGCGGCAGTAATTACACCGAGATCAAGAACACCGGAAGTTGGGAGGTTTACAATGTCGAAGAAATGTAAAGATGTAGTCAATAAATTTGAAGAAGTACGTCTTGTTTACAAGAACAAAACAAGGGCAGAGGACAGGCCTCAGATCACTAATGCAAACAAAGCCTATGAGATACTCAGGGCTTCATGGGACGATGATCAAATCTCTCTACTTGAAGAAGCAAAAGTTCTTTTTTTGGACAACCGTCTTCGCCTTATGTCGATTTCATCAATATCCAAAGGCGGCACAACAGGAACTGTTATTGATCCAAAAATTGTGTTTGCAATGGCACTTAAAAGAAGGTGTTCTTCAATTATATTGTCGCACAATCATCCCTCAGGAAATTTAAAACCAAGTCAAGCCGATATCTCGATTACGAGGAAGTTTTCCGAGGCAGGCAAACTTCTGGATATCACAGTTTCTGACCACATTATAATTACTGATGAAGGCTATTGTTCAATGGCGAACGATGGACACATGCCATAAATAGTATTGGTCAATGCTTAATTGACCAATACTTTGACCACATCCCCAAATTGATTTTTAACTCACCCTCTACAGTGAAAGGTGGGGCTCTTTACCATATCAAAGTCACGGCCCTGTATGATGTTTCAAGGGAGAGGAAACTCTTCACGAAAAATCCATAAAATTTGCGATCATAAGCCTCACATATCATCCTTAAATTTCAACCACTCCGAAGTGATAATCTAGCAGGGACAAACAAAGCTTTTGCCGAGCTATGCATGCCCAGCAACCCTTTACCAAAGCCGTAGATCCGAGGCCTTCGGCCTAGACTTTTACACCTTTGTTGACAAAGAACAGTTGTGAAATTTAGAGATGATTGACTGTTATCAAGTGGTTCTATTTAGGGTTCTTTTACAGCTCACTTCATGAGGTGGTTGATCTTAATTTATGCTCCAATTCATAAGTTTATTGACCTTAATCTGCACCTGTGGATAGGAATATAATCCCGCTTCATTTTACTTACAGACATCACGTCTAAGGCGATCAAATCGCTTAGATATTTGTTTTACTCCCCATACTCTTACTTTTATAAGGGATTGCCGAAGAAGACAATATTGGCCAAGAAATCCGTTCAGATTACGATCATATGACCTGAAGAATAGATTCACATATTATTAAAGTACTCTGGTAGAACTTTCGTGAAATATTCATTTCTGAAATTATCAAATAATTCTGGGGCATATAAAAAATGAACACCCAAACTCTCATCCAATACAAAAAGAAATGGCTGGTTGAACTCTTCAAACTTCAATCCTAGGGTATCAATAGGTAAGACTTCAAAGCCTTCCTTTTTTGGATCAATTAAATTTGTTTCTAGATCCAAAGTAGTAAGAATAAGTATTTTATCTGCACCAATATTATCAGAAAGTATCGATAAGTCTTGGTAGATTTTAGCTAAACAGGCTCCACATGCATCTTTTTTGTAGAAAAAGAATAGTTTAGACCCGGCTTCTGCTTGCTTGATAAGCTCAATGTCCTTTTTTGCCAATTCTCTTTTAGTTTCTAGAGAGAGTTTTGATTTCAGAGTAATTGATTCAATGTATCGATTAAGGAAATCTATCTCATTCGTATAACTCTGAGATTGTGTTATAACTGTACCTTGAAGTTCAGATGACTTATTCTCAATTACTTTGTACTTGGATACCCAGTATATATTGAGAGCCACTAGTAAGACAATGACCAAGAACCATCCAATGCTTTTTTTTGTTAAATTAAACATATGACTCAATTTATTTTATACCTAAAAATATAATCTGACACCTCTAACTTGACAAAATACAGATACGAATCGTCTGGAGTGACAGTAAAGTATAAAAATGCATTAGGAGGTAATATTATTCTCGTTTTTGGCTTACCATTCCAATCAAATCTATGAATTTCAGGCTCATTGAAATACTCTGTTGTTGAGGGAGAGCCTTGATTAGAGTGACGGACTCTTTCACTATAAAGCGCATAGATACTTTTATCAGAGACTTCAATATTCACATAATAGCTAAACAAAGATGAACTTTTTATGCTCTTCTTTTGGTCGACTTCTATGCTCTTAATCTGCTCATTTTTTGGACTGAAATATATATCCTTGAATTTTTCGTCTTTGAAATTGTAAATTCTAATCTGGGGGAAATAGCGGTAGGCGATAGCCACTTTGGTTCTATCAATGTTTGAGTTGTAGGTGTTTAGATAAAGTGCTGAAGATGCTGTTGCTGGGACTTCAGGCCTATTATTTGGGAACTCGAGAACATCTGTCATTTGGTTATTGTTTATATTATATGTGACGAAATGCTTGTTAGAAAATGCGACCCTTCCTATTAACAAGGTATCGCCAAGTACATTTGCTCCTCCATATGGAAGTAGTCCCCCTGGTATTTTCCAACTTTCCATTAGTTTAATATTGTTCGTTGAAAAATCATTTTTTCCCCCAGATATTTCATATTTTCTTAATTTCTTTAGATCTCCCACTATAAGGCCATCATCAAGTACGGAGATACTACTTTGAACAATTTGTTCAAACTCGAGGTCTAATGGCCCTTGGCCGGAAAAACCAAACCCTCCTAAATATTCACCCGTTGTCGAGTCAAAGACTCTAAAGAGAGTGTCCTTTTTACTGCTTTCATAAGCGATTACATGTTTTTTAGTTGATAACAGTCTGTTTACTCTGAATAAATCTGTTGGGATTTTTATGGAGTCTACTTCAATATTAGAAATTAAATTAACAGTCTTAGGGAAAGACTCGTCAGTTATCAAACCTAGATCGTCATTCTCATTCGAGACCTGACAGCATGTTAAAATGAAGAAAGGGATAAAAATTGCCTTCCTTAAAAAATCAATTTTTGTCATATAGATTTTGTTACAAAATTGTGACAGTTCTTATTAAAAAATGAATTGTATTTAAAACAAGCTGACATATTCTTCTAAAATAGTAGAACACAATCAGCTTGTTAAGGTCTTTTAAAGTAAATAATAGTTAACAATGATTAAGTCCATCTGCAAATGTTGCATCATTGACCGTGAGACAGGAAGGATATCCTGATAAGTCACAAGCAATAACGGGGTCGATTATAGGATCCCCGTGGTTTCTTTCAACCTGGTCATAACAATCCTTTGGATTCACATTCGCATGAGCGTTAGCCATAAACAAGTTGCCATCATTACTATTCTGGCCATTGAAGTTTATTGCTCCAAAGTTGATAAGCAATATCGCAAAAAATGCGAGAGCTGGTAGAAGGAATTTTTTCTTTTTCATGATTAAAAATTTAAAATTCACCATTAAGTTATCTATGTTTTATCAAAAACCAAAAATTTATATATAAAAAATTAAACTATATGATGAACAGTATCCATTCATTAAAGTGAACACATATAGTTAATAGATATAGATACAATATGATCACTAGTTTGAATTTTGTGATTTCAAATAACTATAAAACACGAATAATGAATTCCGATTGGCATTAATGTGACTACTGAACAGTCCTAAATATTCGATTTGAATCCGCATTATGATCGCTGTTGAATAATACCACCATGACTTTAGCTGTAATGTTTTTTTCTGGTATCATTCCCCAATGACGAGAATCCTCGGAAAAATTTCTATTGTCTCCTAAGACAAAAAAGTAGTTGTTCTTGAATGAATATGAGAGAGTCTCATTATGGTCGATAAAAAAGAGGCCATCCCTTTTTATTAAATTAACTCCTTCAAATTGTCTAAGAAGGTTGGTATATAGCTCAAAGAAATCATTATCAATTAAAAACTCCATACCCTTTTTTGGTACAATAACAGGTCCATAGAAGTCTTCTGACCATGATTTTCGGTCAGGGCTAGCTATTCTATAGCTTTCTTTAGTACTCATTTCTCTTTGAAGCTCAATTGGTCGATGTAAAAAAGCAACCTTCAGTTGTTCGGCTTGTTCTCCTGTAAGCAAGGCTTTAACCACATATAATTCGTTTTTAAATGCTATAGTTTCCCCTCTTAGAAATTCATACTGGTCTGTTATAGTCCTCGCATCATCTTTTGTTTTAAATGTAAGGCTGTATGGCAACTTGATGAGTGATGATTCAGGAGTCAATTTCTCATTAACATATGCATACCCTCCTTTAACTTCAAGAGTGTCCCCAGGAGATCCTATACAACGCTTTATTAAAACAATCTGATCCCTTGGAGCAAGTAATGAGACTATATCTCCAGATTTGATATCTTGAGTCCCATTTAATCTATAATCTCCTGGAATAAAATCGGGTAATTTAGGGCCGTAGTTAAGTTTACTAACCAAAATAATGTCACCTGGCAATATTGCGTTTTCCATTGAGGCTGATGGGACATAATAAAAACCAACAGCAAAAATTCTTATTAATAGGGCCAGAATTGAAAAGAATAAAGTCAACGCTAGTGAATAGAGTCTTTTATCGGTTTTTTGAATTTTTCTCCAAAACAAATACATTAATAGCTGTATTGGAATCAACCACCAGAGACCAATACATAGAAAGAAAAGTAGCAACATGATAGCCGCTATTCGGACAATATATTTAGAGCTTTGCTTTCTTCTTGAAGGTCTAATTATTGTTAATTTCATATGAATTAATAATGAGAATAATTTATTGAAATAAAAATAATTATTAATTCAATTTGTTTAGCATACATTATCTATTAAACTACTTATTCTTCACCGCAGTCACTTAGATTTCTAGGACTTAGAAACGATAGGCGTGAAGTAGAGCAATTACAGAACAAAGTCTTGATTAATTAAAACCTCTAGGATTATGGTTCCGAGAAAAACAGAAGAATCAAGTGTGACTTGTCTTTATAGACTCTCTAAGAAACCTACAAGACTCAATTCTTGTCGATCGAATAAAGACTGAGTTCATTTTTTGAAAAACGTCTCAGCAGATATGTTGACAAAGAGACTATATAGGAATATGATCCTATCTAACTTAAGATAGGGTAAAAGATGAACAAGACAGAATTAATGCTCCTAATGAAGTACGAATCTCCAATTGTTCCTCTTGAAAAAATATGCGAGGCGTATTTTGGGTGTAGTAAAAACACGGCAAAACAAAAAGCTAAATCCGGAACCCTGCCCGTCCCAGCATTCAGGCTAGGTAAATCTCAAAAATTACCTTGGATGATAAATATCCAAGACTTGGCTTCCTTTATTGAAAAAAACTCTAGTGAAGCAAAAAGAGAATGGGTCGGTACTATTTCTCAATGAAACGATCTGGATTGAGGTCTGTATAAATTCGCCACAAAGTGTTTAAATCCTTATGACCAGTGACCTGCGCTACCTGATCAACAGAATATCCTAATTCAAACAGTCTTGATGCCCCTTCTCTCCTCAAATCATGGTATCGCAAATCTGGGATTTTAAGTTCATTCCTAACTCTCTGAAATCCAGCCGTTACTGAGCGAGGGTTATAAGCAAAAATTCTATTATCCTTTTTATTTCTTTTCTGTCTCAGCACGATCTTAAGAGCATCTCCTAAAAGTGGTACTTTCATATGATTGCCAATTTTCTTTCTAGGGTCTTTTCGATTGCGTACCCAAACCCAGCTTTCTTCAACATTCAAGTCTTCCCATACAATCGAACATACTTCAGATATTCTCATACATGAGAGAATGGAGAAGTCCAGAATGTCAGTAAAGGGAATAGTTGAATAGGTATGATCCTGCCTTTCAACTAATCCTTTTTTGAGCTTTTGAAGCTCGGTATTTGATGGCCTTCTTGTTCTTATATTTGACTTCCCAATCAATCCCAGAATCCTTAAGGTTGGCATAGCTTCAACGATTGACGAGGTATTAACATCGATTTCATAGAGCGCCTTTGCCGATCTCAAAACGGCTCTAATATGACTTATATCGCAAGCAATGGTAGCTGGCGATGCACCACCCGATTTTCTTTCCTTGCAGAAGTCCACAATATGCTTTGGTTTAAGGTTAGAGAGCTTTGTATTCGCTATATCAAATTCCTTGATTGCTTCCAAAGAGTATCTTTTAGAACGCCCCATACTTACGTGTTCATCAGATAGATATTTTTCCAATAGGTCTCTAAGAAGCAATAATGATGTGTGAATGTTTGAGAAGTCTTGACCTTGAGAAATGCTTTTTTCAATCAAATCTTCTTGAAGCTTTCCCCATGCTTTAGCAGAAGCCTTATTTTTGAAGGTCTTGTTTTTGGATTTACGCTCACCACTTTCGGGTTGAATCCATCTAACCTGACAACAATATTTACCATTTCGAGGAGAAACACTAAAGTACGGCACTAGCTAATTTTCCTTCCTCAATTAGCGGTTATTACATTGCCTACTGTAGGCAATATGTAGGCAAATTGTCAAGAAAATGTACTAAAATGTGTGAAAATGTATGAAAACGGATAAGATCAAAATGGCTCAAAAACCCCAGTATTCAAGCGCTTTAGCGGGAAACTCCAAGCACAAGCATATTTCCGTTGCCCCGATGATGGATTGGACTGATTCTTGAAATAACTGATTGAAATAAAATGAATTTGAAGAAGATGTAGGCAATATGTAGGCATATAATGTGAAAAGAGGTATTTGACCTTGGCAATTTCATTTGAACCTTATTGGCCTTAATAAAACAGGGGCTCAGTCTACGAAAGGTTGTATGTCTGAAAGATCCAAAGCCATAAAACATTTTTACCACTAATAATCGATTGGTTGAGAATCAAATGAGCAGCGCCATCTTATTAATTATTATATTAGGTAGAATAAGAGTTCAGAATCGAGTCTTGACAGCCTTTTTTGTATTATTTGGCAAAACCATCCCAATTTGAGATTTTATGAAAGATTTCGAAGACTTTGTAAAACACATAGTAAGCAAATGGAGAGCGGAGAAAACAACCCTTTTGTCTGAGCATGGTTTGGCGGGACTGGCTAACAGAACATACGGAGATAAGGCTGAAGAATATATTAAAAGAAAAGTGGAGGCTTTAACTCCCAGCTATGCTGCATTTATCTCCCCAGGTAGTCAAAGCCCGGCCGATGTAATGGCGGTGGCACGCAGAAATGGTTACTGGCATATTATGCTGATCTAGGTTAAGAGTTCAGATTCTGAAAACAGTATCTATCAGCTAACAGAGAAAGACCGGAAAGTACTGAACCAGTTTGCGCAATTTGTTAAAAAGGAAACAGGTGTCTTCGAAGGTTTTAAAACCTATGTAGGTAAACCCTTAGTGGTTTCCACTGGCTATGCTGCGGTAAAACGAATAGAGAAACCTTCTTTAAGGCATTTTCTGGTCAGTACCCACTTCTATAAATTCTATCGTAAGAACACTAACTCCCATTTGGATTTGGGTGGACTTAAGAAAGCGGTAGTGAAGGCACATCAATTGGGGAAAGCATAACTCAGTAGTGCATTCTTCATCATTATTGAATTTACGAAGATTCACTACTTATATCCGGTGGAGGCATCCGTTTCATCCAATCCATCATGTTGGATTGAAGCCGGATTCTTTCATCAATTGTACTTAAATGAAGCCTTCCGTTTGGAAGTACTTTCACCTTCTCCAAATGCTGACCGGTTGACCATACTTTATTCCGAATCAAATCGCGATTCTTAGAGTCAAAGGCCTTTAGCATATCTTCATACAATACCCCAACATTCTGTTCAAACTCCTTTCGGGTAGAAGGGGTGGGCATACCTGTTTCAGGTTTCATCATCTTCTGAATTAGCTCTATTATTCATTCCAACCATTAAATTTGTAAAAGCTCTTACCAATTCATTTACAGTAGACAAATCAATTCTCTTATTGGGCAGAGACCTTACCTTCACAAGGCTATCTACAGATTTTTTGGCCTGAATGCCAATTTGCACTTTACCTCTCCGAGAAAGCTCAGCAGTAGTATTCAAATTTCTTTCAAACTCTTTTCTGCTTTTGATATGGTATCCTTTGGGTTCAAACATTTTCAGGCAGGGTTGATAATTTCAAAAATCTGATCTACGTTGTTTTTTGCCACACGCGGCATTATGGACTGATTCAAAGCATATTTTAATAATTCATGATAGTTGCCCTCATAAGTATATTGAGCTTCATGATAGCTCCTCTTTAGGTACTTATCCGCCTTTAATATATCCTGCCAGGGCATTGATCCACAGGCTTTCTCTATTGAGGTCAGCATACTTTCACAAAATTCCCGATCGAGGATTTTCATATCATTTAATTCATCAATTTCTTCCTGAACAGGTGTCAACATTTGATCATCGAACGCTACCTCACGCTGTCCAGCAATGGACTCAGGCAATGGACTGTTCAGCTTATCCCCAAGATCATTATAGCCTTCTGCACTTAATAATTTTCCCATTTCAAGGTAATGCTTAAAAATAGTGAAGTGTTGCACTTCGGCTATTGCGCTGATCCAGTCAGGGTTGTCTTCCAATACTATCCGAAGTTTGTTCGGTATATTTTGGACGATATCCAAAAGAAGTGCAGCACTTTTTTCTGATAATGCCGATGGCTTTTTTGAAATACTCTCCTCCACTAACAAAACTATTATATTATCCGGGATACAATGCTTCAAAAACTGAATAGCTTTTGAAGCACCGTTGTGGACCCAATCTAATGGGTGACTAAGCAACCAAAGGATAAACCTGATTACTTGATGGTTAGTAGAAGCTCCATTCTCATAAGACTTGATCCAATCGTATTTTTGATAAACAAAATCCTCCGGCCTAATAAGTAGCTCAAAATGGTCAGTAATGTCTTCATAAATCTTATCAACCTGATCCTGGGTCATCTTGCCGTCCAGGAACCATAGGAGGTCGTCCACTACTGTCCAGGCTTCTACACCCGTATTTTGAACGGATGTAGCCAGTTTTTCCACTACTTCTTCCGCGTTTTCTAATAATACTCTTAGGTTCTCTTTGGCTCTGGTATGTGATTTTGACCAGTTTCCGTACCAGATACTAATACGTTCTTTGGCGAATGCCTCAGTACCTTGTTGGATTAATTGATCCTTTGATATTCTTCTTGAATTGCTTTCACATAGTTCGTTGAATTCATCAAAGCTGTCGGTTTTTGGATCTCCTGCTTTTTCAATATCAGGCTCGGGCTCTTCATCTTTATCCGGGAAATCCCAGCTTTTTTTGGCCATTACAGCCTTCTTTAACTCCTCATATATATTGCTTTTCAAATTTGACATCAGCAGACTAACATACCGTGCCCTTTCATCCTTCATCTCATCTGCCTCAATGATATCAATAATCAGATCAAAAATCTGCAAACGGTGATCGGGATCTTCAATATGGTTTAAAGCTTCTGCAATGTATTTGGCAAAATCATCTACATACCTAAAAACATCATCATTGACCGTGAAGATACTGCATAGACCAACTTTGATGTAAGGTGACAAATCTTGACATTCTTTAAGTATTTTCAAAACTGCATTCTGAATGGTGATATTTCTTGCCCCCAATGCATAACCATTCCCTAAGGATTTGGCATCAACGGTAAAGTACTCAGCATTCTGAATGATCACTGGAGCGGGAGGAATGGTTTCAAATTTCAGGTATTCAATAGCCTTATCCAGATAGCCTTTGGCAATTAAATCTCCAACAAAACTTTCTTTCTCATTGCGAATAGATCGCTGAAAGGTCATCTCCCCGGAGGCATAGTCCAACAGGGATGCAAACTTCCAGGAATAATCAGCAGAACTGATTTGATCAGACTTTAGTCTCATGGTGGCATTGAGTAGTTGCATCTGTGCTTCTTTATACCAGGACGGCCCCATAGATGTCTTGAGCATCTCCTGAAAAGCGGACTTAGCTCGCTCTTTTTTATTTATCAAACCATAGAACTCTACCACCCGGATCAATCCGGGAGTTCTTTCCCATCGGTTTTGAACGTGCTTTACGATGTGCTCTTCGAGTAATTCGATCAGTGAAAGCGTTTGAGGATCAGCTTCCTCATATTTAATCAACTCTTCAATGACCGAAACAAGTGTTTCTCTATATCCTTCGGTAAATACGCCTAATTGATCTTTACTACCTTGCTCTATAAAACTGCTTAATGTATCAATGGATTCACGAAAAAATGAGGTGAAGAGCTTTGCTATTTTCATGAAAATGAAAGGAACCAAATCCTCCGGAATCAAATAGCTCCTTTCCAAATGAGATCGTTCTTCCAGCTTCAGCTCATTGAGTTCTAACAGATTGCTCAGGTGCTCCAATAACTCACTATAATCTTCCTCAAACACTTTTTTCCTATTTAGCATCCCTTCGAGCAAACCCAGATGCTCTATTAGTTCTTTATAGTATTGCTCCCAATTGGAAAGCCTTGAATAGCGCTCCGGCAATTTGGGTAATTGGTCAATTGCCATATTGTAACCTCTACAAATGGCATTGAAATACGAAGAGTGTAAAGACTTATAATTCAAATCAACTCCATTATCCTCTCGTATATCAAGTGTTTGGGAAGCCTCTGAAAGGAGATGCTTTTCAATTAATGGTTCAATAATATCAAGTCGTTTACTGTCACCCATAAGCGCTTGGATCAAAATACGGTGAGTCTTGTTCTCAACATCGTAACCGTGATTGTCAATGAGCCACTCCAGATCTTCAATACTCTTAAAGTAAGAGTCTGTGCGATCAACATAGGCAACATTGTATCGATTAAGCTCTCCAAAGTGTATTAGAGATAAGGCAATGATTCTTGCCCATTTATTATCCAAAACAGCTCCTGATATCTCTGATCTTTCTTTGACATTCACATATCCATCAAATAGGCGCATGGCAAAACCATTGTGCCAGGAAGTTCCCATTTCTCTTGTACTATACAGAGCCTGATAAGCTTCCATTTCTTTATGCTTCTCAGCCATGTTCTGAAAATCCTTGAGAGAACGAAAGGTATGTTCAACCTCCTGTATCCCTCTCTCACCCAACGAAAGTATGGAAAGGGTTGATGCACATATTTTTTTGTAGAAAGGAGCAAGGGAAAAACCATCAGGGTTTCGGAATTCTTCCTGAATAAAATGCCTGTAACGGGTATTGAAAGCATTTAACAAAACGTCTCCTTCTTCAAACGCCTCATTTTCATAAAGTAACTGAAGGAAGTCAATTACGGCATCATCATCAATCAGGAGGTTATTACCGCGAACCAGGTATTTCATGGCAGCTCCATATTCTTCCATGGCGATCAGGGCAGCAGCCATTGGCTTGGCATTCTCAGCTAAAACATTTTCGTACCTGAACTCTATGCGCTGCAATAACAGGAGTAAGCGAATAAGTTCATTGCTGTTTTTTTGATCCAACACTATGGTAATCACCCTTTTTATATCCTGAACAATGAGGTCTGGATGAACATGTTTTGTAGCGCTGAAATCAGCCCATTCCTGGTCACAAAGTATTACGGCTTGTTGCTTATCACTACTCAAAGTCAGATGATACAACTTGTTATCTACAGTGTATGGATGATCCTTTTGCTGCTCACAAAACCTGGATATTGAGTCGTTGGCTAATGGAATAAACGCGGGCACCTTAGAGGTGATGAATTGCTTGAATGAAGCATGATACAGTTCTAAATGGGCCTCTTTCTTAAGTAAGTAACTAATGGGCCCGAAGTGTGAATAAAAGCCCAAACGATACTCATCGGGAAGCATATTGGTAATGGTTTCCTGATCAATAGTACCTCTTAACTGAGATAAGATCAGGACAATCCAGAGCTTGTCTTCTTCCTGAAAAAACTTCTGCCAGATGGCTTCATAATATTTATTAATTTCTCCACCAATGACCGGGATCTCCTCTACCCAATGCTCTAGTTCACCCTTATTGATCTGATTGGTTTTAAGAAAATTGATCAGGTATTGCAAATAGAGAGGATGCCCCTCTGATTTATGAGCTATTTGCTGTATCGCTTCCGTAGTAAGTTCCTTCCCTTGCAGCTCTTCCCTGATGTAGACTTCACATTGACCTATATCCAAAGGGGTTACCTCAACAATAGTTTCTTCCAATAATTTCTCCTTGACATTACTCGGAAGGATGTCTTGTGCCGTACAGGATAAGACCAGGGACAGGTTGGGGGGTAGGTCATTGGGGAAAATTCCCAGGAATGAATCTAAATCGTCCACTTCATCCAATCCATCAATAAAAAAAGTATGGTTGATATTGGGGTTCTGACGACATATATGATCTAACAGGATCGGAATTCTTTCGACCCGGTCTTCAATTTTGTCCAGAGCATCTACCGGCATGTCCAGCACTTCCGTAACGGAATCTTCAATCCATGAGATCAGACTTTTTTGTGATGTCCGGCTTAATGATCCCCGTTTGTCCTGTGGCACCTTCGTGAAATATCGACCGCATACCTTTATGTCATCGTTGTCTGCATTAAATGCGGCCACCAGCGTGGTTTTTCCACTTCCCGGTGAACCATAGCACAAGAACCATCCTCTTTGGTTACCCAGTTTGTTGGACAACGCTTCCATCACTGCATAGTTGGGGGTGGAGGTGTTTACTTGTTCTTTCAAGGACTCGGGGACTTTGTTTAAACTCTCTTCGTCACTCACCTGAACTCCTGCTTCCTGCAACCATTCCGAAGCCTTGCTTACACTGATGGCCAAAATTGATCTGCCTTGTTGCATCAGGCTTATGCCTATGACCCTGCCATTTGAAACTACTGCTCCCCCGGAGAGCCCTTCGTAGTTCATATCTTCATTGATGGCACTATCGCTAACGGAAAAGTCCCAGTGAGCTTCTACAGTTATTTTATTTACTCTTGTCCCTAGGTGAAACCCATGATTATTTTCTACATAGGGAAAGCCAAATAGAGCGCAAGGTTGATTAAAACTGAGTTTAGCCTTTGTTAGGGGCAGATATTTTTCTGCCTTATTCTTCCACCGAATCAGGCACAAGTCTAGGTGCTTGTCTTCTTTGACAATATCATCCCGACTGTATTGCGCATCACCTATTGTTATGTTTTCATTTTCCTCAAGACAATCGAGTATGACGTGCCTGGCGGTCAACAGAAGATGCTCTGCTACCAGAAAACCAGTACCTTGGTCTGTGCCGCATATTATTTGAAATGAGCAGTTTTCTAATTGTTGGGTGCTTATTATACTTTCCATCAAAAACTTATTTCTAATGGGGTTTCCCCATCGGCTTGAATAATTTCATAATTATACTCCTCCCTTAAAGAGGATTCATCGAAGGCTTTGGCTTTTTCAAGTGGATAGTTAAAGAACAGTTTACGGGTGTACTCACTTTTTCTCGAAACAATATGGGCGATGGTTTCATCGTCAGGGTGGTTGTGGCCCAGACCATTTGTAGAGAAAACGTAAGAGGGTGAATCAATGAGACTATACAATTCCGGACTATTATTAGCCCAACTGCCGTGATGAGAAGTCTTGATCAGGTCAAATCTTACCGGAAAATCCTCGGGCTTGTAAAGTGATTTGAGATTTTCAGCTACAATTCCCGGGTGCGCATCTCCCAAAAACAATAGTTTGATGGTTTTATACTCAATGATGAAAGCCATTGAACTACCATTGGCAGCAGTGGTGTCTTCCAAAAAAGATTGACTGGCTAAGTTCGCAATGTCAGGTGTTGCTTTGGCAATTTTTTTCTCCCTGTATCGTGGTCTTTCCCGGTGTTTGGCTACCATAAACTCAAAAGCATCATCATAATACCCGGTTTCTGATAATCCGTTCAAATACCCTTTTTTAATAAGTTCTTTTCTCCATGCTCTTTCCAGCTTCCTTAGTTTTTCAATATTAGGGGAAAGCAGTGTTAAACGTATATCCTCAGTTAGGAGGATGTGCTGCCCATTATCCGTGGCTACAGCCCGTCCACCAAACTCGGCATTCCAAGGGTATTTACCCTCCAATAAAAATGCGGCCAGAGAAGAACCTTGTATCGCACCTATAGGCGTTTCTTCATCACTAGAAACTTTCTTTAGATATGCTCCTCCCTTTATCTCCTCTAGCTCTTCATTTTTCACTATCGCTTTCTCTTCCTCTTGTTCAGGATTTATATGGCGGTAGGAATTGTGCCAAACGTTTCCGATCCCGATAAAATCCTCTGCCTTATTCTGCTCAAAGAGTTTGAGTAAACCGGATATGTGATCCTGGTCCATATGAGTCACAATTACATGAGATAAAGCCTCTCCAGCATCAGCCAGAGATTTCAAATCCCGGAGAATAAAGTTTTCATACGTGTTTACATATCCTCCATCAATGAGAAGGTAAGTGTTTCCGGCACTCAGCAAAAAGCTATCTCCGTTTTGAGCCGGATAAATTTTCAGTTTGATATCCGACATTGGTTGACTTGATTACCATTCAAAATACACCCTACAAATTCATCTTTCATCCTTATTCTTCTCAGATTGATTTTCATTTATTTCTCTCTGTATCAACTCTCGCGCAAACTCAGTAAACAGCTTATAGGCCTTGGTGAAAACATACTCATCGCTGGACTCTTTTACTGCAATATTTCGTTTGACCAGGGTTCTAAAAAACGTTTGCAGATTTTCTTCAGAGTTTAATGACTTATTGGCTTTGATTACTTCCGACCAAGAAGAATCCCTGAAATACTCAGCAATTTCTGCCATGCCGAAGGTATTGTAGCTCAATTCGTCCAAGAAATTCTTGCCATGTTTGTCTAGCTCAAAACACAGAATGGAAAAGAAGATACTGATGTCCCTGGAGGTATTTTCATTGGTTTCTGAAGAGATCAGGTGGGCATAATCTTGGGTAATGACCAACTCATAGCCGAAGGAAGTTTCAAAAAACGAAGTGTAAAAATCTCTTTCTTCCTGCAAGGTATCAAACAGCCGCGTTTCGGAAGAAGTGATGAACTTTCCTTCCATTAAGGCAGTAACAATTTTACGGTGATGGTCAGGATAAGTCATTTAGTTGGTTTTAGTAATTTTGAGCTGTGGCATGGATAGCTTGGTGCCATTAGAAAACTGTAGTATCTCTGCTTTCGCATCGAGCACATCTACCCGGTATCCTTCTTCAAACAGCAGTCCTGTTACCTGAAAATAGTTTTCTACGGAAAGGTCGTCCGGGTTTTGTTCAAAGGCCGTTTGGCACCAGTTGAAAAAATCAATTACCGGCAAGGCTGTATCCAGTCGCTCTTTATGGGCCTGCCGATCAAAAAACCAAAAGGTATGGCTGCTGCTTTCTTCCACTATCACCACCTCTTCCTCGCCCTTAAAAAGGTCAAAATACTCACGGGTCTTGATCAGGATGTGAGGATTATATAACTGATCTCGACCAGTGACGAATAGTGGAGGTGGGTCGTATTTCTTCTTATAACAATCTCCATTGGTCAGGTAGAGATGCATTCCAGATAATATCTCACTTTCGGTTTTAATACGGTCTAGTAGAGGTAAAAGCTCTTTGGTAAGCAAAATCGATTCTTCTTGTATCTGCCTCTCCGCATCGTTCAATTGCTGGTACAGGCGCTCAAACTGCCTGCGAAGACCTTCATGGGAATAATCGAGCCTTCGGGTATTGGCATACTGTGAGATATTCAGCAATTCATTATAAATGGACTGGGCATGATCGATGTCCAGAATGGTATTGAGCGGTTGAATGTAATTTTCGATCCAGTATCTGGCTTTACGCACTTTCTCATGGTATTCCAGTTGAAGGGTGTTAGCCTTCAATGCACGAGACTCTTTGAGTAGGCTCAGGGTATTGTAGACTACATTGTTGACGAAGGCTGTAATCTCTTCTGACAATTTCTCGATACGAGCAATGGTCAATTCTTTGTCTGTAGTATAAGCATCTTGTTTTAGTTTTTGAAAGAGATTGCGTATGGAGTGGTAGTACTTTTGTATCTGTTCGGGAAGCAATGGTTTAAACTGTTGTAGTACAAACTCCAAAAGCTTAAAGTAGGGATCGTGGATCACATAATCTTCACCCTTACCACTAAGTATCTTATACTCGTAAAGTTGAGGCTCTATAGCGCTATCGTAGTTTTCGAGAATGCTTTGCAAACTGCCCCGGCTAATGATATCGTCTTTAATTTGGGTATCAAAAAGTTCGGCAATCAGGTCGAAGTGATTGACCAGAAAGGCAAGGATGCTTTTGGGTTCGGCTCTAATCATGGAAGAGGATTTCTTGTTCTAAAAACCGATGATGCCGTTCTACTAGATTCCTGATCTTGACCACCTCTGGAAGAAGAGAACTTTTAACTTGGGCCGATGCAACAGCTTTATTCCCTTTCAGGCTTTTCGCGAAGCGCTCGAATAGTGTCTCAAAATTTTCTGGAATATACAGCTGGGCTTGTGGAAATACCGATTTAATGCGGAGGTATTCGTCCAAGCCATTGAAATCATAATCTACAAATACCAGGGCTTCTCCTAGCTTAAACGGCTTGATGCTTTTGGCCCCAATACGTCCATATTTGTGGATATACACATAGTCGTTTCCTAACAAGTTTTCCGCCATCAAAAATGGATGCAGGTTTTCTACGAAGCAAATCTTTTTTGTTTCTAAGGAGGGTGATTTTACCGCAAACAAACCAAAATTTTGAGTGTAGTGTCCTAAGTCTAGGGTTTGATCTTCTAAGCGGATTGCACTAAATCCCCTTAGAAAGAAAACCGCTTCTGTAGCCACCTTTCTGGCCTTGGAATCGCGGAATTGGCGAATATTTCCTGACTTGCTTATAGAAGTGTCTTTTTCGGGGAAAGTGGTACTGAAAAAATCACGGTAGTTCATAGTATCGGAAACCATGAAACAAAAACCACGACCTACCTTTGTCTTTTCCACAATGCCAGATTCAAGCAATTGCTTAAAAATGGAAGAGTGTTTTATACGAGAAGGCAGCACAGAGTGGGATATGGCCTCTCCCATAAGAAGACGATGATAGGTATGATAATCCGTTTCTTTCATACGGAAGTACGTTTAGCGGTGATCACATTACCGTTCTTTTCGCTCACTACCAGTTTTCCAGAGCTATTACGAATAAGATAATACCTATCGAAACCATCGTAGGGATGCAAAGGGGCAGCTGAGATCGGGACAAAACCGTTTTCTTTACAAAAATTCAATACTTCATACCGGTTAGCCTCGTCAATCGTACCTATTTCGTCAATGAACAAAATAACCTTGTTGTCAGCGTCATCCACCACCAAACGGTTAATTATGGAGAGGATAATGACCAGCCGGATCATACGGTTGGTACCATCTGATTCGATCTGACTTTTTAAGTCCACCACCTTGTGCTCTCCTTTGCTATTGAGGTGCAACTTGATATCAAAAAGGTCAGGAAAGGCTATGGTCTTCTGAGTGTCCAAATATTCATTGAGTGTATTCAGGTTTTCCGACTGATCGTCAAATAAAGTAGCATTGGTGATATCTGTTATTCGCATGATCTTCATCACATCTACGATCAATCGCTCGTTGTCCGTTATTTCAATATGCAAGCCTTCAATGTCGGATATGCGAATCTTACGCAGTTTGGAATTGAACTGATTAACAACAAAGGCTTTAAACTCTTCAAATCGTTGATAAAGGGTTTTACAGGGTACTGCAAACTGGTTTGAAATACTTTTCAGCAATCCTTCAATGCTCTTTTCTTTGTCCCTTAATGATAAAATTTCGGAATCCATATACCGTATAAAGTCCTGCTCATCAGCTTCAGTCCGTTCGGTTTTATTCTTCAATTCTGCGAAAAGTGAGTTCTTTCTTTCCCTCAGCTTGTTCTGTTCGGCTTCGGTAGTCTTTATTCTTTTGTACAGGGTGTCCAGATTGTCTTCAGAGGTGTATTCTGTGGCTGGTGTATCCAAACCTTCCACTTCCTGTTTCCAGTTCTGGATAGTCCCAATTCGGTTGGTTGTATTGCTAATGGTTTCGGCTAACAGTTCCACCGCATCATTTGCTCTCTCAATCTTTTCTTGAGTAAGTTTTATGGCTTTTTCCGTTTCTTCTTTGGACGTTTTTAGTTCGTCCATTAGCTTTTGAAGTAATTCCTGTTGGATCTTGAGTTCGGGCAGCTTATCTATAGCCCCAGTTTTTCGATTAGCCTCCTCTATTTTATCCAGAATCTGCCTGAGCTTTTTATTCGTGGTTTCTATATCCTCAGCCAAGGGTAGCAATTTCCTGTTGGTCTTGCGTTCTTGCTCCAACTCCTTGTGCCTAGCTTTCAGTTCGTCTAAAGAAGGTATCGGTTTGGCCTTTAAATCTGAGGGCAACCGAATCTTCCCGTCAAACATGGCCATTACATCTTCTATTTTCGTGATCTTTTGCTGTACAAGGTCTTTGGACGCTCCGGTAATCCGGTCGGAGAGAATGGCATTGAGTTTTTCTTTATTTGCTTGTTGGTCGGCTAATGCATGGATCAGTTGGTTGGCATAGTTGTTAATTTGAGCGGATAGCCTCTCAATCTCTTCATCAGCCTTAGTAATCTTGTGTTTCAGGTCTTCCGGCTTAAGCTGCCGGTTCTCCAAATAGGTGATGTTGCCCTCAATATCCCTACGCTGTTTATCCAGGTTTTCCAGCATCTGTTCCAGAAAAGGTTTGTCTTCATATTGCCTGATCCGCTCTAATTGCGACTCAAGCTCTAATAGTTCCTTTGATTTATACCCCAAATCAGTTTCAAGCTTGCCTAAATCTTTGCTATGCTGCTGTAAAGTGGGATTCAGATACTCGGTCAATTCCTTTTTTAGTCTTTCATGCTCTTGCTTATCCCTTATTCGCTTCTCTTCTAATTGACTGTAATCTAAAATGTAACGTTGCTCGAAGGCGTATCGCAACTCAGCCAGAATTTGTCGTTTACCCCAGTAGTTATCTACCAGTTTTTTAAAGCTCTCAAAGTCGCCTGTTATGCTCTTGATCACTTTAAGCTCATGGTTGATCTTGAGTAAGTATTTTATGTCCTGCTGGTTCCTTCTAGTAAACTGTACCTTTTCATTTTCCCTGTTGTCGGCAATGATCAGTGATTCTTTCAAGGTTTGATTATCGATCATTTCAGGATTGATCAGGTAACGATAGATCATGGAAAAATTATTGCTCAACCCACCGGCATCCTGCGTTACTTGGTCGTTGATCCACACCACCCCATCATTACGTTTCCCCTTTTGATAAACAAAACCGAATACCTCCCTTTTATGGGTAAACTTTTTCCAGTCCACACCACTTGTTGTAAAATTGGCTATGATCTCATCAAAATTCAGTAGAGCATCTGAACTGTCGTGCTGCCTGATGTAGTGCGCTTCTTGAAAAGTAGAATCAATCTTGTAGTATTCAAGCTTCCCCTCAGTGTTTTTTTTTATAAGTATGCAGTAATACTTCCTTTTATAGATTTCGAAGACAATAAAACTTTTGTTGAGCGTAGGAAAGTAGTGGTTAATAGTGGTGAGGTCACCTTTACGTTTGCCACTAAATACCATTTTATTGCCATCAATAATGTAGAGGAAATTCAAAGCATAGATCAGGGTGCTCTTCCCTATATTGTTAGGGCCTACTATCTGAACGGAGTTTGCATCACTGATCAGAATATCTGCTTTGGCATAAATTGCCGAATTGAAAAGGACAATACGATGTAACATTAACATGTAAAATAGGAAGATAAAATCAAATATTTCAACTTCTCTAGTTCTACTATTTGAACCTGTCTCTTTTGATCTTTAAGACTCGGTTTAGGAACGCATACTGAGCTTCAATTCCGCTTGACTTTACTTGTTAAAGAAAACATCGAGAAATCTATTCCAAGAAAATGTCGTAAAGTGTATCAAACACTCAAAATAAGATCTACTCATCCACTTTGGGCATTGGAGAGCAATTGGCATACAGTCAGGGATCATATAAGTATAGAGCCAATCGAATATGCCAAAATCAGTGTTTTGGGCAACACATTTATATATCCATTGATTTAGAATTTAATGTTATACGAACCTCCTTTAAACAAAGGAACTCAATTAAATACCATAAAAACCATTCAATGCTTGCGTCAACAATCCTGCCGCAACACCAGTAGCAATATCCCAGGTTTTATTCATGGCTTTGCCAAGCATCTTTTGAGTCCAGCCTATGGCTTTTGGTCCTAAGGTTTTTTCTTCAAGATTCGGTTCTTCAGACAAAACAATAGCCTCAATTTCCTCAATGTCTTCTTCTGGTACATTGATCTTTCTCAACTCAGATTTTAGTTGATCTACTTCTCCCTTATATACGGTGACTTCTGCGTTGATAGTGTTCTTGTCTCCAGTGTTGATGATGTTACCATCACCGGAGGTGTTAAATGTGTTCATAACTTTATAAATGACTTGGTTAACTTGAGACTTATCAATCTCATTTGATGTAATTTCTTCTTCTAAACTTGGAAACTCATCTTCCAACTTTAACAAGAGGTCGAGAAGGTGATTTCTAATTGATGAAAGAGATTGAACTACCTCTGAAATCTGGCACACCGTTCTGGCATTAGCGACTATAATATTCTGACCATTCTCAGCCGCCTGACTGGTAAGAAAGGCGCAGAAATCAGCACCGTAACTCTTAGCCATAGTGTCCCCAAATTTGCCACTCGCTATTTCCTCTAATGCTTTCACGCCCTGATAGAGACGCATTTGAATAAGGGCTTTAGCAAATTTATCTCCAAAGATCATTATTGGTAATGTAACCCCTATTGATTCATTCCAACCTTGGCGAAGGTCTCCGATTGCTGATGCCTTGGCAATTCTATAGGTTGGCAAGTCTTCATCTTTGATATTATATCCATTCAATTCTTTTGACACCCAATTCAAAAGCTCACGGTTCTTTATTCTGGATGCAAGTACTTTTACTTTTAGAAGAGGGCCAACCAGTGACAGGCTATCATCAGTCAAGGACTCTATAATATCTTTAATCATAAACCTTTAATTCAATACTAAACCGAACACATAACCATCCAAGCTAGTTCACAAAAGGAAACCAACTATTAATAGAATTAGCTTTAAGTCGGGGAAGGCACTATCAACATCTAACACAACCCAGTTATCATACGATTTATTGTAATCCTCTATCGCTCCTTGACAATCTCGGATGAAATGGTACCAAGCTTTGAGCATGACTCATATGAATATTTAAGCTTCTGATTTTTAACCAAATCTGATAACCTTCAAAATCCACAGTTGTTTTTACAAGTTGAAATGAGTAGATCAGGAAAGGCTTAAAATGACAAAACCCTCTGAAAATCAGAGGGTTTCTTTGTAGCGGGAACAGGACTCGAACCTGTGACCTTTGGGTTATGAGTCTAACGATTTTTTCTAAAAATTGATCACCTGGTTTAAAGCCTCATCAGTTTCCCTGTGTATAAAATTGGCCTGATAACCTATGGTAGTTGTTACAGCAGTATGCCTGTATAATTTTTGAAGCATTTGAATCGGAATCCTGTCACCAGAAATATTCCCAAAAGTGTGTCGAGCTATATGCATTTTCAAAGGCTTTTCTAAGCCTATCTGTTCAGCAATCAAACCAAGGTGCTTATTAAACTTTTTATCTGCATTTCTGATCTGCTTTTGCAATGATGCCTTGTCTCCGAAATCAGTGTCTCGAAGTTCGGGAAACAGTGTATTTGAACTGGTCAACCCATCGATCCGATATTCCTCAATAATTGTCAATACCTTTTGCGGCAAGAGCAATGAATCAGCTTTGTCATTCTTTCCCATGGCATAATATAATCTACCATTTGCAATGTCTCCCCATTTCATCCGCAAGGCATCGGACACTCGCATACCGGCTAGATAAAAACAAAAGAGCCAAACATTTCTTGCATGCCATTGTGGGCTTTCCATCTTTAGATTGGTCGTTTCTAATAGCTTTACTTCCTGTTCGGTCAACCCAATCTTCAGGCTCTGCGGGAACTTGATAACAATTTTCCCTTTACCAAAAGGATAGAACTTTCTATCCACTAAACCATCACGAATAGCTCTATTCAGTATGGTCCTAATTGGAACAAGGTGATTAACAACAGTGCGCTTGGTTATATTTCTAGTGGCAGAAAGGTAGGCCTGATACCTTTTAAGAAGTGTCTCACTAATCTCCTGAAATGTTATATCTCCCTTAGTAAATTCAAAAAAATGCTTAATCATTGGGCTTTCGGCAGAGAACCTATTGTACTTGCCCTGCTGTTCAAGTTCATCTAAATATAATTCCGCTAAAACGAAAAAAGACTTATTCCCGTACTCTCCTTTCAATTGCTTCCTTATAGTTTTTGCCGAACTGTATATTGGCCCCTTCTCTAACTCCAGAAGATTGTCATTTGCCTCGGATAGTTTTCTTAGAAGCAGATTGTTTAAGCGAACAGAGTTTGGGTGCGACTTTTTGACTTTCTTTTGTTTTTCATCCCAATCCTTTAGGTGAAGATATTGTCCTGTGTAGACAAAAGATGATTTCCTGTCCTTTGTAATTCTTATAACAATAGGAAACTCTCCATGTTTATTGGATTTTTTACGAAGTATTAGACAGATCGATGCCATGGTTATGATGTTGTACCTAAAATCTAGGTACAACATAGGTACAACATTTTTCGGTTTTACCCAAAATCATTCAGTCTTTAATGTCCTAAAAACAGCATTAGAACACATTTTAGGACTGTATGAGACTGTGTGGGACTGAAAAGAACAAGACTTAAAATCTTGTGACCATCTGGTCGTGCGGGTTCACTCCGAAGCTTCGGAGCCGCCTCTGGTACAAAAACCTCACATTACTGTGGGGTTTTTGTTTTTTAGGCCTATCATAATCAGCATTTGAATTAAGGAATTAGAACCAATAAACACGTAAGGCTTATAGGTGGTGCGGGTTCACTCCGAAGCTTCG
>NZ_JSVA01000040.1:0-1579 GCF_001267955.1 Roseivirga seohaensis subsp. aquiponti
TACCGATGACGTATTTTTCAAACATACTGATTTACAGTTAGTAGATACCCCAAGTCATGGGCTGTTTTTATTAGCCATCTTTCGCGTTGCATACTTACTTTGCTTTCATAGTCCTTTATTCCTTTTTCAGTATAATCCAGACCTTTGACCATCAACCTCCAATAAAGTATGGCCAGTTTTCTGGCTGTTGCTTTTATTGCTATTCCGGGACCTCTTTTTGATTTCAATTTTCTTCCAAAAGCACCCAGAGCTATTTTTTTACTTTCAATAAGGCTCTGTGATATTTGCCGGAATATTTGTCCAGCTTTTGGCCTGTACTTTTTATTTCGGTTCTTTCTCTGTTTCCCAGATTGATGCTGGCCTGGAGCTAGACCCAGCCAAGAAGTAAAATGCTTTTCTGTAGGCCATTTATAAAGATCACTTCCTGTCTCTGAGTAGAGCTGTAGCCATGTATAATCAGTTATTCCGGGTAAGTGTGTGGCATCTTTACCCGAAAATATCTTGAGTAGATGTCCTCCTAAATGGTCTATCTGTGGTTTGTTATGTCTTACTGGCTTGCGACCTTTGTCCGACTCTAACTCCTTTTTAGCCGCATCGTTTTGATCGGAAAAATTAATCTTTTCCATTGTCTGCTGGATTTTAAAATCACACGCCCCCATCTGTTGCTGATAAAACATATAGCCTTGATAGGCCTGCTGCAAAGCAAACAGGCCTCCTTCTGTGTAATGCCCTTCTAAAGCTTTTAATACCAAGTGGGCTTTTTTCTCTTTGATGCTTTTATGGCAAAGCCCTAAAAGGCGGTCAGGGTTTCTCTCCCCATTCAGTATTGCGGTAATAATGGACAGACCACTTGCTCCATGAACCTGGCTCAACACTTCTTTGAGGCGGATGTTCATTTCGGTCAATGCTTTTTGCATGTGATTCACATGCATGGCCGCTGTTCTGATATGGTCTTCACGTATTCGTTGATAAGCCCTGATTTCTTTTACTTGTTCATCAGGAATAAAACAACGATTGAGCAAACCATAACTGTGTAGTTGCTGGATCCACTGACAATCTTTAACATCTGTTTTTCGGCCTGGGGCCTGTTTAGTCTGGCGGCCATCTACCAGCCATACATCCAATCCCGCACTTGACAGAATTTCAAAGAGTATTACCCAATAAACTCCTGTAGCTTCCATTGCTACGGTCTCAATATTGTTTTCCAAAAGGTAATCCCGTGCCTGATAGAACGATTCGGTAAAGGTTTCGAACGAACGGACAGCATTGTCTTCTAATCCAATAAAAATCTGCTTGGCTCCTATATCAATTCCTGCAGCATGTTTTCTGAACTTTTTCATAATACATTCATTTATAACTAATGACTGCACTGGAAGAAATATTTCGCACGAAAGACTACCGATCGGACATCACGACAGGGTCGAGAGTACCATAATTTGTGACTCCTTTCTTCCAAACCATACTCAGAGACAGGCATTTTAAGCACTAATTGAAGCTCGGCCATTTTGTACAGTCTCTCCTAAGTTACACACGTCATCTCATTTTGTGTGTTTGGCTTGCCCAAAAATTATGGCTCAGA
>NZ_JSVA01000041.1:0-31683 GCF_001267955.1 Roseivirga seohaensis subsp. aquiponti
AACGCTATTTCAGGACGGGACATCATAATAAAACAAAAAAGCCTCTCTGATTTCTCAAAGAGGCCTTTCAAATATTCTTAAAGACTTCAGTTAGAATCAAAATAAGACTGGTTACTCATGAATAGTTTTGGGTAGTTGGTGACTTTTATTGGTTTTAGTCCCGGATTTACTATTTATTGAGAAATAAAAAATTCAGTTCAAATTGATTCTCGATGAAAAAAATCAAAGTCTTATTCATTCTATTTATGGCAAGCATCTCGCTATCCAGTTGCGAAGATTTAGCCTCTTGCGGTTCGGCCACCGCAGTATTCTACAACAGTTACGGAAATTCAATTACCCTAATTGTAGACGGAACCTTAAGAGGAAACATCAGCAATGGAGGCCAGAAAACTATAAGCCTAACAGAAGGAAGTCACACCTATACTATTGGTGGTTCCAATCAAAACAAATCGTTCTCGCTAAAGGATTGCGGAACCTTAAATATAGAAATCACTAAAAATTAGATTTTAGAAATAACCCCCTTAAAACATTTCACACTAAGTTTTTCTTATTTGTCGACACCTAAATGGTTTACCATTTATAGATAGAAATAAAAAACTAGACCCGAAAACAGAAACCGCTCAGCAAGCGGTTTTTTTATGCCTTAACATTTCTACTCTACTTTCTCGAATAGACTAAAATCAACTATCTTTATTTTTCTGAACTAGGCCACATTTAAATGAACCTCAAACTCTTTTTTAGCCCCGCAGATATTTCTGAAGAATTGCCCGCCAATAGTGTAGGGCATGCTGTTCAATCTTCGGGCAGCGATAATTTTGATATTACCAAGTGTGACATTGCCCTTGTGGGCTTGACGGACAATCGAAGTGCTGGAGAAACAGAAGGTGAAAGTGATGGCGCAGATAAAATTAGAGCCAAGTTTTTTCAGCTAAAGAAAGGTGCTGGAAACTATAGAGTTGCCGATTTAGGCAATTTGAAAAGCGGAGAAAGCCTTGAAGACACCAACGACAGATTAAGAGAAGTCTGTGAGTTTTTACTCCGACATAAAATCCTTCCGTTGATTATTGGCGGGTCGCATGACCTTAGTTTTGGGCAGTTTCAGGCCTATGAATCTTTGCCTGAACTGATTACTCTTTTAAATATAGACGCCACTTTAGACCTTGAACCAAAGGGCGATGAAAACGCTACTTTCTTAGACAAAATACTGACCTACACACCAAATTACTTGTTCTCATACAATCATTTAGCGCACCAAAGCTACTTGGTGGGCCAAGACCATTTGAGCGTGTTGGACAAACTCTATTTCGAAGCCATGCGATTGGGCGAGCTTCGTGAAAATTTCCAAGAAGCAGAACCCTTGGTACGGATGGCCAATATGATGACTTTTGACATCACTGCTATTCGCAGTGCCGATGCGCCTGCCAACCCCAATGCCCAGCCTTTTGGCCTAACGGGTGAAGAAGCTTGCCGACTTTGTTGGTATGCGGGAATGAATGAAAAATTAAGCTCCATCAGTATTTCTGGCTTCAGCCCAGATTTAGATGACCAACATGGCAAAACGGCTACGGTTATCGCAACTATGCTTTGGTACTTTGTAGAAGGTTTTTACAATAGGAAGGACAGTGGAAAGTTTGAGTCTAGTGAGTACACTCGTTATGTAGTTTCACAAGAAGGTACTGACGACACAATGGTTTTTTATAAAAGTAAGTCGACCGATAAATGGTGGATGTTGGTTACCTTCGGTACTAAACACGGCCAAAAAGCTTATCTGCCTTGTAGCTATAAAGACTACACCAATGCTACCCATGGCGAATTGCCTGAAAGATGGATTAGGGCACAAGCCAAGTTGATATAAATACCGCCCATAAGGGTAAAAATGCCCTATTAAAATCTCTTAAACACCGTTAAACTTGTTAGACTTCTATAAAATATCTGACGACACTCCCAAACCTGATTCACTTAAAGGCATAAAATTAGCAAAGGTTAATAGCTTAGAGTTTGATGACTTTGAAGATTTGAAAATTAGAAAATTAATCCCAAGCAGGTTCGACTATTATTCAGACTTCAGATGGAGTTCTAGATTCACTCTAGATTTATATAATCTCATTTTAGAGTCACATCCAAAATTGAATAAGAGTAACTCAGAAATAAATTCTGTAAATGCATTTTATCATATTCTTCAAGAAGCTGTTAAAGACAACTTAGGGTTAGTGGCTTATAGTGATTAGCGTCTTCTCAAAAGTCTACTAGAATAATAATGATTTATAAGCATCAGTTAAAGTAGCCTTTCAAATTAATGACATATAAAACACTTGAAATAGCTACATATTTGATTCTACCAAAATGAAAAAGCTCTTTGCACCGTCTGTGAAAGAGCTTTTTGCTGGGTCATTAAAATAAAAATGGTATTTTTCAACAATGATGAAACAGCTGGTTTTACCGTTGTTGTTTGAGTGTTATACACACTGAGTAAAAAACACCCTACTTATATTTATAAATATTCAATATTTATTTTGTAACTGATCGTTTTGTTTTTTAAAAACCTAACCACTCTACTTAGTCATATATCACCTTGTTTTAAATACTTATACCAACTTCTGATATTTTAGAATTCACAATTTGATGACATTGTAAGTTGAGTGTCTTAAATCACAAATGCTTAATTTTCAATAGAAATCAAGCTCTAAAGCCATGAAAATCAGACAGATCATCGGACTATTTTTATTCCTTAGCATTCTAAGTTGCAAACAAAAAGAAACCAATTGGCTCAAAGGAAATTTGCACACCCACACCTACTGGAGCGATGGAGATGGTTTTCCAGAAATGGTTTTGGATTGGTACAAAAGCAACGACTACCAATTTATTGCACTTTCGGAACACAACATTATCGCCCGAACCGAAAAGTGGAAAAAGCTTCCGAAAAGCATGATCTACCAGCAAGCTTTTGAAGATTACTTGAAGAAATACGGTGAAGATTGGGTGGAATATAAAGAGGACAGCACGGGCATTAGCGTAAAGCTAAAAACCGAAACTGAATATAAACCATTGTTTGAAGAAGCTGATAAATTTGCCATCATAACGGCTCAAGAAATTACCGATGGCTATGGCGGAAAACCATTGCATATGAATGCTACCAATGTGCAGGAACTCATTCAACCAAGGCATGGAAACAGCGTGGCCGAAACAATGCAAAACAATATTGATGCGGTGTTGGAACAAAGAAAAGCCACTGGAGAGCCTATTATGCCCCACATTAACCATCCCAATTTCGGCTGGGCCGTTACGGTAGATGACATGAAATCACTTCGCGGAGAACGTTTTTTCGAAGTATTTAATGGCCACCCTCAAGTGCACAATTATGGAGATTCCACCAGAATGGGCATGGAAGAAATGTGGGATCAAATCAACATTGCTTACCTCAACAGAAATCAGCCTATGATGTATGGTATTGCTACAGATGACAGCCATAATTACCATTTGTTTGGTGGACAGTACAGCAATAGCGGCCGTGGCTGGGTAATGGTGAACAGCAAATCGCTTGACGCTAAAACTATTATTGAAACCATGGAGGCTGGAAATTTCTACGCTTCAACTGGAGTGACCTTGGCTTCATTAGAACAAGAGGAAAATGACATCGAATTGGAAGTTAAGGCCGAAGCTGGTGTGAACTATACCATTGAATTTATTGGAGTGAGAAAAGGAAGCGACAAAAGCGAAGTATTTGAAACAGTGAATGGAACTGAAGCCTCTTTTGAACTGACCAAAGAAATGCTCTTTGTCAGGGCAAGAGTTCGCTCTTCAAAAATTAAAGAAAACCCATTTCAAGAAGGTGATTATGAAATGGCCTGGACGCAGCCGATTTCGAATTGACAGAAAGGCTAATTTTTCTTTTCAAACACCACTAATCCCGAAGCATTCTTCTCGTATTTAGCGATATAGGAGCTATTAAACTCTGATGAAAAGTTGACATCGCCTCCACTTACATCGGTTGGTGTTGGGCTGCCTTCGGGGAAGAAGTACACTTTAGTATTACCAAATTTGGTGTGGAGCATATAGTTACCATAGGCTTCCATTTCAGCACTTTCAGGGTCGGCTACGGTAACGATATACACCCGAACGACTGGCCCAGTATTGTTTTCATTACGGTAAAAGGCCACTTCGGTAAACCCACCTTTGAGGTCGGAAACGGAAGGCTGACTAAATGACTGCCATAGCATAATAGCCACCAAAATGCCAATCACTAAAATCATCGCAGTTCTGTACTTTCGCATTTCCATATCAGATCAATCCTCTAGATTTCAGTTCAAGGTACTTGTTAATGGTGTTAACGCTCAACTCTTTTGGAGGCGTTAAAATAGTATGAATTCCGTGGGCCTGAAGCTCTTTCATAATCAGCTTCTTTTCATAAGCCAATTGTTCTGCAATTCCCTTTGTATACACTCCTTCCAAAGAATCCGCTTTGGTTTCAATGAGTTCCTTCACTTCCGTATTCTCAAAGAAAATACATACCAATAAATGCTGTTGATTGATTTTTCTGAGGTAAAGCAATTGCCTTTGTAAGGAAGAAACCGAAACGAAATTAGTGTAGAGTAAAATAAGACTTCGCTGCGTTACCTTCCGTTTTAAGGAAATATAGAGCTGTGAAAAGTCACTTTCTTTATAGGCTGTTTGCTGCTTATATAAATGCTCTAAAATTAAATTCAGCTGCATATTTCTGGAAGAAGCAGGCAAAACTGAATTCACTTTATGCTGAAAAGTAACCAAACCAGCCTTATCCCCTTTTTTCAGGGCGATGTTGGAAATCACCAAACTGGCATTAATCGCATAGTCCAGTAAGCTCATACCCTCAAAAGGCATCTGCATCATTCGGCCTTTATCAATTACAGAATATACCTGCTGCGAACGCTCATCTTGGAATTGATTAATCATCAATTCCGACTTTCGGGCAGAGGCTTTCCAGTTGATTTTCCGATAATCATCTCCAGCTACATAATTTTTGATTTGCTCAAATTCCATGTTATTCCCAATCCGCCTGATTTTCTTGATACCGCTCTGCTGCAATTGATTTGAAATGGCGAGCAATTCGTACTTGCGCATTTGAATGAAAGAAGGATATACCGAAACTGCTTTGGGCTGCCCCAGTTGAAACCTTCGTTTCACAATACCTAGCTTGGTAAACACAAAGGCGTTAATGATTCCAAAATCATATTCACCACGCTTTACCGGGCGAAGGGAATAATTAATATTCTTGACCTCTCCAGGTTTTAAAGTAAGATTAAATTGCTGATTTCTAATCTGAAACTGCACGGGCAATTCATCGAAAACCTGAATAAATACTTGTTGTTGAAACCGATGTTCTAGAATAATCTGAATTGAATTTTCATCTCCGTTAGAAAACTTTTCGGTCATTATTCTTTCTGCCACCAATGGTCTTTTTTGCTTATACAAAAGCAGGGTATCGAGCAATAGCAGGACCAAGGCCAGATAGAAAAGCGTTTCTGCTATAGCGGCTACTGCAGGAATAGCAAAACCAACCATAAACAAAAACACCAAAGCCCCTGCTACGGCAAAAAAACGATTGGTGAGATAGAAAGACTTGATGTAATTCATTAACGCGGTACTTCAGTTTTAGCAACCAACTGATTGATTACTTCTTCGGCAGTAACCCCTTCCATTTCCTTTTCAGGTGTAAGAATAATTCTATGAGTGAGCACAGGAGAGGCCAAGAATTTAATATCTTCTGGTGTTACAAAGTCGCGTCCCTGAATGGCTGCGAAAGCCCTTGCGCCATTGAGCAGAGCTAAAGAAGCACGAGGAGAAGCTCCTAAATAAATGGCATGGTCATGACGTGTTTGAGTCACGATTTCAGCAATGTATTTAAGAAGTTTTTCGTCTACTACAATCTCGTTTAAGGTAGATCGGTAGGTACGTATATCCTGCGCATTGAGCACTTTAGAAACGCCTTCGAGTTGACTGCCTTTTCTAGCCGCATGGCGGGTTAATATTTCTGTTTCTTCATCGAGTGAAGGATAACCGATTTCAATTTTGAATAAAAAACGATCGAGTTGCGCTTCTGGCAATCGGTAAGTTCCTTCTTGCTCAATTGGGTTTTGCGTAGCCAAAACAATGTAAGGCTCTTCCATTTTATGCGTAGTTCCATCCACAGAAACTTGGCGTTCTTCCATCACCTCGAAAAGCGCAGCTTGGGTTTTTGCTGGTGCTCGGTTGATCTCATCAATAAGCACAATATTCGAAAAGATGGGGCCTTTTCTAAACTCGAACTCCGAAGTTTTTACGTTGAAAATTGAGGTGCCGAGCACATCTGAAGGCATAAGATCGGGCGTAAACTGAACCCTAGAAAAATCTACATCAATACTCTTCGCTACCAGCTTAGACGCCAATGTTTTGGCTACACCCGGCACACCCTCTAAAAGAATATGACCATCGGCAAGAATAGCGGTTAAAATCAAATCGACCATTTTCTTCTGGCCCACTATCACTTTGCCAATCTCCTCACGGATTTGTTCTACACCTGCCTTTAGTTTTGTCAGGTCTACCCTGTTTTCGAATGTATCTTGATTTTCCATATGCTATACTATTCCGTAAAATTCGTTCATTAATTTTTCCATCATCAGAAGTTCGCCTTCTTCGATCATATCATTTGCTTCTATTCGCTCTACTAATTCTACCAATTCAAAAACCTTTGCCTTTTCAACGCCAGATTTTCTTGTGAGCTCTAGTTTAAAAGCCTCGTCTAATTTATCTGTTCTGAGCGTGTAATGACTTCGTACATAATCTTTCCAAAACAGAATTCTTTTTTGCGCTAAGTTTTTATGGTTCTTCTGTTGGTGATAAAGCTGTCCCAGTGTGTTCACAAATTCAAGGGTGGCATTTTTCACTGGCGGAATCACTGCAATAATGCGTTGCCTTCTTTTAGATTCAAATAAAATGAAAATGAATACCGTAGCCAATAGAATGAAAATGGCCCACCTTAAAGCAGGATAACTCAACAAAGCTCTTATTTCGGAGCGTGACTCAAGTTTACCCATCTGGTAATATTCTATATGTATTAAAGGCTCATCTTCAGGCAAAAGGCTCAACATTGAGGAAGCAAAAGCCGAAGTTTCTTCATGTAATACAAAGTAATTTGTAAAAGCCAACGGCATGGTGCTCAAATACAAATTACCTTGACCACTATTATATTTAAGTAGAACAGGTTTGCCATCTTCTCGCCAAGCCATTTCTGTAATGCTGTCGCTTTCTACTTTAGAAAAATAAGCTGCCGTAGTTAAAGTGGGGAAAACGAAAGTCTCTTCATTTCCATTTGGCAGGGCAAATCGCACGCTCGTTTTAGTTTCTTCTGCCAATTCATTTGCTATTTGGGTGAAGTCAGAAGGATTTAATCTTTGCTCCAAATAGGCTTCAAAACGCAAAGAATCTTCAAAACGAGTAGAAAAATCTTGTGCTGCTAAAAAAACCGTATTTCCCTTTTCAACATGCTCTAAAAGCGAATTGAAGTCGTTATCATCAAAAATCAAATTGCCAGCAATTGCCAAGAAATTATCGTCTACCTCCTCTTGCTCTACTAGTTCATAAATGGTTTTAAAACTCGAAGGTACATCTCCCTGATCGAACAGATCTTTGAGTAAATCGTGTGTAGCGAAAGTGCCAAAAGGAATACGGTCTCGGTAATGATATGTGACCGTCCAATCCTCAGATTTCGGCTTCTGCATTTCGTACACCACATAAATGGTAATAATGGCAATAAAGAATATCAGGTATTTTTTGTCATTCATTTCTTTGAAGACTTTAAAGTTCCAATACGCTCTAAATGGTCTTTGGCCTTAGCAACCATGGTTTCGTTGGCTTCAAAATGACCATACCAAGTGTAATCAAAAAGGAAACTGAGGCTGGCAAAATCCTTTTCTATGTTATGACCCGACAATTCGTATAGATATTCTCGATTCGTTTTTCCCTTGCGAATAGCAATGAGGTTAGCATCTGATATTCTTTTCAAGGAATAGAGGTAAGTGAGGCGCACCGCAACCCTCCACTGCGCTTGGTTGATAGCTTGTTGAATTTCAGTTTCAAAATCAATTTCATGTAGCGCTTCTTCATCTACCTGATAAGGCTTTGCTTCTGATTTAGCTTTCTTAAAAAGAGTTATAGGCTGAATACCTGCTAGTTTGACAATGAAAAATACGAAAGCCGCAATGAGCAAGCCATAGAATAGAATTTCTAATATTCCGCTTGTTACCGCAGAACCAAATAAGCTATTAAACCAACCTACAATCCTATCCCAAAGTCGCTCCAGAAAGCCCTTTGGTTTGGCTTTATACACTTCGTATTGAAAGCGCTTATCGCTTCTGTATTCATCTAGCTTTTGGGCGTCAAAACTCCTTATCTCTGTTTGTGGAGATTGATGAGGTAAAGCTACCATAGCAGATGAACCCGCCCACGAAAATTGTAGGCTAAGAATTAAGAAAAGCAGCTTAATATGTCTCTTCATCCTCTGTTGTTCCGGCATCGTCCATTTGCTCAATTCTAGACATCAAGCCTCTAGATTCTCTTCTTTCTACCAAATTAAAATACTGAAAAGCCAAAGCTAAAAAGCTAATAGAGTAGGTAAGAATAGCTCCAAAAGTTTCTAGAACAGAAAAGAGAATACTCAATGGATTACTCCCAAAATTCGACTCGTCTAAACTACTAAAGTCACCTGATTCTTGAACAGATGTAAATACATCCCCAAATACCAAAAGGGTTCTAGGTATACTAAACAATCCACTGATTACATAGCCAATAATTGCCGTAACGAACAGTAAACCTAAAGTACTCCACCATTTATCTTTTATCAATTTAAAAGCCCTTCCAAAAGCATCGATTGGATTGTTGTCTTCAAACACAATAATGGCAGAACCTAATGACAGCACAATCATTAAGTAAACACCAGGAATGAAGAAAAAGAACATACCAATCACCACTACAATGGCAGTTAGCACATTAAATACCAATAAATTGAATATTCTTGAAAGCAAGTTTTTAGTCACATCTGGTATTCGAATGTCAACGGGGGCTTTATGTTCATAAGCCCTCATATAACCATAAGCCACTGCAGGTAAAACTGCAGATGTAACCACTGCAGAAATCAACACCAAACCATAAAGGCTAAACATATCTATGATGATGTCTGGTGAAAAGCCTTGTTCTCCAAAATTGAACATTCCAAAAGAGAGCTGGCTCATCAGAATATTAGATAAGAGCAGTATTGGGCCAGATATAAGCAATTGAGCTTTGAGATACGGCCACGCGTTTTCGCGAAGGAAAACAAAGGTCATGTTCAGTTTGTCTCCAAACTGGCGTTTTTTATAAAACTCTATCTGCGGTATATACGCCATTTTTAAACAATTTTCGAGGGTAAATAATTATGTAATAAACCATAAAAGCCAATGATCCTAAAATGATGGCGGCTTTTAAAGCATTCGGCATTCCGAACAATCGGGTAACAAAAGATTCCAGAAAGCCAGCAATAATAAACATAGGCACCAAGCCTAAAACCACTTTCGCTCCAGTCAAAGCTCCTTTTTTTAAAGATTCAAGTCTAGAGTAAGTACCTGGAAACAACATTGAGTTGCCCATGATAAGGCCTGCTCCTCCTGCCATTACTATAGATATAATTTCAATTGTGCCGTGAATCCAAATGGTAAGTACCGAAGTAAGCAAAAGGCCTTTTTGGTAAAAGAAATATTGAAAAGAACCGAGCATCACTCCGTTCTTAAAAAGCAAAAATCCTGTGCCTACAGAAGCTACAATACCCGCAGCAAAGGCCATAAATGACACCCGAATGTTATTGAATGTAATGGCAAAAAACATATCTGTTTGTGCCATAGAAGCATAAATACCTAGAGGTTTTCCGCTCTCAATATTAGCCAAAGTCCTATTTACATAGCTATCTCCCAATATAAGCCTTACGAAAGTATCGTCTTGAGCGGCAGAAAATGCGCCTATTAAAGAAGACAGTAAAAAGATAATCAATGAGTAACCGAACTCTTTGCGATGAACCCAGAATATTTCGGGCAATTCCACCTGCCAAAACCGTACAAACCGGCCCGAGCTCTGTTTCTTATTCTTATAGATGTATTGGTGAACTTTCGTGGAAAGGTTGTTCAAATAAACAGTGATATCGCTTTTAGGGTAGTGCGTTTTAGCATAGGCCAAATCGTCTGTAAGCTGAATAAACAAACTCGCAAGCCTATCTGGGTCTTTTCTGGCTTTGGAGGAAATTTGCCTTTCGAACTCTTCCCATTTACTTATATTTGCTTTTACGAAAGCGGATTCCCTCATCTTTGATTCGTATTTAAGTCAAAAATTATTCAATATAAGTTCATATGCAAGCGGTAAGCATTCAAACCTCACAAAACATTCAATTAGAGTATCCGCTTGCTGGTATTGGCGATAGAATTTTGGCTTTTGTTTTAGATGCCATAATCATTCTCAGCTTTTTCTTTATCACCAGTGTAACACTAGCAGCAACCGGTATATCAATGAGCGTGGCCATGAATGTAATGCTGAGTATAGTGGCCTATTTATACCGGTTAATTTCAGAAGTATTTTTTAATGGTCAAACCGTAGGAAAAAAAGCCTTGAGCATAAAAGTGGTAAAACTGGACGGAAGTGTTCCTTCTTTTGGCGCCTATTTTCTCAGGTGGCTTATGGAACCCATAGATTTTTTCATTGTAGGGCTTGGGGTAGTCTTTATTATTTTGACGAAAAATGGGCAGCGTGTTGGAGACCTTTTAGCAGGAACAACGGTAGTGAAAATAAAGAAAATTACTGCCACCAACGTCAGAAATAAAATCATAATGGAAACCGTAGATGAAAACTATGTACCGAAAATACCCGAAGCTGCACAGTTAACAGACCATGAAATCCGTTTGATCAAAGATGCTTTATCTGTTTTTAGAGATGGAGCCAAAGAAAAACCTCTGCTGCTCATTGAAGAAAAAATCAAAGAGAAGTACAACATACAAAGTGACATGCCTACGGTGAAATTCATGTATACATTACTAAGAGATCACACCTATTACATGACGAAGTAGAATACTTAAAACTGCTTTTGTGTTCTATAAAAAGAAATCAGCTAGAGTTGGCCATGGAAATTAAATCATACACCCCTTCACAATTGGCACTAAGAAATGGTCAAGACCGACCTGAAATATGGGTGGCTTATCAAGGGCGAATCTATGATGTAACTTCTTCACGCCTCTGGAAAAAAGGCATGCATTATGAACATTGGGCTGGTCAAGATTTAACTAATGAACTTTCCGATGCACCACATACCGAAAAGGTGTTTGAAAAATTTGAGCAAATTGGCAATCTAATTCAGTAGAGTATAAATATAACTCTTGAATACTTATTTTGTAATCCATGGGTTAGACGGAGCACTATGATCATCTACAAACTGTCCTTTTCAATAATTGCAATTATTTGCTTTTTGCTATCTATCAAGAAAAAAGCGTATCCAATATTAGTCGGTGGACTATTTCTTAGCATGTTCACTGCACTCATCACTAATGACACCACCTCGAGAGGCGGATTGATAGTTTTTACGGTTATTACTTCTATCGGTATTTGGATAGTATTAAGATCTCTAATGGAGACAAGACAAAAATTACTTTTGTCCTTCATAGGTATTTACTCAATGTGTTCCATGTTAAGCTTGCTTGAAGGTTGGAGCCATTATTCAGAGATTCAAATTGGTGTTGTGTTTCCGCTAATGGTCTTTATCTACCTCCTCTTCAAAGGGTTCTATCAAAATCATTTTTTCTATTTTGCCTTACTCCTAATATCAGAGTTGGTCATTCGGTTTTTTGACCATTGGCTATAAAACCAAACTCACTTCTCTGCCCAATTCATCAAAATACTGTGCTATAAGTGACCGATTTGTGTACGTTTTCGTTACACATTTTTCGCGAATACGAACACATTTTTATTTTAATTCATTCATTATCAGTAAGTTAATTTTAATGGCACGTGCATTGGATAAAGAATAGCATGTCGAATAGAAAAAATCAAAACAACAATTTAAACAACACGGTCATGAATAGCTCAAAGGTTAAAACTCAAAAAAATTTAAGTGCATTATTAGGTCTAGCACTTGCGGTCATCACATTGTTTCAGGCAGGTTCAGTAAAATCGAACGAATCTTCTGACAGAAGCTTAACATCAATCGAAGAAGCTGAATTAAGAGCTGAAATCGATAGCATCTTTCCTGATGATGGATTAACAATCACAGAGAGAGCTTATGCAGAAATTGAGGCTGAACAAACTAATTACGTAAAGGTTTTTAATGCCAATAACGAGTTGGTCGCTCAAGGCATTACTACTGAAAATGAAGAACTGAGAAGATTGGTCAATCAAGCAGATTTTCTTATTCAGGTACCAGGTCAGAAATATTACAGAATATCAGAATAAGTCTTGGCTAGAGCATTCTAACCACAGACACTATTCGAAAAATCAAAGTCAGTTTAGTTTAATAAGGTCAATTTTAGTTTAGAAAGCCGCCCAATGGGTGGCTTTCTTTTTTTAGCCAAACTTTAACTCAGTATAGAATCAAAGTATCTTTTACTGAAAACGCACTGCCTTCAATTCTTCGGTCAGTGCACGCCCACGTTTTTCAATTTTCTCTTCACCAATAGGTACAAGTAAATTCTTAAACAATTTTAAATGGTCTTCTGAATGCTCCTTCCCTCTTTGAGCCTTAATATCAAAGTGGAAAAACTTCGTCCACAACACGGCTTTAACATGTGTTTTATGAAGGTCGTACATTACCATTTCGGCTTGTACGTACTTTTCGGTATAATCAATCAGCCTTGATTGCACAATCACTTTTTCCATTACAAAAACTGGCCTAACATAGGTCATTTCGTGATGCCCCACCACCCAGGCTCTTCCTTCTTCTTTGGCCATTTTAAAAACATTGAAATCATAAGTATTGATGAGATGGTCTTCTCTAACATTCAACATATAATCTAAATACTTAGAGTTATTGAGATGACCATAAGGATCGCAATCTTGAAAACGAACCAATACTTGACTTTCGGGTTCTTTAATTAATTCTTTCATCATAACATTAATAGACCAGTCTGTCTAATTTTGAGTTAAAAAATTTTTAGCTATTCAGAATAATAGGAATATATATTTTCTGGTTTTTAAGGTATTTAACGTCCTTATGTGCTTGGCTTAAAACAAAGGCGCCTTCAAACATTGCATATAACTGCTCTGCTTTTTGGTTGGCTTTAGATACTCCTCTGCGTTCTAAGTAACCTGCCAAATTTTCTTGCCAGCCTTTGAAGATATTCTCGCATGCCAAACGAATATCTTCATCCATTGAAGTGGCCACAGCTGCTACCGCAGTAATCGGGCAAGCGTCTTTGTAGTCTGATTCAAGCAAATCATTAATCATTACATCTACCATTGCCGACAGTCCTTCTAGTGCAGGCTTGCCCCTTAATGCCTCACCATACTTAAGCATTTGTGCTTCGCCTCCATATTGAATGGCGTGGCGAATAAGCCCGTTTTTACCATCAGGGAAATGGTGGTATAGCGAACCCTTAGGTACACCCACTTCTTTCAGCACTTCAGAAATACCCGTTCCGGAATAACCCTTTCTTCGGATTAATCCTGCGGTTACCTGAATAAGCTTGTCCTTTGTCGATAGCATGCTCAAAGTAAATAAAAATAGACCGATTAGTCTAGTGATTCAAAAATTATTTTCCTCCACTCCAATAAAAACAAAAAAAGCCAACCGTCTTTCAACAGTTGGCTTCTCATTTATATTAAATCGAGTACTACTTAACTTCTTCGTACTCTACATCAGATACATCACCTGACTTTGAATCGTCACTGGCACCAGTATTTGCATCTGCTCCACCTTGCGCACCTGCAGCGTCAGCTCCTTGGCTCGCAGCGTACATTTCTTGAGAAGCAGCTTCCCAAGCCTTGTTCAAGGTTTCCATTGCGGCATCAATACCGGCAATGTCTTGACTTCCGTGAGCAGTTTTCAAATTAGCAAGGGCTTCTTCGATTGGCTTTTTATTGCCTTCTGAAAGCTTGTCGCCATATTCTTCTAATTGCTTTTCTGTTTGGAAAATCAATGAGTCAGCGGTGTTCAATTTCTCAACCTTCTCTTTTTCCCTTTTGTCAGACTCAGCATTGGCCTCAGCTTCTTGCTTCATTTTATTGATTTCCTCCTCTGTTAAACCAGAAGAAGCCTCAATTTTGATTTTCTGCTCTTTGCCTGTGCCTTTATCTTTAGCCGAAACGCTCATGATACCATTGGCATCGATATCGAAAGTTACTTCGATTTGAGGTACACCTCTTCGTGCTGGTGGAATATCACTCAAGTGGAATCTACCGATGGTTCTGTTGTCTTTCGCCATTGGTCTTTCACCTTGCAATACGTGAATTTCTACAGAAGGCTGATTATCGGCAGCAGTAGAGAAAACCTCTGATTTCTTGGCCGGAATAGTAGTGTTCGACTCAATCAATTTAGTGAACACACCACCCATGGTTTCGATACCTAGTGAAAGAGGCGTTACATCAAGTAACAATACATCTTTTACTTCACCAGTTAACACACCACCTTGAATCGCTGCACCAATCGCTACAACCTCATCAGGGTTTACACCTTTTGAAGGTTTTTTACCGAAGAATGCTTCTACTACTTCCTGAATTTTAGGGATTCTTGTAGAACCACCTACCAAGATTACTTCATCAATATCTCCTGTGCTATAACCTGCATCAGACAAAGCCTTTTTCACTGGCTCCATTGATCTCTTTACCAAGTTATCTGCTAAAGACTCAAATTTTGCTCTTGACAATGTTCTTACCAAGTGCTTTGGCACACCGTCAACCGGCATAATGTAAGGCAAGTTGATTTCAGTAGAGTTAGAAGAAGACAATTCGATTTTTGCTTTCTCAGCAGCCTCCTTCAATCTCTGAAGAGCCATTGGGTCTTTTCTCAAATCAATTCCTTCATCCTTGTTAAACTCATCTGCCAACCAGTCGATGATTACTTGGTCAAAGTCATCACCACCTAGGTGAACGTCACCATTAGTAGATTTCACTTCGAACACGCCATCGCCCAATTCTAAGATTGAGATATCGAAAGTACCTCCACCTAAATCGTATACAGCGATTTTTTGGTCTTTGTCTTTTTTATCCAAGCCATATGCTAAAGCTGCTGCAGTAGGCTCGTTAATAATTCTCTTTACTTCTAAACCAGCAATTTGTCCAGCTTCTTTTGTAGCCTGACGCTCAGCATCGTTAAAGTAAGCAGGTACAGTAATTACTGCTTCTGATACTTCTGTTCCTAAATAATCTTCGGCAGTAGACTTCATTTTCTGAAGAATCATTGCAGAAAGCTCTTGAGGAGTATACATTCTATCACCGATTTTTACTCTTACGGTGTCGTTATTCCCCTTTTCAACTTCGTATGAAATACCTCTTAGTTCTTCAGAAACATTCGAGAATTTCTTTGCCATAAATCTCTTAATAGAGCTTACAGTATTTTTAGGGTTAGTGATCGCCTGTCTTTTCGCAGGGTCACCCACTTTACGCTCTCCGTTACCATTGTCCAAAAATGCCACAATAGACGGGGTTGTTCTTCTTCCTTCGCTATTAGGGATTACCACAGGCTCATTACCTTCCATTACGGCAACGCACGAGTTGGTAGTTCCTAAGTCAATTCCAATAATTTTTCCCATGATGTATAAATGATTTCTTTTCTGTTGCTATTTAAACTCACTCCGTATTTATCAATGGTTGTGCCAAAGGAATTAGCCTGACATTTGGTGACACAATGACAGAAACGGACACAAAAAAAATCTAGCCGACTGACTAGACTTCTGTTTTACAAGGCCAAAACCAGTTTTAAGCCATCTCAACGTTTTCCAAAGTGAAGGTAAAAGGAGTAGCATTCGCTCCAGATCCGCCACCTGTCATTACAATATCGGCAGAGGCAATGCCTAAAAGTGAAATCTCTGTATTAATAATACTAATTATAGCCGAATTCATGATTTGACCTTGAGTGATTTGAGAAGCTACTCCAATAAAAATTGTTGGTTTGAATTCAAAAGCTGCTTGTTGAGCAGGAACAATATTTGATTTCAAAGCAGCCACACTCCCATCTCTATAAACATAACCACTCACGGCTCCCTTTTGAAGAGAATTTTTAAGCACAATTTGATTTGCTGCAGTGGCTGGACCTGAGTATTGAATTAAATCACCAGAAGGCGCCAAAACCATTTCGAAAGCCTGCCCAGGCATGGCAGATAATTTTGGAGTGTAATTTCCGTAACTATCGCTCATGGCTACTTGATATAAACTTGAATAAGTAAAAGGATGGTAGTCTCCTTGACCACAGTTCTTAATAACTTTCCATGCTACTGCAATTTCATCGAAGTCTGCGGCTACGTTTTTCTGAAAAATAACGATCTCTGAGTTGTTCTGATCGTTGGATTTGTTAACAAAATTCAATTGTACTGTGCTCATGAGGTAAGGTTAGGTTTTTATTATACAATAAATATGATTAAATATTTTCGAACAAAAGTTAAAACTATTAATCTCTAAAACCAACTAATACAACAATCAATAATTGCAGTTGCTTTCAAATAGCCTACACCTATTTTGACCTAAACTCAGATTTTGAACCATATTTTCCTGACTACGCTCTGAATGCCTAACTTGCTAAACAAATGACAGAAAAATATGGCTGCTATTTTTTATTACCTCTTTGTTAAGCCAGTATCGCTATTACCATTGCGGCTCACTTATGTGATTTCCGATATTTCATGCTTCTTTATATATAGAATTTTTGGCTATCGAAAAAAAGTGGTGACCACTAACCTCAAAAACTCTTTTCCAAATATGTCAGAAAAGGAGATTAAGGAAATTAGAAAGAAATTTTACAGCCACTTTACAGATTTCCTATTTGAGAGTTTTCGGAATTTCAGTATTACTGAAGAAGAAACATTGGCTCGTTTCAAGGTTGTCAACCCTGAAATTTTAAAACCGTTTGCTGATGCCAACCGAAGTGTGATTATTGTGGGTGGCCATTATAACAATTGGGAAATGCTGGCCGTTGGAATCGATCATTACATTGAACACCAAAGTGTGGCGATCTACCACAAACTGGGGAACAAGTTTATAGACAATAAAGTGTTAAAATCGAGATGCAAGTTTGGTTTGAAGCTTATTCCTCGCCCTGAGGTGAAAGCATTTTTCGCGAATGACAACCAACTCACGGCTACTATTTTCGGGTCTGACCAATCGCCCAGCATTGCTAAGAAGGTGTACTGGACTCGCTTTTTGAATCAGGACACTCCGGTAATGTTTGGCGCTGAAAAATTCGCTAAAGAAAAAGACTATCCTGTTCTTTATGGGGGTATCAATAAAGTAAAACGCGGTTATTATGAATTTAAGCTTGAATTGCTTTTTGACGAACCTACTTTATGTAAACATGGCGAAATCACAGAAGCTCACACCAAGTGTCTAGAAAAACAAATTATTGAAGATCCTCAATACTGGCTTTGGACGCACAAGCGCTGGAAAAGAAAGCGTAAGCCAGAAGAATTAGACGAAGCCAAAACGGTTAAAGATCAACTGGCTGAAATTAAGGTTTAAAGCTATCCTGCCGTTGGTCAAGAATTCGAACATCCATACATTAAGCAAACAGCATGTGCCTCGCACTTTTTCTTTTATCTTTGCAGCTTAATTCAAAAAGCGTATGGGTTTAAAGGAGGAGATAGCAAAAAGAAGAACTTTCGGAATTATTAGTCACCCCGATGCGGGAAAGACTACTCTGACTGAAAAACTACTTCTTTTTGGTGGAGCAATTCAGAAGGCTGGAGCTGTAAAATCCAGCAAAATCGATATGCATGCGCGCTCCGATTGGATGGAGATAGAAAAGCAGAGAGGTATCTCTGTGGCCACTTCTGTAATGGCTTTTGAATATGAAGGCATGAAGGTGAACCTACTCGATACTCCTGGTCACCAAGATTTTGCTGAAGATACTTACCGAACACTAACAGCAGTTGATTCTGTTGTGATGGTGGTGGATTGCGTAAAAGGTGTGGAAATCCAGACAGAAAAACTGATGGAAGTTTGCCGTATGCGTAACACGCCTGTGATTTCTTTCATCAATAAAATGGATAGAGAAGGCAAAGACCCTTACGATTTATTGGAAGAAATTGAAGGCCGCTTAAACATCAATGTTCATCCGCTCAGTTGGCCAATCGGTATCGGAAAAAACTTTAAAGGGGTTTACAGCCTTTACGACAAAAGCTTAAGGCTTTTTCAGCCTAGCAAGCAAAGACTTTACGAGGAAACCGTAAAGTTATCGGACATTAACAGCCCCGATTTAGAAAAACATATTGGAGAAAAAGACGCCAATCAGCTTCGCGAAGATGTAGAGCTGCTACAAGACCTATATGGCGACTTAGATGTAGACGCCTATTTGAATGGAGAAATCGCTCCTGTATTCTTTGGCTCTGCCGTGAACAATTTCGGAGTGAAAGAGCTTTTAGACACTTTCCTTAAAATTTCACCCAAACCACTGGCCAGAAGTACTGACGAAAGACTGGTTGAACCCACAGAAGAAAAGTTTACGGGTTTTATCTTTAAGGTACATGCCAACATGGATCCAAAGCATAGAAACCGAATTGCTTTCTTGAGAATATGTTCAGGTAAATTTGAAAGAGGAAGCAATTATTACCATACCCGTCAGGATAAGAAGTTTAGGATTTCGCAAGCCACCGCTTTTATGGCGCAGGATAAAGAAACCATTGACGAGGCTTGGCCAGGTGACATCATAGGCTTGTACGACACCGGCAACTTCAAAATTGGGGATACGCTTTCTGAAGGAGAAAAAGGAACTTACAAAGGCATCCCTAGTTTCTCTCCAGAGATTTTCCGCGAAGTAATTAACCGCGATGCCATGAAAACCAAGCAACTTGAAAAGGGCTTGAACCAACTTATGGATGAAGGTGTTGCGCAGTTGTTCAGTTATGAATTAGGGTCTAGAAAAGCAGTGGGTGTAGTAGGACAGCTTCAGTTTGAAGTAATTCAATACCGATTGAAAAACGAATATGGAGCTTCTGCCGATTTTGTGCCAATTCAGGTACATAAGGCCTGTTGGTTCTCATCTAAAGACCCTAAAAAACTAGAGGCCTTTATTGATTCTAAACAACGCCATATTGCTAGAGATAAAGATGGTAAACTGGTATTTATGGCTGAATCAAGGGCTTGGTTACAAATGGTTCAGGATAATTTTCCTGAAATTGATTTTCACTTTACTAGCGAATTCTAATGGAAAAAATAGTTCAACCTATCTATGAAGACAATCATCTGCTGATTGTGAATAAGCCTGCTGGAATACTGGTTCAAGGTGATAACACTGGCGACAAGCCATTGGTAGACTACTGCAAAGACTACATAAAAGAGAAATACAATAAGCCTGGGGCCGTGTTTTTAGGCGTGGTTCATAGAATAGACAGGCCCGTAAGTGGAATTGTGGTTTTTGCTCGTACCTCAAAGGCACTGGAAAGAATGAACAAACTTTTCTCAACCAGAAAAGTGCAAAAAACCTATTGGGCTGTGGTGAAAAGAAAACCAAGACAACCCGAAGGGAAATTAATCAGTTGGTTGAAAAAAGATCCGAGTAAAAACATTACCACTGCCTACGATTACCAAGAAGAAGGTTCGCAAAAAGCCGAACTTGATTTTAAGGTTTTAGGTAAATTGAACGATCATTACCTGATTGAAGTAAAACCAATTACTGGTCGTCCGCATCAGATTAGGGTTCAACTTTCTGAGTTGGGCTGCCCTATCCGTGGCGATTTGCGTTATGGTTTTTCTAAACCGAATCCAGACAAAAGCATTAACCTACATGCCAAAGGCCTTTACTTTGAACACCCAATAAAAAAAGAGCCTTTGATCATCCGCGCTGGTTTACCAAACGATCAGTTTTGGGAGCAATTCCTAACCTTAGAGAAGATCAAAATCAAGGACAAAAACGTAGATAAAATTTACTAATTAATACAAAAGCCCATTTTAAAACATGCAGAACGATCCAGAATTAAACGGCAAATACTTGGGCACCATTACCAAGGATTTTGTGCTGGTGGCCGATACATTGAAAGAAGCGGCTTACCAAGTAAAAAAGAGGGGGTTCTCTGAATTCCCAATCTTCCCTATTTCTAAAACCGACATCTCTGTTGGGCAACTATTAATAGGAAAGAATGAAATGAACACTACTTGGAACTACTCTATTACCTACTTAGATGAATTTGTGCAGCGCAAACTGGTAGAAGATGAAGAGGCGTTCAAAAAGGCTTACAAAGATCCTGATGAATTTTGCTGCCTTTTCGTAGTAGATCAGGAATTCACCAACTTCCTTTTTATCCCTTATCCTGAAGATTAAATCTCGAACCCTCCAAAAGTTCTCCTTTTAGCATTTGACTAGGTGATTTAACATTGTCAATATTGTTATTTCAACTTTTGGAGGGTTTACAGGCTATAGCGCTTCATAACCAATCCTCAAATTCTTCGTTCTCTTTTCAATATATTCCATTAAATTGATGTATGGGGGAAATTGCGGAAGAAACAAGAAACATGGTGCGCGGTCTGCTGACCAAGCTTTCGGACATGAGGACAGGTTTAACATGGAGAATCAATAACACTTATAGCAATGGCATTGACAATACCGTGCTCGAAATCCTGATATTTGAAAGTCGTGAACAAACAGGAAGAATCGCTTTTCAGCTTGAAGATGGCCATGTTATTAATTACCGCTATAAGGAAGTAAAAAAGCAATTGCCTGCGCAAATCATGGATGTACTTTTAGATGTAATCAGTTTTGAAATGACGGTTGCTTAGTTTCTTCAGCTAATAACTTAGCGTAGCCTTCCATCAGTAGTTTCGATTTAGCTCCTACTTTTCCGTCAGCAATTTCTTGATCATCAATTTTTACCACAGGCATTACCTTTTTATTTGTGCTTGTTATAAAAACTTCTTGAGCTGCCAAAACTTCTGATAAAGCAATTGGCCTTACATCAACTTTAAAACCAAGCTGAGGAGCCAAATTCACCACATTCATTCGGGTAATCCCAGGCAAAACGCCTTCTTCATTTGTAATCAGTTTGTTTTCTTCTACTAAAAACACATTGCTACGCGAAACCTCACTGATATAATGGCCATCATGATAAAGCACGTCAATATGCCCCTTCTGCTTCCATATGGGCTCTAACCGAACTGCGGTAGCATAATTGGTGGTTTTCACTTGGGGAATTTCGCGGGTAAACTGATGTGTCATTAAACTCACTCCCTCTGCATAAAACGATGGATTCGTTTCCGAAACTGCCGTATTGGTAATGACTAAATTGGGCTTTCCAGCCGAAAAACCATCGGGTGAAGCGCCACCGGTCATCAATACTTTGACACCCGAAAGGGGAAACTCATTGTGCTGAATAATCTTAAAAATGGCAGTTTCTATTTCATTTCGAGAGAAAGGAATTTCCATTCCCAACAAACGCGCAGAGCTTTCAAAACGGTTTAAATGAGCCTCCATAAAAGCAGGCGCTCCATTATACACTTTGAAATAATCGAAAATTCCGAAACCGCGTAATATGCCTACATCATCAATTGAAAAGGTTATTGACTCTTTTGGAACAAATTTACCGTTGAAGAATTGGATCGCTTGCATAGCTGAAAAATTATGGAGCAAATATGTCTAAATTTTCAAAACTGAGTCTTACCATTGCAGAAAAACTGATGAGGTATCAGCCTTTAGCCCGAAAAATTATAGATTAAAGAAAAATTGCTCGATTTGCTGAAATGGCTAAAGACTACTATCAAATATTGGGGGTTACCGAAAACGCTGATCAGCAAGAAATTAAAAAGGCATATCGGCAAAAAGCACTCGAGCTTCACCCCGATGTAAACCCATCCCCGGAAGCTGTTGCTGTTTTTCAAGAAGTGAAAGAAGCTTATGAAGTTTTAGGCGATGCAGAAGCCCGATTGCATTATGACAGCGGAACGATAATTATCAATTTCGAAGATTTTGAAGAACCCGCCCAAAGGCAGTATTACCAGACTGAACCTCAGCCCGTCCCTACCAATTTTAAAATCTATGCTAAACAAAGCACGCGATTATGTGCATTAGCGCTGGTTTTCAGTTTAACCTTCTTCTTTGACTTCTTCGTTCAACGCGATTTAGGCAATGTAGAAGTTGAATATGCCAAAGTGAGTGATTACAGTGGTAGAAATGGCGGTCGTTATTTTATGAATGTGGCAACCACAGCCGGCAGCTTTAAGACTGTAACTTACGGAAGCTCAATTTATGCGGGCGAAATTCTTGAAATGAAGAAGAGCCACATTTATGGTTTCCTCAAATACAAAAGGGCAAGCGAAATGCGATTTCAATTCACCTATAACACCCCTTCAATGATATTCTTTATGGCGGGGCTTGTGTTGCTGGCTGGAATTTTCGGAATTATTCCCAACACAAAACCCGAACGAAAATTTAATGCTGCCATTATCGGCTGCTTTTTCAGCCTTACCTTAGTTATCTTCCTTTTGGCCGCTTAAATGATTCCAGCCTTGGGCTTTTAATTCCACCAAATTATTGTTTTTAGTTACCAATCTGTTCCCCTTAGTTAACTCTTGCGTATGGCCAATAAAATGGATGTCCTCGTGTTTTTCTAACTTTTCGTAATCTTCTTGCTTGATTGTAAAAAGCAATTCGTAATCTTCTCCTCCATTCAGGGCACAAGTAATTGGGTCGAGATTAAACTCCACTGCAGTTTCATAAGTCTGTCGGTCGATCGGAATTTTATCTTCATAAATCTGAATACCTACGCCCGAATGAGTGCTCAAATGCAAACACTCCGAAGCCAGTCCATCCGAAATATCAATCATAGAAGTAGGTACTACACCAAACTCAGCCAATTCATGAATAATATCCATTCTGGCAATAGGTTTTAGCTGGCGCTGAACAATGTACTCGTAGTTTTCTAATTGCGGCTGCAAATTTGGATTGGCCATAAAAGCCTGCTTTTCTCGTTCCATTACCTGAAGCCCCATAAAGGCACCTCCCAAATCGCCAGTAGCGCAAAGAATATCGCCAACTTTCGCTCCTTTTCTGTAGGCTACTTTTTCCTTCTCCACCTTACCAAAAACCGAAATAGAAATGATCAGTCCACTTTTTGAAGTGGTGGTATCTCCGCCTACAATATCTACTTGAAATGCTTTGGCAGCTGCTTTCATCCCTTCGTAAAGGGCTTCAATGGCTTCTACCGAAAAACGATTACTCAAGCCTAAAGAAACGGTTACCTGTTCTGGTTTACCGTTCATGGCGGCAATATCAGAAACGTTTACCGAAATAGCTTTGTAGCCCAAATGCTGTAACGGCACATAAGATAAATCAAAATGCACTCCTTCCACCAACATATCGGCTGCCAATAAACCATACTGATCACCAGTATTGATTACCGCGGCATCGTCTCCAATGCCCATCACAGTACTGTGATTTTGGGTGCTAATTCCCTCGGCTAATCGATTGATCAATCCAAATTCACCTAGTTGAGATAATTCTGTTCTACTTTCTGACATGGCTTTTCCTCGTTTCGGTCGCAAAGATACTATTTTAGTCAATAGTCAATAGTCAATAGTCAATAGTCAATAGTCAATAGTCAATAGTCAATAGTCAATAGTCAATTAGAGGAACTTGTGGCTAAGAAGAAGGTTATTAAAAATTAGAGATTGACTTTTTTATCCCACCACCTTTCTAAGAAGCCATTCTAATGGGCCTGTTGTTTTATACTTTTTCCAAACTACAGCAAATAGTATACAGAATAAACTAAACACCAAAGCATAAATAAGAGAAAACTCTACAGGATATTGCCCCAATTCATGTATCCCTATTTCCTCTGCCAAACCCATGCCTATTACCACATGAGCCACATAAAAAGTTAAAGCCAATTGCCCCGTACTGTTGAAAGCTTGAATGACTTTATTACTATCGAATTTTTTGCCCAACCTAATACAAAGTGTAATAACAAAGAGGGCAATACTGCTACCGGAAATCATATAGATAGGTAAAGGCGGCATAGGACTGTCGCCTAAAATTTGACTCAATTCGTTGGCTAAAACAGCATCTCCATCAGAGAGTAGATGAATTAAAACATAAGATGTTAACTGTATAAACACAAAAGTCGACAGACTGATCCACATAGTTTTTTTGATAAAAGAAGCATCGTGTAAATCTTGTCTTCCGAACCATAGCCCAACTAGCATAAAGGCTGCCCAAGGAAATACAGGATGATAGCCGTTATAAAACAAGTTTCTCACAAAGCCTTCCAAAGTCCAGAAACCTGAATATTCAAAAGTTTCAAAATCCCACCCCGTGTCATATTGCCAGATCAGCATCATTAATGGATAGACCAAAATCAAGAAAATGGCAGTGCCCAAAACAATCTTTGGCTTTGCTTTCAATAACAGAATGACAAGAAACATGTAAATACCATAGAAATGCAGAATATCTGCGGGCCAAATATCCATATAGGAAAGCCCAACCAAGAAAAGAAAAAGGGCTCGTTTGGTAATTCTTATCCTTGCTTGTTTGAGTTTTTGAAGGTCATTATTACGAAAGGGGGTATTTGACATTAGTGCTAAACCCACACCAGCCAATACTACAAAGGTAGCCGCTGCTTTGCCTTCAAAAACACCTGTTACAAGCTGCGCCCATTCGGCTCCTTGCTTGCCTAAAACCATCTTGAAATTCACGATGATCATACCAATTACTGCGAAAGCTCTGGCTACATCAAGTCCTATAATTCTTTGTTTCATAAAAAAATCAATTATAACCTAGATGCAAACAAGCCATAAATGGTTGCCTTCTTTTTTAAAAAACAACTAGCCAAGCTCTTGACAAAGTTCTACTAAAACACCATTTGTAGACTTTGGGTGAAGGAAACAAACAATTTTATTATCGGCTCCTTTTTTGGGTGTTTCGTTGAGCACGGTAAAACCTTCCGCTTTTAAGCGGGAAATTTCAGCTTCAATATCTTCCACATCAAAAGCAATATGATGAATGCCTTCGCCTTTCTTTTCTATAAACTTAGCAATTGGGCTGTCGGGGTTGGTAGCTTCCAGTAATTCGATTTTATTGGGCCCTACTTGAAAAAAGGAGGTTTTCACCCCTTCCGTAAGCACGTCTTCTATCTTATAATGAGGCTCGCCAAACAACTTAGCAAATAGCGTGTTGGAATTATCTAGGTTCTTTACGGCAATGCCGATGTGTTCTATCTTTCGCATAGACTTATTGAATCATTAACTATCTTTGTAAATTAAAGGAAACTTTCGAGGCCTTGTGCCTGTTTCTAATCGAAGTCCAAATTATCGCATTTGGACAGCATAAAAAAATCAATGCATATGACGGGTGCCGGAACAGATATCCATGTAGAGAGTATTAAGCTTCAACGCGAGATTGAAAGCCATTTAAGTATTAAAGGAAGTGAATTGAGCTTTGAGTTTCAGCAGAGCGAGGGTAAAACCAAGCTCGACCTGATTACAATTAGCCCAAGGCACAATCAATCTTTTCTTTTTCAGTCTGTATTGGGCATTGATAAGCTCGATGCGTTGAGAAAAATGTTGGACTACGTAAAGTCTTACAAAGATAAATACCAGTCTTACACCGTTCAGTGGATTGCGAAGGGTGAAAAAGAATTGCACACTTCGTATTTCAGAGCGGGCAATATGTACGATGCGCTCGATAAATTATATTATGGACGCGATATTAATACCATAACCGTTTTTAGTATAGTACTTAATCCTGTAGCCTAATGATAACAGTAACAGATTCAGCAAAAGAGAAAATCTTCGAGCTTCGTTCTAAGGAAGGAAAATCGAACGACAATAACATTAGAGTTTCGGTGCAAGGCGGAGGCTGCTCTGGCCTGATGTATGACCTTGATTTTGATTCAGAAATAAAGGAAAAAGACGAGGTTTTTGAAGACAAAGGCATTAAAATCTTAGTTGATAGAAAAAGCCTTTTGTACTTATTGGGTACTACGCTCGATTTTTCTGACGGACTGAACGGAAAAGGTTTTCAGTTTGTAAACCCGAACGCTTCGCGCACTTGTGGTTGCGGAGAGAGCTTTTCGGTATAAGCATTTTCAAAATATTGAATTGAAAAAGGTGTCTCGAAAGGACACCTTTTTTGTTAGTAAAAACCCATATTTGAGAAGAATTCAATAGCTTGAACATTCAAAAACAAATGATTTTGACATGGAAAAGCTTAATAAATCAAACCGAATGAGTCAGATTGTGATTCATGGCGATACAATCTACTTGGCTGGTCAAATTCCTGATGATACCACTCAGGACATGAAGACCCAGACTCAGAGTGTTTTAAGTAAAATAGATGCTTTATTAGCCACTGCCGGCTCTGACAAATCGAAGGCTTTAATGGCCACAATCTATATTTCGGACAAGTCTCAAGTAGCGGCTATGAATGAAGCTTGGGATGCTTGGGTAACACCCGATAGCCCACCAGCAAGGGCCTGTGTTGAAGCACAATTTCCCAGAGAAGGTTTACTTGTTGAAATCATAATCACCGCAGCGAAGTAGTTATATCTTAAGCTTTATCGGGCTCTATTGTTTTGAAGAGGAGCACATTAGCGCAATTTGCACTATACGGCACCATCATTCCGTAGGCATATACCCAAGCTACGGTGTTGGCACAGAAAGAAACAAGAAATAAAGAACATTTTCTTTTAGCTCACGGTCTGACCTTCGGTACCGACCGATCCTCTAAGGTCGGCATCGAATAGATCAGACCTGCATATCAATCTTAAAACTCGCTTTAAAATTAAATTCCCGTAAAAAGCTCAAAGCTTTCCAAATACCGTGGAATCATTACGTTTGGCCATTGCAATTCCTCTTTGAGTTTTAACGACAGGTGATGGGCACTTTTCAATTCACCATGCACTACAAAAGTCATTTTAGGCGCTTCTTCAAACTGGCCTGCCCAACGCATTAACTCACCTCTATCGGCATGCGCTGATAGCCCATTGATATGTTCGACATGACATTTTACAGGCACTTCAATGCCATAAATACGAGAGGTAGGCTCTCCATCAAGAATCTTTCGACCTCTTGTTCCTTCTGCCTGAAAACCAACGAACAAAAGCGTGTCATTTTTTCGTGACAAACGATTGAACAAGTGATGCATAATTCTACCCCCTGTACACATTCCGCTAGCTGAAATAATGATGGCATTCCTTTCTATGCTGTTGATGCTCATGGAAGAATCTTGAGTTCGGAAGTACTTGAAGCGAGGGTAATCGAAAATTGACTCATGTTCGCCCCGTCCAATGCTCAATTTGTGGTCGTCACGGTGAATTTTATGCAAGTTAGTTGCACTAATGGCCATTGGGCTGTCGATGTAAACATCGCATGCAGGAATCTGATTGGTGGTTAATAATCGGTGGAAATAGTAGAGCAGTAATTGAGTTCTACCTACGGCAAAAGAAGGAATCAGCAAACAGCCATCGTTGTTGAATGCGGTTTTTACAATACTGGCCAGCTGGCCTTCAATATCTTCGGCTACATTATCTCTGTCGCCATAAGTGGATTCGATAAAAAGCACATCTGCATCGTGTATTGCATAGGGATCCTTTAACAGGGGTTGATTATAGCGCCCTAAATCGCCAGAGAACACAATTTTTTTCTGCTGGGTTTCTCCTTGAATATTAAGCGACACAATGGCCGACCCAAGAATATGACCTGCATCGAAAAAAGTGGCCGTTACGGACTCTAAAACATTAACCGGCTCTTGATAAGTTATGGGCACCACCATGTCGAGTGCCTTTTTTGCATCTTGCGTATTGAAAAGTGCCAAAGGCGGATTGTGTTTTGAATAGCCCTTGTGTTGAGCAAATTCGGCTTCTTCCTCTTGCAATTTTGCGGCATCCATAAGCAGGATTTCTAAAAGTGAGGCAGTCGCTTCTGTGCAATAAATCGGTCCGTTAAAGCCTTCGTTTACTATTCTTGGCAGGTAACCAGAATGATCAATATGAGCATGTGTTAATACGATGGCATCTATCGTTGTAGCGTCCATCGGAAATTCATCCCAGTTTCTGAGCCTAAGTTCTTTTAAGCCTTGAAACAAACCGCAATCCACTAACAACTTCTTTTTATCAAGTTCTAGTAAATATTTTGAACCGGTAACCGATTGGGCTCCGCCTAAAAACTTTAACCTTACATCCATAGCATCAAATTAACAGTTCTCAATGTGAAACCGAATTAACAATATTCATAATCCTCAATGATAAATATCATATGTAGAGGCAAAATCAGTACGCTACTAAATCAGCAGGAATTGGATAGTCTGGACCTTTTGTAGGTTTATAATTGTAAACCGCTGGAATAGGTGGGCAACGATGCTCTGTAATTTCTTTCATTAATTCATGAGCTGATAAACTTGCATTTCCGCCAAAGAAAGCCTTCTCTTTATCAGTGAAAACACCCTCAATATCATTTTTCAGAATTTCTCCCATCCAAAGCCTACGCAATTCTATCCAATGCTCATCCTGCTTTCCGTCTTCCAGTGTTGCCGCATAAGGCCTTACTTCTACATAAATTGTTCGCCTAGCCCCAGGTGAACGCTTAGGTTCTGAACTGTGTAACACCATCATTTCTTGCACCATAACATTTCCAGCCTTGGCAGGAACTTGCACTACATTTGGAGGATTCCAACCGTAATCCCTTTCAATTGACTCAATGTCCTGCAATTCAGTATGTGTTGCAGGCACATATCGTAAACATCCATCGTTCAGATCAGAATCGTCTAAATATATTCCGATGTTTAAGTAAGCATGATTTGGGTCATTCGGAGCTCCTTGATGCCATTTCACTACAGGGTGAGGGTGTTGATGCTTGTATAGAATATCAGCCTGAAGAATAATGGCAGTAGGCCCGCAAAGTTCTTTTATCAATTTTAAAAACACAGGGGTGGCCAGCAATCGGTTAAGGTCATCTGTATAATGGAAATGGAGGTCATCGAAACGCATTAATCGTGGCCCTACAGAATCCTCGATAACACAAGCGCCTGATAAGGTATCACCTTGCTTATAATATTCCAGTGCTTTAGTTTCTATTTCGTCAGCTATACTTCTAAACCTATTAAGTATTTCCGTTGGGATGGACTCTTCTAGTAAGGCATAGCCACATTTTAAAAAATCTTCTTTATTAATAATCTCTGTCTTCATAAAAGTAAAATTAGGCAGGTTTTCACATCACTTTTCGCCATATAAATCTGGCTTCTTAATCACCATCCAAAGGCTCCTTCTCACAATTTCACCCATATTATCACACTTTAAAAAAGCCTTTTCATTGTAGTATTTGGCAAGGTCTCTCCTAAGCTTTTTCACCTGCTCAGGAAAAGCCAGCGTATCGTTAATCATGGCATTGATAAGGTCTAACACCCGATAACGCTCGACCCTAAGTCTGTTGGCAATCAATGAGCGTTCTTCCTTCTGATATTGCTTTACTGTTTCGGGAGTCATGTGCTTAAGCCCTAATTCAATGAGTTTATTATTCTGTTTGAAATATTGAGGAAGGTACACACTTTTCCTGCCCTCGTAAGATTGCTGATCGAAATCTATAGCTTTCAATCTATAGCTCACTTCTTCAAAATCAGGAGTTACATTTACCACGAAATTACTAGAGTGCATATCGCCCAAAAGCCGAACGAAGCACCTTTCGTTGAATTTCACAAACTCTTTGGCCAGCCTAATCTCGTTCAGCATTTTACTGTTCATATGGTTTTTGATGAACTCATCTCCAGGAATACCTACAATGTGTTCTTCGATTAAAGTGTTTTTATGAACCACATAACTCATTCGGTTGGGGGAAAGCAAGTGTTCCAATTCTAGCCCATAAATTCTAGATGCATCGGCATTTTTTACATAGAAGTAATCAAAGTTATCGTTGATCTGATTTACAATGCGCACCCTGAAAGGCTTTGTATTACCGAAAGCACAAAGGTCTACCCGATCCACTTTTAAATGTTCCATCACTCCAACATCTCCATCAGCCATTAGCACAGAGTAGATTTTTTTGAGGGCCAAGTAAATGTCCTTCATATCGTCTTGTGGATAGAAAACCGTTTCCCAAAGGGTATCGTCTCCTTTAGAGTTGTAAAGTGGAATGGCATTGTTATACCTCAGTAAATCATCGTACTGAATAGGCACTTCGATGAGCCGTTTATAGCGCAAAAGGTAGGCGCGTAACTCCTCGCTTATTTTAAAGGGAATCTTCTTTTTACTGATCAGGGCCATTGCAATGTCTCTTTGCTCTAAGATAGTAATTAGGGTTGAGTAGTTAAGGATTACGAGTTAAGAGAAAATAGTGAACTTCAGCCGTCTCCAATCAGCGTATTTGCAAACCTGCTTGAGCCTATCGAAGTGATGATGTTTACGTGAAGTTATCTCAATGTTGACTTGTAGTACCAGAGATTGCTTCGTAATCAGCTCTTGCTAGCGCAACGCTTATTTCTCACAATGACCAAACAATAACGGTTTCTAGTTATCAGTTACCGCTTTAAAATGTATACCTGAAAAATAAGGGTTGAGTTAGGAGGCACTTCACGAGTACCTTCTGATCCATATGCCATTCGTGCGGGTACTTTTATAAAACCATTATCCCCTTCTTCAAAATACTTGAGTCCTTCCTGAAAACCATCAATCAAGTCGCTCTTTTTTAGATTAATACCTATTGGCTTTTTTGTTCTGAAGGAGCTGTCAATTTCTTTCCCATTCTCTAAATAAGTAGCGTAGTGTAAAACCATATCACTAGGCTCTAAAATAGGCTCTGTATGGATTTCTCCTTTCACCTTTGAGAGTCCTAAGTTATATTTTACCTCAATCCACGTTATGCTATTGAATTGATCCTCTCTTATTTTCTCAAACTTCTCCTCAGGGTTTTCATCCGTCACAATATTTCCAGCCTCATCCCATTCCTTTAGCTGAATTAAAATTCCGCGGTCATTATATTTTTCTTCTCGTTTCTTGGAACCGTCTTCGTACCAAAAGGAATGTTTACCAATTTTGATCCCGTCCGCCATTCTACCTTGGTACTTCTTCTCACCATTTTCATACTTTTCTACCGTCTTCTGCGCAAAAACAGAGGCCGTTTGAAAAGCAAGAAATAGGCAAACGCTAAAGGTGAACAAGAATGATTTCATGGTAAGAGCTTTTTAACTTCAAGAAAAGCCAATTTACAAATAGAACATTACTAGAACAACCTCTTTAAAAATGTTAAGCCCCCTGAATGTAAACATCAAGAGCAGCCGTCTGGCTGCTCTTTTTATTTTGTTGCACATATTATTCTACTTACCTACTCAACCTCACAATATGTACCCAGCTGTTTTTGAATTGGGTGTTGTTTCTGATTTCTTTCATTCGGGCGATGGCCTTGTCGAAGTCATTCAGGCTTTCGATGTAGAGGTAGTCGAGCTGGCGCTTTTGACTGGTAAACAGGCCTGCATTAGGGTATTCTGCCTTCAGATCTTCTAAGTATAACTTGCCGTAACGGTTGCCTACCGAGTAAGAGGCTACTACTATC
>NZ_JSVA01000042.1:0-1479 GCF_001267955.1 Roseivirga seohaensis subsp. aquiponti
GTATCGTCCTGAAATAGGTTGACTATAATCTTATGGAAAAGTCAACTAAAAACAGGACACTTAAGAAGCCAGATTATTACTCAGAAGAGTTCAAATGGCAAGTTGTGCAAGATGTATTATTTGGCCGTTTGACAAAAGAGGCCGCCCGCAGGGCATATAATATATCAGGTAACTGTACTATTTTGTATTGGATGCGTAAATTCAGTGGTATTGATGATTACCGGGCTGGTGGACAACCAGTCACTGACTTATCGTGTATGTCTAAAAACAAGAAGGAAATAGAACTACAAGAGCGAATAAAGCATCTGGAAGTTGAATTGAGACGAGAGAAGCTACGTGCTGATCTTTGGCAAAAGATGGTAGAAGTGGCCGAAGAAGACCTTAAGGTACCTATCGAAAAAAAGTATGGAGCCAAGCAGTTGACAGACTCAAGTCAGAAAGGGGAAGAGAAATGAATGTATCAGAAGCATGTCAGTTGCTTGGCTACTCCAAACAGGCATATTATAAAAAGATCAAGATTGCAGAGAACAGGGCATTGAAGGAATACCTGACCATTGAGCTGATCCGAGAGAAGCGCAAAATATGGAAGCAGGGAAGTGGCAGGAACTTACTTACCTGTTTACGCCCAGAGCTCAATGCTCATGGGATTAAAATAGGACGTGACAAGTTCTTCGATCTCTTGGGGCGACATAACCTGTTGATCAAATACAAAAGTAAAAGGGCTATTACGACCAACAGCTACCACTTTTATAAACGCTACCCCAACTTGATAAAAAACATTATTCCCGATAAACCCAATCAAATATGGGTGAGCGACATAACTTATGTATGGACAAGGCAAGAAGAAAAGTTCTTGTACCTTTTCTTGATTACAGATATGTACTCGCGCAAAATAGTGGGGTATTGTATATCGAAGAGCCTTAAGGCCAAAGGTGCCGTAAAAGCGCTTAAAAAAGCCCTTATACAAATGGAACAAACTGGTTTTGAATCATTGACACACCATTCCGACCGTGGCATTCAATATTGCTGTCATCAATATACCGGCATTTTAAAAGCCAATAGTATCAGTATAAGCATGACCGAGAGTAGCGATCCACTCGAGAACGCAATTGCCGAGAGAGTAAACAGAACAATCAAGCAAGAGTTCAGTAACAACTACAGATCAGGGTATGCTTCAATAAGAGAGGCCCGGATGAAAATCAAACAAAACATTGAGTTTTATAACCAAATAAGACCTCATAGAAGTATTGAGATGTTAACCCCTAATGAAGCCCATAAAACACAAGGCCACTTAGAGAGAAAATGGAAAAACTATAAATCATTTAAATCACTAAATTGAGTCAACCTATTTCAGGACGATACACACCGTGGGCTTATGGCTCACGGCCGTCTACTCGATTGGCAAACGTTATTTATTAATCGACACAATTTCAGGCCCGTATGAATAAATTGATAGGTCCTTGTTTTGAGTAACGAAAG
>NZ_JSVA01000043.1:0-2553 GCF_001267955.1 Roseivirga seohaensis subsp. aquiponti
TATTAGTTATTAGTTATTAGTTATCACGAATTATTTTCAGCGGTTTCAGTTCCCTGTTTCTTTGTTTTCTGATCAATTTTTTTTTTCGCTTCGGTCTTCCGTCTTCTGGCTTCTCACTCCCATTATTCATCTCTCAAAATATCTACTGGGTTAATTAATGATGCTTTTACTGACTGATAACCCACCGTAATGAGCACAATCAGCAATGAAGCACCAATGCCTATTGCGAAAATGGCTGAGCTTATTTCAACATGATTGACGAAATCGTTCATCCATAAATTCATCAAATAATAAGCTGTTGGTATCGCTATTAAAGAGGCCAGTAAAATCAGCCCTAAATAGCTTCGTAAAAAGCTTAGGATTAACGCAAAAACCGAAGCACCTAAAACCTTTCTGATTCCAATTTCTTTGTATCTCTGAATGATGGTAAAAGCGCTTAGGCTGAAAAGCCCTAAACCTGCAATAAGCATGGCTATCCAAGTAAACACCTGAATTACTGTTCCAAATTTCTTTTCCTTCTCATAGTTAGCTTCAATCTCATCTGCCATTACAGTATAGACGAAAGGGCTGTTAGGAGAAATCTTATCCCAAGCTTGAGAAAGCAATGGAATAGTTTCCGCTTTAACTCTTTCACTTAGCTTAATATTGATGGAAGAAAGTCTTTTTTCTGCTTGCATAATTACCGCAGGAGTGGCTTCCTGCTTCAGATTAAACGCAAGGTTTTCTGTGATTCCAATAATGGTATAATCTGCTATTCTATAATTTGGAGAGAGTAGTTTAATCTTTTGACCAAGCGGCTCTTCAAAACCTAACAAACCCACCATGGCTTGATTAATAATGACAGAACCGTTTTCATCCTCTACACTTCCGCTGATAAAATTACGACCTCTAATAAGCTGTATATCAAGCACGTCCAGCGCATTCTCAGCTACTTCTTGATAAGGAACAGCATCCGTTTTTTGCTCATTTTCAAAAGTCCACTGCAAAGGCATTTTAACCGTTCCGTTCAAGGGAAAAGGAGAAGCAGTTACAGCCTCAACACCTGGTATTTTCTCAAAAGCAGCTTTCATTACATCATAAGTGCTTCCGCGCGCTTTATAAGTCGTAATAATTGAAGAGGGATCCATCCCTATATCTCCTTCCACAAAAAAATCAACCTGTTGCTTTATCACTTGTGTTCCGAAAAGTAAAACCAGTGTAATTATCAACTGAAAAGCCACCAAGTACTTTCTGAACAATCCTTTGCTTCCAACAACTTCCCCTTTCATTAATCGCATGGTTTTAAAGCGGCTAGTGAAGATTGCGGGATATACACCTGCCAATAATGTGATTCCGGGAATCAGTAAAGTCAAAAAGGTGAGTGTGAAGCCATCAGAAAAATAGTTGAGCTTCAAGCTTTTTCCAGAAAGGGAATTCAGTGTTGGTAAAAAATATTCAGCCAAAGCAGCTGCTAGAAAAACCGCCACTGCCACTAAAAGTGCTGTTTCAATTAAAAACTGAAATCGAATTTGAGTTTTAGTTGCTCCTATCACTTTTCGGATCCCCACTTGCTTTAAAGTAGAGAGTGATTTTGCGGTTGAGGAATTAATATAATTTATGACAGCGAGCAAAAGCAGTAAAAGACCCACCGCAGAGAAAATAAAAATAAATTCCTTATTCCCCTTTACACCAGAAGCCGTTTGAGAAAATTCGCTCTCAAGGTGTAGATCACCATAATTTTCAACTTTAAATTTTAAGTTGAATTTATTATCGAAGCCGTTCTGAGCAGTCAATTCCATCAACTTACTTTCTAAGCCTGCTTCATCCACTGGCTCTTTCAATAAAGCATATAGTTCTCCTTGTCCACCATACCGATAACCTCCGTTACTCACCTTACGAATAGGTACAATGATATTGAATTGGAATCGAGAGTTCTGAGGAATATCGTTTAAGACCCCCGTTACAATGCCAATTCTATCATTGTCGGCCATCTCGAATTTTCGGCCAATTACATCTTCTTCTCCAAAATATTTAAGTGCCATATAACGTGAAAGAACCACGCTATTTTCGCCTTCCAGGGCATTTGATTCATTTCCGAACTTTAAAGAGAAATCGAAAATTTTAAAAAAATTCGGATCAGCTCCATAAGTTTCCTTTTCAAAAACCTTAGCTCCTTCATAGTCCATTAAAGTTTCGCCCAATACTTGTATCCTTGTCATGGTCTCTACTTCTGGCATAGTTAAGTTTACAATCTCAATTAAATCGGTCGGAAAAGGTTGAGGCTTCCCGTCCTTGTTAATCATCATCGCACGGTATATTCTATCATGGTTTTTATGAAAACGATCAAAGGTTAATTCATCACGAACAAATACTGTAATCAAGATAAATGCAGTTATGCCTACCGACAAACCAATAACATTTACCACAGTGAAAACTGGGTGTTTTCTAAGCGACCTTAGTGTAGTAATGAAGTAACTTTTTAGCATAGCGTTATCAGTTATCTGGTATCAGGTATCAGTTATCAGGTATCAGGTATCAGGTATCAGGTATCAGGTATCAGGTATCAGTTATCAG